>NZ_JBWCAM010000019.1:0-142538 GCF_056175065.1 Pseudomonas sp. JC1203
TGTGGAACTCGTAGCCTTCGAAATAGTGGCGGCGCAGGATGCTCTCGACGATTTCCGGCACGCTCTGCCGCTGGTAGATGCGGTACTGCTTGCCGCGCGCCAGCAGCGCCAGCTTGGGTTGCAGGGTGACTTCGTAGCGCGCCTCGTCGCGCGAGCCGGACAGCCGTCGGAAGCCGGTGATCACCCCGCGCACGCTGCGCAGCGGCTTGGGCGGCGGCACCACGTGGCCGCGGTACAGCGGTTTCACCGGCAACGGGAACAGGCGGAAAATGGCGTCGCAGCGCAGTACCTGTTCGGGTGAGATGTCCTGCACCGGGCTGGTGAATTCGATGCGGTAGGTGAAGCACTGGCTCAGGCGCTCTTCGCCTGCGAAGGCCAGTACGTCCAGGGGCGCTTGCAACTGGCTGATGCTGAGGCGGTGGCGGGTGTGGTCGAAGAGGATGCGCGGGGCTTCAGCCATGGTCAGGCCTCCTGGGTCAGCGGGTGATAGTGCGGATGCAGATTTCGAATACTTTGGTGCATCAGATACGGGCGCACGAATATAAAACTCGCCACCCCATACATCATTTACGGACAGGAATTGCTGCACACCGAACATCGCCGGTGCAACCAGTAAAGTGTTCGACTCTGTATCTGTTGCGCCGCGTAAAATGCGGGCAAACCCCTTGATAGATGAGCAAGAAAAACTAGGGCAAGATTGCGGGAATTACTACCCTATACCGCCACTAGAGAGGCATCCCACGAAGCGAGTTGATAATTCCTACAGATAGCGCCCGCAGACTTGACGAGTTACAAACCGCAATACAAAAAACAAGTAACAACAATTAAGCAACATATTGAAACCAGACAAAGAACTGAGATAGTTAAAAACAAAACAAATAGGCCAACTGGGAATCAATAAATGTGAATCCCGCATCGAAGGAATACTGGAGATAAACGCCGTGCTCGAAGGCCAGCGCAGCCTGGCGGCAGCGGCTACGCAGCCGGCAGGTCAGGCAGGTTGATAATGACTCGGCGCATGCCCCAGTTCGCGCTTGAACATGGCGCTGAAGGCGCTGGGGCTCTGGTAGCCGTGTTCCAGGGCCACTTCGAGAATGGATTTGCCCGAGGCCAGGCGTTGCAGGCTGAGGATCAGCCGCGTGCGGGTGCGCCATTCGCCGAAGGTCATGCCCAGCTCACGCTGGAACAGCCGCGCCAGGGTGCGCGAGCTCATGCTGCTCTGGTCGGCCCAGTCCTGCAGGCAGGACTCGCGCGACGGGTCTGCGACGAAGGCTTCGCACAGGGCCTTCAGCCGTGGCTGGCTGGGCAGCCGCACGTGGGCGGCCAGCGGCGGCGCGGTTTGCAGTTCGGCGAACAGCAGGCCCAGCAGGCAGTGGTCACGCCCCTCGCGCTGGGCCTGGCCCAGGCTGCCGATAGCGGCCAGGATCAGCTCACGCACCAGCGCCGTCACCTGCACCACCTGGCAGGCAGGCACGGCGAAGCCCAGCGCCGTGGGGTCGATGAACAGCGTGCGCATGCGCACCTCGCCGGTCATGCGGATGTCGTGTTCCACCGCCGCCGGTACCCACAACCCGTGGCCCGGCGGCACCACCCAGCTACCCTGGGCGGTCGTCACGCGCATCACCCCGCCGATGGCATGGATGAACTGGATCTGCGCGTGGCAATGGGGGGCGATCACCTCGCCGTGAACATAGTCGTCGGCGCAGGCCTGCACGGGGTAGCGGTCGAACATGCTGGCGTCAGTCCCGATGCGGCCGAGGGATGAGCGCCTGCAGCTGTTGCGCCAGGTAGTCGGCGGTCAGCGCGTGGGTCTCGGCTTCCTTGACGCCACGGTCCTTGCGCCACTGCCAGTCCTCGGACGGCGGCGTGCACACCAGGCTGATGCTGCCGTAGCGGTCGGAGGTCAGGCCCATCACTGCCAGCGAGATCACGCCCTTGGCGCCCATTACCTCGGGCACGAATTCAACGCTGCGCAGCGCCAGGGTAATACTCAGCTTGTGGCTGGCGAAGGGCGACAGCGGCGCCGGGAAGCTGGCGTTGGCGGCCAGGTAGGGCTCGCGGCTGATCTCCACCAGGCCGCCTTCGCGCAGCGGCTGCAGCCACTGTTCGATGCGCTGGTACAAGGCATTGATGCTTTGGGTCCAGTGGCTGCACTGGGCCTCGAACTGCTGCTTCTTGTGTTCTTCACTCAGGGCGTATTGTTTGAGCATTTCGCCCAGTTGCTGGACTTCGTCCATTGCCGTCTGTCTCCTCAAGGTGCCGATGCCAGGTGCCGGCGCAAATCGCCAACAGCCTGTTCGACCGTAGCACTGTACCCTGCCCAGCTGGCCGCCAGCATCAAATTGCGCGGCAGGTTGAAATCTTCCACCGCGAAACCCTGGGCGTCATAGCCCTGGACATCGTGGGGCACCTGTTCGCGCAGGCTGCGGTCGGGGGCGAAATAGGCCCACACCGGCTTGCCCAGGGCCACTGCCAGGCCTACTTCGAAGGCAGTGCCGGAGTCCGGTTCCTGGCCGCGAAACACATTGAGATTGGCCAGCACCGCGTCGCTGCGGCGGATCATCTCGATGTTCTGCGCACAGATCCAGCGCGCCGCCGGCAGCCCCGCAAGGCCCGCGGGCAGGTCGTTGTCGAAGGGGTAAAGACCGTCCAAGCCCTGCTCGGCGCACAGGCTCTTGAGGTATTGCCCGTAGGCCACGGCATCGCGGCGGAATACATCGAAACCGGCCAGGTACACCGGCCTGCGCGGGGTCATGAATAGCCTCCTGAACATCAGTACACCAACCGGATGGCGTTCACCGCCTGGTAGGTGCCAGGTGAACCCTGGCGCCCCGGCTGCATGCGCGCGTACACCGTGTAGGTGCGGCTGACGCTGGCGTGGGCGGCCAGGGTGTAGCTGTCGCTGGCGAAGGCCTGGCTGCCCACGATCGGCTGCCGGCCGTTGGCCGTGAACAGCTGATACTGGGCCGTGCCGCTGCCGTTGCGCAAGCTCTGGGTGGTGCTGCCGTCGGTGTCCAGGTACAGGCTGTAGCCGACGCTGGCGGCACTGGCGCCCGCCTGGCAGGTGACGGTGACGCTGGCGGTGCTGGTGCGGCTCTGGTCGGCGATGCCGGCGACACTGCCGAACAACAGGGGTGTCGACGCCACCGAGCAGCTGTAGGCCAGCGCGGCGGGGCTCAGGGGTAACAGCATCAGCAATAACAGATAGCGCATGGCGCAAGGTCCTCATTGGCAGGTCAGGGGGCCGATGTCGGGGATACGCCCCGGCTCGGCGTGGTAATCGAAACGGGCCGTGCACGCCGGGCGCCCCGCGGCTTGCACGCGCACCTGGTCATGGGCGGCCACCTGCTGGAAAAACACCTCGCCGTCATAGCCCACCACCGCTTGCTCGCCGCTGGCCACCAGGGTGGCGGTGGCACCCACGGGCAGTGCGTGCTGGCGGGCGTCGCGCAGGTGCAGGGTGGCGTTCTGGCTGCGATGCACGGCGAAGTGCGCGCGCACCGCGCTGCGGTCGCCGGGCGTGAGGTGCAGCTGGTCGGTGCCCAGTTCGACGTCCAGCGGCACGTCGCCTGGTTCGATGGACAAATGGTTGTCCTCGAAGGCGCGCAACTGGTCGACGAACAGCAGGCCGTTGCGGTCGGTGCGGCCCAGGTCACGGTTTTCCTGGCGCACGGTGACGTTGGCGAGGCCATCGGTGTCCACCAGGGCGAAGGCATCATCGATGGTGTTGGAGGCGAACAGGTGGCCGCCGAGCAGCGTCACCGCGCCCTGGGCGCCGGCGCGCCAGTCGGTGCTGGCAGCGGTGCGCTCGGTCTCGCCACTGACCAGGCCATAGGGCGATTTGTAGCTCAGGGCCAGGTCGTCGCGGTCCAGGTCGCCGGTCTCGTGGGCCACCCGCCAACCCAGGTCCCCGCGCTCCACCGCCGGGCGTTCGGCCTGCACGGTCTGGTAGCTGCTGTTGCCACTGCGGTTGCTGCTGGCGCTGAGGGTGGCGCCGTCACCGAAGGGTATCGACAGGCCCAGGAACAGGCCATTGCCGGTAGTGCCGGTGTAGTCATGCAGCGCGGTGATCGAGCCGTAGGCGCCCCAGGGCAGCGGCCGCGAATAGGTCACCGACAGGGCCGTGGTCTGCACGCTGCTGGAGGTCAGGGCGTAGTCGTCGTAGATGTTCACGCGCTTCCTGGTGAACACCACGCCCAGTGAGCCCATGCCCGGCAGCGACCAGCCCAGGTTGGCGCGCAGGCTGGTGCCGGGGCGATCGTCACCGTTGGCCGAGGCCAGGTCATTGAAGGCATGGTCGGCACGCAGCACGCTGAAACCTGCGTTGAACACGCGGCTGGCATGGCTGAAGCCGATGCCGTACTGCTGGCCGGCCTGGCCCTGGTACTGGCTGCCGGCCAGCGACAGGTTGAGCACGCCCACCTGGCCCAGCAGCCAGTCCAGCCCTGCCCCGCCCATGGCCAGGGTATCACTGGCTTCCAGGTGGCTTTCCCATGTCAGCCGGTCGCTGGCGCCGTGCCGCCAGCTGAACGACGCCGCGCCCTGGGCGTAGTCGGCGGACTGGCTGGCGTAATGTTTGCGCACGCTGCCGGCTTCCACGGACACCGCATCCAGGCCGGGGCTGAGCAGCAGGCTGCTGGTGTAGAACGGCAGGGTCTGGGTGGTCTGCCGGCCGCTGGCGTCCTTGACCACCACGGCGATGTCGCCGCTGCCGGTGGCCACCGGCAACTGGCTGGCTTCGAACGGCCCCGGCTCGACCTGGCCGCTGAGCTGGTGCAGGCCGTTGACGTAAATGTCCACCGAGGAAGGCACCGCCACGCTGGAACTGATGCCCGGGCGCGGGTAGGTGACCAGATCCGGGCGCAGGCCGAAGTTGGTAGCCATCTGCAGGCCGGCCAGGCGCACCGGGCGGGTCCAGCCGAGCCCGCCGTTGACCACATCACCCACCTTCCAGCTGCGCAGGTGGTCAAGGTCGGCAAGGCTCCAGGTGGTGTCCAGGCGCACGGTGCTGTCCAGGGTGGGGCTGCGGGTCTGCAACGTGCTGGTCTCCAGCACGCCGGGGCCGCCCAGCAGGCGCAAGGTGGCCAGGGTGCTGGTGCTGGCCTGGCCACTGGCGCGGGTGTATTGGGTGTCGTAATTGAGCACGGCGGCAGGGTCGCTGCGCAGGCCGCTGGCCTCGGGGCGAGCGGGGTCGTGGCGCAATTGCTGGGCGACCAGGTCGCGGTCGGGCAGCTCCAGGTAGAGCCGCTGGGCGGCCTGGTCGTAACGGCAGTGCCCCCCTGCCAGTTGGGTCAGGTCGACCTGGGCTTCGGCGTTCTGCGGGCGGCGAATGCCCAGCGCCGCCAGGTCATCGGCGGCTACCAGCAGTTGCCCACCCTGCGCGTCCACTTCCTGGGCAGCGGCGCGGCTGCGGCCGTTCACCAGCACTTCCAGCAGCAAGGTGTCGGCATGCGCCGACAAGGGGCTGGCCAGGGCCAGCAGCAACAGCAGGCGCCGGCAGGGCTGGGTGTTCAACGGCCCTGGTCGAGGGTCAGCCAGCTGTCCATTGCGCTGCCGCGGCCGCTGGTGGTCAGGTGCAGGCGCGCGCCGGCCTGCAGCGGTTGGGCCGCAGCCTTGATCAGCCAGCGGCCATCCTGGCCGGCCAGCAGGTAGGGCAAGGCCGGGCGGCTGAGTTTCAGCGCGTGGCCATCGGCTGCTGCCAGGCTCAGGTTGGCCAACTGCGCGTGGGCCTGCCCGGCATTGTGCGCCAGCAAGTACCACTGGCCGTTGTCCTGCACGGTGCGCCATTGCACGTCGGCCTTGGCTGGCCCTGCCGGGTTGGCGAACACCGGCACCGTCAGGCGGAACGCCAGGGCGACTTTGCTGGGGTCGGCGTCGGGCAACTGGTCGAACACCACGCGGTAGGCTTGCTCGGTGGCACCGGTTGGCTGACGCAGCAGGATACGTATGGTCTGCGACTGGCCGGGGGCGATGCTGGCGAACGGCGGGCTGACCAGCAGCGCCTGGGTGGGCGTCAACTGGTCGGCATTGCCGGCCTGGGCCCATTGAAAGCTGCGCACCTGCACGCGGGTGACGCGGTCGCTGCGGTTGCTGAGGGTGAAACTGGCGGTGTGCTGGCCGGCGTCCAGCACCTGGGCGATGGGGATAATGTCCAGTGCCTGGGCGCGGGCCTGCGGCGCGAGCGCGCACAGGCCGGCCAGTGCACAGGCCATGGATAGGCGTGTGACAGGGTTCATGAGGGGGCTCGCCGACGGCTCAGTAGTTGACGGTGACAACCACGGTGTCGGAGTAGCTGCCGGTGCTGGCGGTCAGTTGGCTGGCAGGGATCTTGCCGTACACGGTGATCGCCTGCGCGGCGCCCGAGCCAGTGCCGGCCAGGGTGTCGGTGCCGGTGGTGTCGCCCCAGCTGGTGGCGTAGCTGCTGTCCTGGTACAGGCCATAGCTGAGGGTGGAGCTGCTGTCCGAGGCGTTGGTCAGCAGGCGCGCCGAAGTGGTGGCGTCGGTGCCGCTGCCCGCGCCCAGGGCGATGGTGTAGGGCGCATCATTGGTGCAGGTCACCGACAGGGCAGCGCTGGAGGTGACGGCGGTGCCGGAGTAGGAACCGAACGCCATGGCGCCGGCGGACACCGAGCACGAGGCGACCACGGTGGCGCTGACGCTCATGTCGGCAGTGGCGGTGGAGGCGTTGGCATTGCTGGCAAAGGCGATGCCCAGGCCGATCAGGGCGACAGCCCCGGCCTTGAGGAACTTGGAGTCGAGCATGGGGGAATTTCCTGCGAAAAGCGTTGCGTAAGTGGGCAGGTCCCGAGCGTCTGGAATGCCGCCTGGTGACCTTTTTCCAGCTTACGTGTCGAGCCCTTCGCAGGGGCGGCCAAACCGTTGCACATCCGGCCACAAGCGCGGCATATCCGGCCAATTCAGCCTTGCCAGCTGCAGATCCACACCACGCGGCCGATGACGCTCAGTTCCGCGTGGCGTTTTTGCGGCAATTGCAGGTCGCGGAACTGTTCATTGATGGCCAGCAGCAGCAGCGAGCCATCGCACTGGAATTGCACGCGCTGCACCCGCACCGCGCCGCCCAGTTCCAGCAGGTACAGGCCGTCACCGGCCAGGCCCGGTGCGCTTCGGTCGATCAGCACCGTGCCGCCCTGAGCCAACGGCGCGCAGCCCTGGCCACGGGGCACCTGCACCGCCAGCAGGCTGTGCTCGGCCAGGCCATGTTGCTGCACTTCGACTCGGTTCAGGGCCAAAGGTTCGATGGCCGCCACGCTGCCCGGCCAGGGCAGGCCGGCGGCGCAGGCCAGGGCCGGGTAGCGTTGCACCAGCACACTGTGGTCCGGGTTTGCGGGCAGCGGCGCCTGCCCGGCAATCAGCCAGTCCAGGCTCACACCCGCCGCACGCGCCATGGCCACGCACACCGCCAGGCTGGGCGCGCTGCCGCCACGGATGTATTTGTACAGCTGGGTCTCGTGCACACCAGACTGGCGCGCCAGGTTGCGCTTGCCGCCTAGCGATTCAGCTATATCGGAGATGCGCTGGCCCAGGCCGTCCAGGGACGGGCCCAGCGCCTCGATCACTGTCAATCCTTTGGCATCTACCGGGGAAGTAGCGCCGACCGACTGCTCCATCTTCATGCTGTTGAACTCTCAAGATGCATAGCTTTAAGGCTTGACCCTCTATAGCTAACTGACTATATTTTGACGTCTATGTTTTGACGGCGCGTCAATATCCCGTGTCAGCGCCAAAAGCGCGACCCGTAGATGACAGCCAATGGCCACATTTCTTCGCGGCCGCCGAAAATATTTCTGCCTTGAAGGTATTAACGGCACAGTTGGCCGGGGCTTGATTTTTTTGCACACCACCACCCACATTCCCTCCCCGGGCCCACGTGCCCAGGCGCCTGGCGCCGGCCTTGCCGTGCTGGGCGAAACCGTGCGGGAGATCGCCATCCTCAGCTACCCGGGCTGTTATGTGGGTGATGTGATAAAGCTGCTGGAGACCCTGCACGCCCTGGACCTGCGGCCTTGCTGCAACCTGCGCAGGGGCGCCAGCCTGCGGGCGCGGGTGTATTCGCTGGATGGCGCGCCGCTGCGCTCGCCGGGCATGCCATGGGTGAGCGTGCAGACCCAGCCCCTGGAGGCCCACCTGCCGCTGGCCCCCGACACGCTGATCATCGCCCATGGCCCTGCCCACGCCCTGGACAGCCCGTGCGCACCGCTGTTGCAGTGGCTGCGCCAGGTGCAGCCGGGCGCGCGGCGAGTGGTGGCGTTGGGTGCGGGGGTGTTCTGGCTGGCGGCGGCGGGGCTGCTGGACGGCCGCCAGGTCACCACCCACGGCGCCCTCAGCGCCTTGCTGGGGCAGCGCTACCCGGCGCTGCGGGTACACAGCCGCGGCAGCTTGCAGATAGACGGCCCGTTCTACACCACCAGCGAGCGCATGAGCGCCAGCGACATGGCCCTGCTGCTGTTGCGCGACCACTGCGCCGCCGTGCGCGGCCTGCCCTGCCCGCCCCCCGGCGCAAACCTGCAGGCACCCACCGCCGATGGCCCGGCCCTGCGCCTGTGCCGCTGGTGGCTGCCGCGCCTGGACCAACCGTTGAACATGGCCCAGGCCGCCGCCCAACTGCACACCAGCGAACGCACCCTGCGCCGGCTGCTGCGCCAGGATTGCGGCTGTTCACCCTATGGACTGCTGGTGTTATTGCGGCTGGACATGGCACGCCAGGCGTTGCTGGACAGCGACCTGCCGGTGGACAAGATCGCCCGCCGTGGCGGCCTGGGGGATGGCCAGCAACTGGCGCGGGCGTTCCGCAAATACCTGGGCCTGGCGCCCGGCGAATACCGGCGCACGCGAGTACCGGCGCGGCTGCACCCGGATTATGGAAGGCTGTTTGATGGGCTGCAGCAGCCGGGTTGGCTGCTGCAGTTGCGTTAGCCCACTCGCCCGTAGCAGCGGCCGTCAGGCCGCGTCACGGCTGGACGCAGCCTTCGGCAGCTGCTACGGGTGGGTTCGCGTTTTAGAGGGTGTAGACCAGTGCCGAAATGGCCACCAGGCCGACGATCACCACGAACAGGTTCGACAGCTTGCCGGCGTATTTGCGCATGGCCGGCACGCGGCGGATGGCGTACATCGGCATCAGGAACAGGATGGCAGCGATCACTGGGCCACCCAGGGTTTCGATCATGCCCAGGATGCTCGGGTTCAGGGTCGCCACCAGCCAGCACACCACCAGCATGAATGCCGCCACAACGCGGTCCATGGTCTTGGCGGCCGGGCGGCGGCCACTTTTCACGATCAGGCCCTTGAGACCTTCACTGGCACCGATGTAGTGGCCCAGGAACGACTTGGCAATGGCCACGAAAGCAATCAACGGCGCGGCGAAGGCGATGGTCGGGTTGCTGAAGTGGTTGGCCAGGTACGACAGGATCGACAGATTCTGTGCCTTGGCTTCCGCCAGTTGCTCCGGCGACAGGGTCAGCACGCAGCTGAACACGAAGAACAGCACCATCACCACCATCAGGCCGTGGGCACGGGCCAGGATCTGCGAGCTGCGCTGTTCGGCGTTGGCGCCGTAACGGCGCTTCTGGTCAACGGCGAAGGCGGAGATGATCGGCGAGTGGTTGAACGAGAACACCATCACCGGAATCGCCAGCCACAGCGTGTGCAGAAACGCCGATGGCTCAGGCACATTGCTGGCGGTGCTGAGGATGCCACCGGTCCAGTGCGGTACCAGGAACAACGCCAGCAGCAGCAGCGCGACGATGAACGGGTACACCATCAGGCTCATGGCCTTGACGATGAAGCGCTCGCCGCAGCGCACCACGCCCAGCAGGCCGACGATCAGCACCAACGCCAGCAGGGCACGCGGTGGCGGCTGCAGGTGCAGCTGGTGTTCGATGAAGCTGCCCACGGTGTTGGTCAGCGCCACGCTGTAGATCAGCAGGATGGGGAAGATGGCGAAGAAGTACAGCAAGGTGATCAGCGCGCCGGCCTTGGTACCGAAATGCTCTTCCACCACCTCGGTGATGTCGGCGCCTTCACGGCCCGACAGCACGAAGCGGGTCAGGCCACGGTGGGCGTAAAACGTCATCGGGAAGGCCAGCAAGGCCAGGATCAGCAGGGGCCAGAAACCGCCAAGGCCTGCGTTGATCGGCAGGAACAGGGTTCCGGCGCCGATAGCCGTGCCGAACAGGCCCAGCATCCAGGTAGTGTCGTGACGGTTCCAACGGCTCAGCGTCGCTTGTGGCGCCGCGTAGTGTTGGTCGAGGCTGTTGGCCTGTTCATTCATCCGGTCGAATCTCCGCTTGCCGGTTATTCATACGTGGCCGAGACGGGATGAAACATGAAGCAGGCAGCGCCCCAGCCATAAAAGGGGGGGCGATTGTCCGGGATTGTGCTTGAGAAGCAAAGACTTAGCTGAGCAACGGTCGCAAATGCGAGTGGTTTTCAGCGTGGCAGTTTGCCGCAGCCCTTCCATCCCCCTCCACACTTCCAAGCCGCGAAGGCCCATTTTTACTGGCGTTCCATCTACACCGTCGAATCGAAAAATCTCCATACAGAGTTTCGCCTGCTTCCCAGCAACTCAAGGCTTACCATCCCGCCCAATGGAGTTGCTGCTCAGGGAAGCCGTACGTGAATCTCGAAACACTCAGAAGTTTCCAGGATGCCGCCCGTGAAGCGGCGATACAGGAATTTACAACCAGACCGGTGCGTTACAAGCGGCCCCTGCTGGCCATGAAGGAAATCGATGGTAGCGCTGTGGCACAGTATGAAGCCTGGTTGACTGCGTATGACTTCGGCTGGGAGAGGGTTCTTGCATGGAAGACCAGGCCAGCCCACTTCGTGGCCCTAGACGTAGCCATCTGGTACGAAGGAACTCTGGCAGGGCTGTGCTGGGCGACGCCCAAGGCGAGCCGGGAGAAAATCTTTGTCCTGTACCTGGAGCGTAATCCCGACGACAGCCTGCCTACCCGTGGGTATATCGCACCGCTGGCGTTGAGTGCCGCGCGCAACTACGCCCTGCTGCTCGGCATGAATTATGTCGTTATCAACGACCCTAACCCCGGAGCGCGCGACGCTTATTATCAAGAGGGGTTTGAGCACGTCGCCGGAGTCGGTCTTGCCTATGACCTTCGGCCAACCTATGATGACCTTACCAGCGAGGTACATGAAGATGACCGCTAACGCCAACCCCAGAATCAAAGAAGAAGCACTTGCGAAGCTCGAACGCATCCAGCGCTCGCCGCACTACAGAAGCTTTTTCTCCGAGGCAGCAATTGATGCCTTTGCCAAGGTAGAAGGCTCGGTGTTCGCTGGCAAGGCGGGTAGCCGCACACCGGACGCTGACATTCCGCGCTGACTATTTTCCGAAGATCTCTAAAACCGGGCTAATGCCCGGTTTTTTGTTTCTAGCGATTTCAAACCTGTACCTTCGCCACAAACCATCCATTTTTCCCGCATTTACCGATACATTCGTGAAATCAACGCGACACAACCGGGCGCGATGCTGGTTGCTCGGATCTATCCGGCCCAAGAGCCCCCGCATGTCCAGCTTTCGTCTGCCGCGCTTCGCCAATTCCCTGTTCGCCCGCCTGTTCGGCATTTCCGTGCTGGCCATCATGCTCGCCCATTGCCTGGCATTCGTGTGGTTCCAGGCCTATGGCAAGCAGCAGGAAGACGCGCGCTTCCACGCCATGGAGCTGCGCGAGCTGGACCTGGACGAGCCCCTGCCACCGCCACCGCCGCGCACCCCGTTCGACGGCCCGATCGTGCCGCTGGTGATTCAGATCAGCACCCTGGTGGTGGCAGCCTGGTACTGCTCCAAGCTGCTGTCGCGGCCCATTCGTCACTTTAGCGCGGCGGCGGAGCGCCTCAGTGATGACCTTGATAGCCCGCCGCTGCCGGTGCTGGAATACGGCCTGCTGGAGGCGCGGCAGGCGACCCAGACCTTCAACCGCATGCAATGGCGTATCCGCGAACAGCTGCGCCAGCGCGGCTACCTGCTGGGGGCAGTGTCCCATGATCTGCGCACGCCGCTGTCGCGGCTCAAGCTGCGCCTGGAACTGCATGATGAAGCGCGCCAGCACATGGACATGCGCCGGGACATCGATGAGATGGTGAAACTGCTGGATGCGACCTTGGCATTGGTGCATGAGCGGCCGCAGCCGCCCTCCCTGTAATCGCAGCGCGGCCGGACGCAGCCTCGGCAGCTACGTCATCCTGGTTTCCGGCAAACCTTCAGGTCAACCCGCTGTAGGAGCGCCCTCTGGCCGCGAAGGCCTCACCGCGCAGGGCCAGAAATACTGCGGCGTCTGCTTCGCGGGCACGGCCCGCTCCTACAGGTGCCCAACAGACAGTTGCTGCTACGCAGGCCGCTGTAGCAGCGGCCACAGCCGCGTCTTGGGCGCCGCAGTGAGCCTGATGCACCGCGCATGCAAGACGCAGCCTGCGGCAGCTGCTACGTCATCGTGGTTTCCGGCAAACCTTCAGGTCAACCTGGCCCGCTGTAGGAGCGGCCCGTGGCCGCGAAGGCCTCACCGCGCAGGGCCTGAAATCATGCGGCGTCTGCTTCGCGGGCACGGCCGGCTCCTACAGGTGCCAGGCTGAAACCAACAGACAGTTGTTATCAGCACCGTTCCCGTAGCAGCGGCCGCCAGGCCGCGTCCCGGCCCCCACACCGAACTATTTAGAACTCACCGCCACCGCCACGGTCATCAGAAGACCTGCCCCTTGCGCGGTGAGCCCCATGGATACCTACAACCTCCAGCGTTTCGTCGAAGCCCAGCGCCCGGTGTTCGAGCAGGCCCTGCACGAGTTGCAGGGCGGCCAGAAGCGCACCCACTGGATGTGGTTCATATTCCCGCAGATCCAGGGCCTGGGGCGCACGGACATGGCGCGCCAGTTCGCCATCAGCGGTGCCGGCGAAGCGCTTGCCTACCTGCAGCACCCGCTGCTGGGCCCGCGCTTGCTGCAGGCGACTGCAGCGGTAGGGGCACTGACAGGACGAGCGGTCGGGCAGATCTTCGCCCCGCCCGATGACCTCAAGCTACGCTCGTGCATGACCCTGTTTGCCAATGCCGCCGATGACCCCAGCCCGTTCAACCAGGTGCTGGCGGACTTTTTCGACGGCCAGCCCGACGCCAAGACACTCGATGCCCTGGGCCTGTAGGCCGCTTGCCGGGCAGTCACCTCGCCAACTCACGTCGCCATCGACGCAGCCGCGGAGCCTTGACTGATGAACCTCATGCCACGCCACGCCCTGGAAACCCTGCCTACCCTGGCCGATGAACGGCTGCAGCGCTACCGCCAGGTGCGGCGCCATAGCGAACGCCTGGCCAGCCCCCTGAGCCCGGAAGACATGGTGGCGCAGTCGATGCCCGACGCCAGCCCGACCAAATGGCACCTGGCGCACATCACCTGGTTCTTCGAGACCTTCCTGCTGGTGCCCAACCTGCCCGAATACCGGCCGTTCGATCCCAGCTTCGTCTACCTGTTCAACTCGTACTATGAAGCCGTGGGGCCACGCCAGCCGCGGCCCCAGCGGGGGCTGATGACCCGCCCGGCGCTGGACCAGGTAATGGCCTATCGGCAATACGTCGACCTGCACATGGGCAGCCTGCTGGCCATGGACCTCGACGCCGCCACCCTGGCGCTGGTGGACCTGGGACTGGCCCATGAACAGCAGCACCAGGAACTGTTGCTGATGGACATTTTGCACCTGTTCAGCCTGTCGGCGCTCAAACCCGCCTACGACCCGGCCTGGCCCGCCGACGCCGCCGGCCGCGAAGGTCAGTTCAAGGCGCTGGACGGCGGCCTGGTGGACATCGGTCACGACGGCGACGGCTTCGCCTTCGACAACGAGGGGCCGCGCCACAAGGCTTACCTGGCGCCCTTCGAGATCAGCGACAGGCTGGTAACCAACGGCCAATGGCTGCGTTTCATGGCTGCCGGCGGCTACTCCACCGTGGGCCTGTGGCTGTCCGACGGCTGGGCCGTGGCCCGCGAGCATGACTGGCAGGCGCCACTGTACTGGCAGCAGGACGGCGAGCAATGGCAGGTGATGACCCTGGCCGGCCTGGTACCCGTGGACCCGGATGCGCCCGTCACCCACATCAGCTATTACGAGGCCTGCGCCTTCGCCACCTGGGCCGAAGCGCGCCTGCCCACCGAAGCCGAGTGGGAGCTGGCGGCCACCACCGGCCTGCTGGAGCAGGTGGACGATGTGGCCTGGCAGTGGACGCAAAGCGCCTATTGCGCCTACCCAGGCTTCCACCCGGCGCCATCGGCCGTGGGCGAGTACAACGGCAAATTCATGGTCAACCAGATGGTACTGCGCGGCGGCGCCAGCATCACCAGCCCCGAGCACTGCCGCCCCAGCTACCGCAACTTCTTTACCCCCGGCTTGCGCTGGATGTTCTGCGGCCTGCGCCTGGCCCGCGACGTGTGCCAGGACGGCCTGCACAACAGCGAGTTCGCCCGCGACGTGATCGCCGGCCTGTCGGCGCCGCACAAGAGCCTGTCGCCGAAATACTTCTACGACGCCGCCGGCTCGCAGCTGTTCGAGGCCATCTGCACCACACCCGAGTACTACCCGACCCGCGCCGAAACGCGCTTGCTGACTGACGTGGCGGCGCAGATCGGCGCGGTGATCCCCGACGGTGCGGCGCTGGTGGAGTTCGGCAGCGGCGCCTGCGACAAGATCCGCATGGTGCTGGACGCTGCGCCGCAGATCAGCGTCTACGTGCCCATCGACATTTGCCAGGACGCCCTGGACAACGCCGCCAGCAACCTGCGCGCGCATTACCCCCAGCTGGAAATAGCGCCGCAGGTGGACGACTTCACCCGCGCCCTGCACCTGCCCGACGCGGTCAAGGGCAAGCCACGGGTGGGCTTCTTCCCCGGCTCCACCATCGGCAACTTCACCCGGCCCCAGGCCGTGCAGTTCCTGCGCTCGGCGCATACGTTGCTGGGGCGCAACGCCTGGTTCATCGTTGGCGTGGACATGGTCAAGGCGCCGGCCATCCTGGAGGCCGCCTACGACGATGCCGCCGGTGTGACGGCGGCGTTCAACCTCAACCTGCTCAAGCGCATGAACCGCGAGTTGAACGGCAACTTCGTGATCGACGATTTCCGCCACCTGGCGCTGTGGAACGCCGAGTTGCAGCGCATGGAGATGCACCTGGTCAGCCAGCGCGAACAAGTGGTGCAAGTGGCCGGCCAGGCGTTTCACTTCGCCGCAGGCGAGCGCCTGCACACCGAGAACTCGCACAAGTTCACCGTCGAGTCATTTACCGAGATGGCCGCGCTGGGCGGTTGGCGCGTCTGCCACCAATGGATCAGCGCCGAGCCGCAAGTGGCGCTGTTCTGCCTCTGTTGACAGCACACCGGCGAGACGGGCGGGGCGACAGTCGTTTTGGCACTAAATATTCAAGCCAAAAACACTAAGACCGCCCGTCTCGGCTTTCTATAATCAATAAACTTTTATCGGCTTTGCCTTTCACAGTTAATGCAGGGCCACTGGCCTTGCACATCCGATAAAACAGAGGAAGAGAATCATGGCTAACACAGGCAAGTCGAACCCAGGAAACTTCTCCAATGATCGTGAAAAAGCCTCCGAAGCCGGCAAAAAAGGCGGACAGGCATCTTCCGGCTCGACTGCAGGCAAAATGCCAAACGACCGGAGCAAAGCAACTCCCGATAGCAGCAAAAAAGGCGGTCAAGGCAGCCACGGTGGCGGCCGCAGCTAATCGCTGAGTCAGGGCCGGGGCAGCGTCCCCGGCCTGCATACCCCCGCAGAAACAAGGACATGACGGTGAGCCAACACATTGTTCATTTCCATTGCCAGATCGACCAAAGTACCCACGAACGCCTGCGTGACCGTTGCCTTGAAGCCTTGAAGGCCGGCGCCGATTCCTTGTGGTTGAACATGTCGTCCTCGGGCGGCAGCACCAACTTCGGCTTTACCATCTACACCTTCATCAAGTCGCTGGGCATACCGGTGCGCACCATCAACTCCGGCAACATCGAGTCC
This sequence comes from Pseudomonas sp. JC1203, assembly GCF_056175065.1. NCBI lineage: Bacteria > Pseudomonadati > Pseudomonadota > Gammaproteobacteria > Pseudomonadales > Pseudomonadaceae > Pseudomonas > Pseudomonas sp. JC1203. Next base: position 16,031 of record NZ_JBWCAM010000019.1, read on the forward strand.
ATGGGCATCATCGTCTACCTGGCCGGCACCGAACGCGTTGCCGCGCCGCAATCGCGTTTCCTGATACACCCCATGAACTGGTACTTCAGCCAGAACTCGGTGGACCATTCGCGCCTGCGTGAATACCTGTCCAGCCTCAACAACGACCTTGAGCGCTACGTCACCATCTTCAAGGATGAAACTGCAGACGCCGAGCAGAAACTGGACATCTTCAAATGCCTGTCGGCCGAAGAGAAAGTCATCGCCGCCGACGACTCGCTGACCTGTGGCATCGCGCACCGCCTTGAGCAGGTGGTGTTTCCCAAGGACGCGGTGCACTGGACGGTCAGCGGCGAGTAACCGCCTGTCTTACAATCCGACTGAATTTTTTTCCGCCCCTGTACTCACTAAAAAAGTCACAGGGAGGAACTTCAGCTTTATGAACAGTGCAAAACTCTACGTCATTGACTACACCCTTCATGGCGTACCGAAGTCATTCATCATCCGCGCGCAAACCATGGACAACGGTGAGGCGTGGCATTGGGCAAGTTGCGACGCCGGGGTGGGCCGTATCGGCCGCTTCGGCCGCGAACGCGTGAAGAAAACCAGCAAGCCGCTGGCGGAAAAATTCGGCATCGAAGGGGTGAACTGGCGACCGGCATAAGTTCCCCTCACCCGTAAAAAAATAAAGGTCGATCACACTCTATTCTTGCGAGGGTGATCGGCCTATATTTTATGGGGGCATTAATGCCCTTCCACCTGGACCTCAGAAAAAGGAGCTACGAGATCATGCGGATTTTGATCGTGGGGGCCGGTGCCGTCGGCGGCTATTTTGGCGGGCGCTTGCTGGCGGCCGGGCGCGACGTCACCTTCCTGGTGCGCGCGGGGCGCGGCCAGCAACTGGATGAGCAAGGGCTGCAAGTGCGCAGCCCGCGGGGCGATATCAACCTGGCCCGGGTGCCGTGGCTGCTGGCATCTGCCATCGACAGCCCATTCGAGCTGATTCTGCTGAGCTGCAAGGCTGGCCAGCTGGACGCCGTGATGGCGGACATAGCCCCGGCCGTGGCGCCGGGCACGTTGATACTGCCGTTGCTCAACGGCATGCGCCACCTTGACCTGCTGGATGCCCGTTTCGGCGCCGACAAGGTGCTGGGCGGCAAGTGCTTCGTGTCGTTGGACAAGCGTGCCGACGGCACCATCGTGCACTTCAACGACCGCGACGACCTGGCGTTTGGCGCCCGCGTGGGCCAGGACAGCGCCCGCGTGCAAGCGGCCTTCGAGGCCCTGGACCACGCCGGTTTCGCTGCGCAACTGAGCCCGGACATTACTCAGGAGATGTGGGAAAAGTGGCTGTTCATCGCCACGGGCGGCGGTATCACCTGCCTGATGCGTGCCAGCGTCGGCGACGTGGTGGCCGCAGGCGGCGAGGACCTGATCTGCGATTTGTTCGAAGAGTGTTCGGCCATTGCCCGCCGGGCCGGTTACCCGCCGCGCGAAGCGGTGCGCGATGCCTTCCTGCAAGTGCTGACGCAGCCAGGATCGGCGCTCACCGCCTCGATGCTGCGTGACGTGGAACGCGGCGATGCCACCGAGGCTGACCACCTGCTGGGGGACCTGCTGCGCCGCCGGCCCGCCGAAGACGTGGAAACCCCGGACCGCTCGGTGCTGCGCCTGGCCTATACGCACCTGCTGGCGTACGCCGCGCGCCGCGCCCGCGAACAATGAACTGCCCCTTTTTTGCTTCAGCAACGCCGAGATCATCATGCCCCGCGTATCCCGCCAACAAACCGAACGCAACCGTGAAATCATTCTGCAGGTGGCCACGCGCCTGTTCCGCGAGCGCGGCCTCAAGGGCCTGAGCGTGGCCGATGTAATGAGCGCCGCCGGGCTCACCCACGGTGGCTTCTACGGCCACTTCGAATCCAAGGAAGCCCTCGCCGCCCAGGCCTGCAAGCAAGCTTTCGAGCAGTCCGTGCAGCGCTGGGCCGAACGCACGGAACCGACCCGCGACCGCAAGGGCGCCCGCCGCGTATTGATCGACAACTACCTGGCCGACAGCAACCGCGACGCGCCGGGCGATGGCTGCCCCACCGTCGGTTTTGCCGGCGATGTGTGCCGCGAGCCCACCGCCAGCCCGCTGCGCCAGGCCTATACCGATGGCGTCGGCGCCTTGCTGGACGACTACGAAGCGGTGATGGGCCAGGAGCAGGCCGAGCAGCGCCGCCAGGCGGCGCTAATGGAATTCACCCTGATGGTCGGTGCCATCACTTTGGCGCGGGCCACCGAGGGGCATCCGCTGTCGGATGAAATCCTGCAGGCGGCGCGGGACTACCTGGCATGATCGCCTTCGTGCCGATTCTGGCCACCAGCGCCCAAGTGCAGGAGCGCGTACGCCAACTGCGCAACCAGCCCCAGGTGCGCAAATACATGTACACCGACCACGAAATCAGCCCCGGCGAACACCAGGCGTGGCTGGCCAGCCTGGCGGGCAACGCACGCCAGGCGGTGTTCGTGGTCATGGTCGACGACCTGCCCCGTGGCCTGGTTTCGCTGAACGCCATCAACACCCTGCACCAGAGCGCCGACTGGGCCTTCTACCTGGACAGCGAGCTGCAGGGCAAAGGGTTGGGCAGCCAGGTGGAATGCTGGCTGCTGGACCATGCCTTCGACGACGTGGGCCTGGCCAAGCTCAATTGTGAAGTGCTGGCCAGCAACCCGGCGGTGGTGCGCCTGCACCAGAAGTTCGGGTTCGTGCTGGAGGGTGTGCGCCGGCAGAACGTGTGCAAGGATGGCGAACGGCTGGACGTGATGTTGCTGGGCATCACGGCCCAGGAGTGGCGTGCGCAACGGCCGTCTATCGTCGAGCGCCTGGCGCGGTTGCAGGGGTAAGGCGACGCGGTTCCAAGACAGTTGCTGCTACCTCTTGTGGGAGCTGGCTTGCCAGCGAGATGTTGGGGCCATAAAAGCTCGCTGGCAAGCCAGCTCCCACAAAGACAGTTGCTGCTACCGGGTTTGCGTGGCGTCACCACTCACTGGGCGACACGCCGAACTGGCGGCGGAACATGGCACTGAAGGCGCTGGGGGTGTTGTAGCCGACTTCCAGCGCCACCTCCAGCACGCTGTGGCCCAGTGCCAGGCGTTGCAGGGCGGTGAGCAGGCGCGCCTGCTGGCGCCATTTGCCGAAGGTCATACCGGTGTCGCGCACGAACCAGCGCTGCAAGGTCTTGGGGTTCACGCCGAGCTGCCCGGCCCAGTCGTTGAGTTCCAATTCCAGGCCCTGGCCCTGCAGAATCTGCTCGCTCAACGGCTGCAACGCCGGGTGCCGCAGGTGCGGCAGGTGCAGCGGCAACGGCTGCTGCTGGTTCAGCTCATCGAGCATCAGTGCCATGACCCGGCCATCGCGGCTATCGGCGGCGGGCGGGGTGCGGATGGCCACCGCCGCCAGGATCAGCTCGCGCAGCAGCGCCGACACCCCCAGCACACAGCAGCTGCCCGGCAGGTGCGCGGGCACCTGCGCCGGCTCGATGTACAAGGTGCGCACGCGCACCGCGCCGACCATCCGCGTCCAGTGCTCCACCCCCGGCGGTATCCACAGCCCGCGGTCGCTGGGCACCAGCCAGTGGCCCTCGGCGCTGCCCACCACCAGTACGCCCTGGGTGGCATACAGCAGTTGCGCCTGAGGGTGGCGGTGGTTGGCCACCCAGTGGCCGTCGTCGAAATCCAGGGCCACGGCGGCAACGCTGCGGGCGTCCGCAGGCTCGCCATGGTCGCCAATGTCCATTTTGCGCATGCAGGCGCCCTTTTATCGTTAGACGCACACTTTGCCCTATCCCTAAGCTTGTGCCCAGACTTCCCTGCCTTGTGAAACCACCATGTCCACACCCCTCGATACCACCGCCCTGCTCGCCCAGCTCGAACGCATCGCCAACAGCCTGGAACGCGCCTTCCCGCCCGACCAGGCGCTGGTGTTCGACAGCAATGCTATCGCCTTCCAATGGCACTACCGGCGCGTGCGCGGTGTGGAACAGGCAGTGCTGGGGGCGGTGAAAAACCCCAGTCTGATCAGCTTTGACGCCCTGCAGAACATCGACCGGCAGAAGCGCCTGATCGAGCAGAACACCCGCCAGTTCGTCGAAGGCCGCCCGGCCAACAACGTGCTGCTGACCGGCGCCCGTGGCACCGGCAAGTCGTCACTGGTGAAGGCCTGCCTGCAGCGCTTTCACAGCCAGGGCCTGCGCCTGATCGAGGTGGACAAGGCGCACATCGGCGACCTGCCGCAAATCCTCGACTTCACCACCGGCCGCCCCGAGCGCTTCATTCTGTTCTGCGACGACCTGTCCTTCGAAGAAGGCGACATTGGCTACAAGAGCCTGAAGACCGTGCTCGATGGCTCGGTGGCCGGGCAGGCGGCCAACACGCTGATCTACGCCACCTCCAACCGCCGCCACCTGATGGCCGAGCGCGCCAGCGACAACCTGAATTGGAAACGCGGTGAGAACGGCGACTTGCACCCCGGCGAAGAATCGGAAGAAAAGATCTCGCTGTCAGAACGCTTCGGCCTGTGGATCTCGTTCTACCCCTTCTCCCAGGACGAATTCCTGGGCGCGGTGAACGAATGGCTGGCGACCTGCGGCGTGCCACAGGATGCGTACGCCCAGGCCCACGTCGAGGCCTTGCGTTGGGCCACCCAGCGCGGCTCGCGCTCGGGGCGCATTGCCGCGCAGTTCGCCCGTGATTACGCCGGGCGCCTGGCCGCCGAGGCCTGAGCTTCAAGCATTTCCTGCATGCCCAGCAGGTTGGGCGAACGCGTGCCACGGCGCCAGGTCAGCCAGGTCTGGCGCCAGCTGTATTCACCGCCCAGCGGCCAGGCGCTGACGTTGCTGCTGCCCGGCATGCTTTCCAGCATGCTGCGCGGCACCATGGCCAACCCGGCGCCGGCGCTGACGCAGGCGAGCATGCCGTGGTAGCTCTCCATCTCGAAAATACGCCCCGGAGTGGCGCCGTCGGCGATGAACCAGCTTTCCAGGTGCCGCCGGTACGAACAGTTGGCGCGGAAGGCGTACACCGTCTCGCCACTCACATCCAGGGCACGAGTCACCGGCGCATGGCCCTTGGCGGTCACCAGCAGCATTTCTTCCTCGAACACCGAAATGCCGTCGAGCAGCGGGTGCAGCGGGCCGTCGACGAACGCGGCAGCGAAGCGTCCGGCCAGCACGCCGTCGATCATGTCGCCCGAGGGCCCGGTGGACAGGTCCAGCTCCACCTTGGGGTAGCGCTGGTGGTAGGCCGCCAGCAAGGGCGGGATACGCACCGCCGCCGTGCTTTCCAGCGAACCCAAGGTGAACACGCCCTGGGGCTCGCCGCTGGATACCGCCAGCCTGGCCTCGTCCACCAGGTCGAGGATGCGCCGGGTGTAATCGAGAAAACTGTGGCCGTTGGCCGACAGCCGCAGGCGCAATTTCTCGCGGATGAACAGGTCCACGCCCAGCTCGCTTTCCAGCTGCTTGATGCGCGTGGTCAGGTTCGACGGCACCCGGTGCACCTTGGCGGCAGCGGCGGTGATGCTGCCCTCCTCGGCCACCGCCTTGAACAGTTCAAGCTGGGTAAGGTCCATACTACTTTCTCGCTTCGTGAGTGTTTCACTTATTATTATTCATTATTCATGAAGCCAACAAGGGCCTAAGGTAACCCTCATCTACTGCCTTGGAGGTTTGCCATGAATGCCCCCGCCGTTATCGACTACGCCGTTTCCCTGAACCCGGCCACCGGTGAAGAACTGGCCCGCTACCCGTTCCAGACCGCCGCCCAGCTGGACCAGGCCCTGGGCCGCAGCGCCGACGCCTACCGCCAGTGGCGCCAGGTGTCGGTGGCCGAGCGCGCCACAGTGCTGGTGAACGTAGCCGCAGCGCTGCGCAACAACAGCGAAGCGCTGGCCCGCAGCATGACCCTGGAAATGGGCAAGCCGATTCTGCAAGCCCGCGCCGAAGTGGAAAAATGCGCCGGCCTGTGCGAATGGTATGCCGCCCAGGGCCCTGAGCTGCTGGCCCCGGAACCGACCCAGGTGCCGGGCGACAAGGCCTTCATCGAGTACCGCCCGATTGGCCCGATCCTGGCCGTGATGCCGTGGAACTTCCCCATCTGGCAAGTGCTGCGCGGTGCCGTGCCGATTCTGCTGGCCGGCAACACCTACGTGCTCAAACACGCGCCGAACGTGATGGGCAGCGCCCTGCTGCTGGCCCAGGCCCTGCGTGAAGGTGGCCTGCCGGAAGGCGCGTTCGAGGTGCTGAACGTGGGCAACGACGGCGTCTCCAGCGCCATCAATGATGGGCGCATTGCCGCCGTCACCGTCACCGGCAGCGTGCGCGCTGGCGCCGCCATCGCCTCCCAGGCGGGTGCCGCGCTGAAGAAATGCGTGCTGGAACTGGGTGGCTCCGACCCGTTCATCGTGCTGGCCGACGCCGACCTCGACGAAGCGGTGAAAGCCGCCGCCATCGGCCGTTTCCAGAACGTTGGCCAGGTGTGCATCGCCGCCAAGCGCTTCATCATCGAAGACAGCGTGCTGCCGGCCTTCACCGAGAAACTGGTGGCTGCGGTCAAGGCCATGCAGGTCGGCGACCCGCTGGTGGAAGGCAACTACATCGGCCCCATGGCCCGCTACGACCTGCGCGACGAGCTGGATGGCCAAGTGCAACAGACCCTGGCCGAAGGCGCCACCCTGCTGCTGGGCGGGCACAAGCTGGACGGCGTGGGCAACTACTACGCGCCGACCATCCTGGGCGACGTGACCAGCGAGATGACCTCGTTCAAGCAGGAGCTGTTCGGCCCGGTGGCCTCGATCATTGCCTGCCGCGACGCCGCCCATGCGGTTGAGTTGGCCAACGACAGCGAGTTCGGCCTGGCCGGCAGCGTCTGGACCGCCGACGTCAACCTGGCCAAGCGCCTGGCCGCAGAGCTGGACACCGGTGGCGTGTTCATCAACGGCTACTGCGCCTCCGACCCCCGCGTCGCCATCGGCGGCGTGAAGAAGAGCGGTTTCGGCCGCGAGTTGTCGCACTTCGGCCTGCGCGAGTTCTGCAACGCCCAAACCGTGTGGGTTGACCGCCGGTAACATGAAACATCGCCGTCGGTCGCAGGATTGGATCGACGGCGCGTCGGCGCGTGCCTAAGCTGGTGAAACGTCATCATCGAGGGAGCGCCACCATGTTCAGGAAAACCATGCTCACCCTGGCGGTTGCCAGCCTGCTGTCTGCCACCTCGGCGGTTGCCCTGGCGGCGTCCGACATTTCCATCAACAACGGCACCGACGCCTCGCCTTCCAGCCCAGGCGCAGACCCGCGCACCCAAGGCGCCGACCCAGGCCGCAGTGGCGGCACCGACAATGGCGGCGGTGGCTACAGCGGCAAGCAGGACACGTCAGGCGGCGCTGGCACCAGTGATGACGATGACGACGATGATGATGACGGCGACAGCGCCGCAGCTCCGCCTAACTGATCGTGCCTTTGCAAGACGTCGCTGGCACTGCCCTTGTGGGAGCTGGCTTGCCAGCGAGCCTTTAGGGCCTCAACAGCTCGCTGGCAAGCCAGCTCCCACATGTGCATCTGCTGAAGCAGCGGGTTCCCCCGCCTTCAGGCGCGCATGGCGCCGCTGCTGGACTGGCCGAAATGCCGCGTCGCCACGCGATCGCCGCCCGCCCGGGCGGCTTCGTCGCACAACTGCGCTACCGCATTGAAAAACGCCGAATGCCCCGCCTCGCTGCGGGGTATCAGCGTGCCCGCACCAATGCTGGCGCTCAGCCCGTGCTCGGCCTGGGCTGCGCCAATGGCCTGGTGGCAGCGCTGGGCGACCAGCTGCGCGCCATCCGCCGGGGTTTCCGGCAGCAGCAGCACAAAGGCATCCGCCGAACAGCGCCCGGCGCTGTCGCGGGCACGCCGGGCAATGGCCTCCAGCAACAGGCCGACGTGCCGCAGGTGTGCATCGCCCTGCTCCCGCCCGTGCTGGCGGCAGAATGCGGGGAAGTGATCAATCGCCACCACGATCAACGACAACGGCTGCCGCAATCGCAGGGCCTGCGCCCATTCGGTGGCCAGCAGCGCCGCCACCGCGCCGGTGGGGGCGCCCAACGGACCGTCGTTGGCAGCGCCGGCCAGCCGTTCTGTGTGCAAGCTCACCGTCGGCTCCTTGAGGCTCATGCATGAACGAATGCGCCGGGTTGGAAGGTTCCGCCCGGCGTGGCGACCACCTTATCGCCTGCGCTTTCGCACTGTCCAGCATAGAGCCTGGTAGCCGCGTAGCCAGTGGGTAACAACCCTGACACGCAGTTTTTACAGAGCAGTCTTGAAGCGCAGGATGTTGTACGGCGCAGTGCGCAGGTCCTTGCCACCGTGCAGCCCCGGCACCCGCTGCCACTGCCCCACCGTGACGTACAGGTAGCCGCCCTGCCAGTACAGGCCGTCTGGCCAGATCAGCCGCGGGTCGCGGCCCACCAGGGCGAACTGGCCGGCAGTGTCGCGGCTGATGATGGAGTAGCGCGAGGCGTCGCCGAAGTACAGGGTGCCCTTGGCGTCCACGGCAATGCCGCCGTTGGAGGCGGTCTGGCCTTCGAAATGGATGTCCTTGACCAGCGCATCCTCGGGGCGGTTGAAGTCGCTGAGCGCGGCGGTGTCGATGCTGTAGTAGTTGGGGTTGGTGGGGATGGTCCAGTACAGCTTCTTGTGGTCGGGCGACAGCTCGATGCCATTCACCCCGCCCTGGGGCATGCTCGGGTGGTCGAGGCTGTAGGCGTGGGGCTGGCCCTCCACGTAGGTCATGTAGCCGGGCGCCGGCGAGGTCTGTGGCAGGTTGTGGAACAGCTCGCGCATCTTGCCGCTGGCAATGTCCACCACAATCAGCGAACAGTCCGAGGGGCTGGAGAAACCGTTGTTGGAGATGTACACCGTGCCCTGGGCGCCGTGGTCGGGGTCGATGCGCAGGTCGTTGAGCTGCACGCTGTCACGCAGGAACGGCTTGTGGAAGACGATGGTCTTGAGCACCTTGCGGCTGGTGATGTCGATGCCCACCAGCTTCGCCGAGCCGTCGGGAATGCCGTCGATGCCCGGGCGCTTGCCTTCGTCCAGCACCCACAGGGTATTGCCGGCAAGCGTCACGCCCAGGGGCGACACCAGCCAGTCGGTGAGCGGCTTGCCCGTGTCGGTGGTGGTGGCCAGGTCCGGGAACGGCACCTGCTTGCCTTTCACCAGCTCGACGACCGACGGGAACGTGTGGTTGCTGCCGGCCCGGGGCAGCGTCAGGAAGGTGCGGCCGCCGGGGGTGACGACAATGCCGCTGGCTTCGGTGTTCTGCAGGGCGGCCACCAGCTCGCCCTGTTGCACCGGGGCTGGCTGGGCGTTAGCGGCAGTGGCTACTGCCAGCAGCGCCAGGGTCATGGGTTTTATCGCGTTCATTGCGGGGGGTGCCTCCATGTCAGTGAGCAATCATTGCGGTTGCGCGTCGTACACCGGCGTGCCGTCGATGGGCGTGCGAATCAGCAGGTATGGCGGCTTGCGGGTGTCGCTGTGCTGGCCCAGGCGGTCCCACTGGCCCAGGGTCACGTAGACCTGGTTGCCGGCCACGAAGATGCCGTCCGGCCATACCAGCCGCGGGTCGCGCAGCACCACGTCGAAGTGGCCGTCGGGCCAGCGGCGCAGGATCTGCCGGTGTTCGGAGTCGGTCAGGTAAATGCGGTCCTGGGCGTCGGTGGCGATGCCGTCGGTCATGACCTTCTCGCCTTCGTCACGAATCTGCGCGGCGAGCTGCTTGTCGCTGTAGTCGAAGTTGGCCAGGGCGGCGGTGGGAATGCTCCACAGGTGGCGGCTGGTCAGCGGCGAGTAATACAGGCGCGAACTGTCGGCGCTGAGGGTGATGCTGTCGACGCCGCCATGGGGGAAGGCGCTGGCCTTGCCCTGGTAGCGCATCGGCACGCCGTCCAGTTGGGTGACGAAGTCCTGCTGCGGCAGCACCGACGGGTCTTTGCTCAACACCCGACGCTGGTGCCCGGTGGCCAGGTCGACGACGACAATGGCCGGGGCTTCGCCAAAGGACGAGTCGGCGACGTAAGCGGTGCCCTGGGCGCCATGGGTGAGGTCGATGCGCAGGTCGTTCATGTGGCTGTCCTGGCGCAGGGCGTCCTTGAGCACCACCGTGGCGAATACCTTGTTGGTCTGCGGGTCGATGCCCACCACCTTGGCGGCGCCGGGCTTGATGCCGTGGATGCCGCCGCGCTTGCCATCGTCGATCAGCCACAGGCGGCCCTGGGTGTCGGTGGTCATGCCGTGCACGGAAATCAGCTTTTGCGCGTCACTGCGGTCGGACGGCAGGCTGGTGGCCGCGTCCGGGTAGGGCACCAGCTTGCCGCCCACCAGCTCGCCCAGGGTCATGCCGCTGTGGTTGATGGCGTGGCGGGGAAAGCCGATGAAGGTGCGCCCCGACGGTGTGACGACGATACCGGACGGGCCCAGGCCCTGGAACGCGGCCACCTCGTCCAGGGAGCCGATGGGAATGCTGCTGCGGTCGACGGTTTCGGCAAAGGCTGGCAGGGCGCTGCCCAGCAACAGCCCTGCGGTTAACAACAGGCTTGCGGACGTTTTCACACTTCATCTCCGGATTTGACTGAAACCGGTTTCAGGCCGATGCTGAAAAAAACCCGAGCAACAGCATCGGGCCTGGTCAAAGCGTCTGAAACCCGATCTCAGTGAAGGTTCCGGACGCCAGGCCAGTATTGGGAACTGATTTCGCCACGGCGAGTGAAAGGATTTTCATCAACCTCGAAAAGGAAACTGCCATGCCTACCTCCCCCCTGCTGCGCACCGGCGCCACCCTGGTTCTGACGCTGGCCACCCTATGCGCCCAGGCCGCCCCCAGCCACCTGGTCAGTAGCCAGAAACTGCCCTGGCAGGTAGCCCAGCAACTGGCTGCCGAGGCGGTGCAGACCTGCGCCGCCAAAGGCTGGTCGGTGACCGCCACGGTGGTTGACCCATCGGGCCATGCCCAGGCGGTTATCAAGGGCGACACGGTGCCGCTGCAGTCGCTGTCGGTGTCGTACCGCAAGGCCTACACCGCGTTCTCCTACGGCCAGGCGTTCGACAAGGACACCATCAGCGAGCTGCTGGCGGCCAAGCTCGACGGCCCCGCCAACGGTGCGTTGAATACCGTGCCGCAGGTGCTGTTCATTCCAGGTGGGGTGACCCTGCGCAAGGCCGACCGCCAGGTGCTGGGCGGCCTGGGCGTTTCCGGCGCGCCGGGCGGGGACAAGGACGAAGGCTGCGCGCTGGCTGCGGTGAAGAAATTCCAGCCGCAGTTCGAATAAGCCGTAGCAGGCATTGTGGGAGCTGGCTTGCCAGCGACCGTTTTATGCCCCAAAAGCTCGCTGGCAAGCCCGCTCCCACACAAACAGCCGCTGCTACAGGGATCAAAAAAAGCCGCCGTAATGAAAGTATTTTCACCTTGGCGGCTTTTCACATCGCCTTCACAAAACAAGGTGCAAAGTACACCCACTCCTTTGTGATGATTCATTTGGCCCGCCTCGTTGCGGGCTTTCTTTTGCCTGGCGAAAAGTGCCGGTCAACGCGAACCGCCACCTGGGCCACCGCCGCCGCCATTGCCGCCTGGCCCACCGCCACCGCCTGGGCCACCACCGCCTGGGCCACTCATGCCGCCACCACCGTGGCCACCTCCGCCGCCGCCGTGGTGCGGGTCAAAAATCCAGCAACCGCCCAGGCTCGACATCAGCACGGCGACCAGGGTCAGCTTGGCAAAGTATCTCTGCATGGCATCGTCTCCAGGTTGCGAACGGCAACGCCGTCCTTGTCAGTTGTGACCCGCGTTCCACCGGTTTGCTCGCAGGATTTGGAAACAAACTCGATACATTGACAAAAAACCACTGCCGTCTTGACGCTTTTTTGTCATCTGAAACCCTACCGTCCGGCCTGAATAATCATGCAAATGATTCTTATTGGATTATTCTTTTTCAGACAATAACAACCCTGGAGCCACGGTACATGAAGCCTTCCCTTCCCCTGTTGAAAACCACGGTGCTGGCCTGCACGCTGTTTGGCGCCAGCCATGCCCTGGCGCAAGACACCGACCTTGTGGTGTACAACGCCCAACACGAAACCCTGACCAAGGCCTGGGTCGCAGGCTTTACCCAGGACACCGGCATCAAGGTCACCCTGCGCAATGGCGACGACACCGAGATGGCCAACCAGCTGGTGCAGGAAGGCGCGGCGTCGCCCGCCGACGTGTTCCTGACCGAGAACTCGCCAGCGATGATGCTGGTACAGAACGCCGGCCTGTTCGCCCCCGTGGCGCCCACCACCCTGGAGCAGGTGGGTGCCCCCTACCGCCCCGCCCAAGGCAAATGGGTAGCCATTGCCGCGCGTTCCACGGTGTTCGTCTACAACAAGGACAAGCTCAAGGCCGACCAACTGCCCGCCTCGCTGATGGACCTGGCCACCCCCGCCTGGAAAGGCCGCTGGGCCGCCTCGCCGGCGGGCGCCGACTTCCAGGCCATCGTCGCCGCGGTGTTGGCGCTCAAGGGTGAAGCCGCCACGCTGGACTGGCTCAAGGGTATGAAAGCCAACGCCACCGCCTACCGCGGCAACAGCGCGGTGCTCAAGGCAGTCAACGCCGGGCAAACGGAAGGTGGGGTGATCTACCACTACTACAGCTTCGTCGACCAGGCCAAGACCGGTGAAAACAGCAAGAACACCGCCCTGCACTACTTCAAGCACCAGGACCCGGGCGCCTTTGTCAGCCAGTCCGGTGGCGGCGTGCTGGCGTCCAGCAAGCACCAGGAACAGGCCCAGGCGCTGCTCAAGTGGATCACCAGTGCCAAGGGCCAGGCCATACTGAAGGACGGCAAGTCGTTCGAATATGCGGTGGGCCAGGGCGCAGCCTCCAACCCCAAGCTGGTGCCTCTGGCAGAGCTTGATGCGCCGGCGGTCGACGTTTCCAAGCTCGACAGCAAGAAGGCCGTCGAGCTGATGAACCAGGCCGGGCTGCTGTAAATTGCTGCCATCTTCAGGCTTGACCGAGGCCGCCGCAGCGGCGGCCGCCTTGCCCCTGCGCCGCCGCCAGCGGCGGCGCAACGCCTGGCTGGTGGGCGCTGCCCTTGGCATGTCGCTGCTGGCGCTGCTGCCGCTGGGCTTCATCGCCGGGGTGGCCCTGCAGCAGGGCTGGCAGAACATTGCCGCCCTGGTGCTGCGCCCGCGCATGGCACAGTTGCTGTTCAACACCCTGGCGCTGACGCTGCTGACCCTGCCGCTGTGCGTCCTGCTGGGTGTTTCGCTGGCCTGGCTTACCGAACGCACGCGGCTACCCGGGCGGCGAATGTGGGCCTTGCTGGCCACCGCGCCCTTGGCCATCCCGGCGTTCGTGCACAGCTATGCCTGGGTCAGCGTGGCGCCCGGTTTGCACGGTTTACCAGCGGCGGTACTGATCTCGGTAATCGCTTATTTCCCCTTCCTGTACCTGCCCGTGGCCGCCACCCTGCGCCGCCTGGACCCGGCCCTGGAAGACGTCGGCCAGTCCCTGGGGCTCAAACCCTGGGCAGTGTTCTTTCGCGTGGTGCTACCGCAACTGCGCCTGGCCATCAGCGGCGGTACGTTGCTGGTGGGCCTGCACCTGCTGGCCGAGTTCGGGCTGTACGCACTGATTCGTTTCGACACCTTCACCACCGCCATCTACGACCAGTTCCAGTCCTCGTTCAACGGCCCGGCCGCCAACATGATGGCCGGCGTGCTCGCGTTGTGCTGCCTGTTGCTACTGACGGTCGAGGCAGCCAGCCGTGGCCACGCCCGCTACGCGCGGGTGGGCTCCGGCAGCCCGCGCGTGCTTCCCGGCTGGCGCCTGAACCGCCGCGACACCGCGCTGGGCCTGGGCCTGATGCTGGCCACCTGCGCGCTGACGCTGGGCGTGCCGCTGCTGACCCTGGGCCGCTGGCTGCTGGCCGGCGGCCTGGAGGTGTGGCGCAACGACGAACTGTGGAGCGCCCTGTGGCAGACCCTGCTGCTGGCCAGCGCCGGCGCGCTGTTGACCACCCTGGCGGCGATACCGGCGGCGTGGCTTTCGGTGCGCGCGCCCAGCCGCCTGCAGCGGCTGCTGGAGGGCGGCAATTACCTGTCCAGTTCGCTGCCGGGCATTGTCGTGGCGCTGGCGCTGGTAACGCTGACCATCCACCTGGCGCCGCCGCTGTACCAGACCCTGTTTACCGTGCTGCTGGCCTACCTGCTGATGTTCCTGCCGCGGGCACTGGTCAGCCTGCGCGCCGGCATTGCCCAGGCGCCGGTGGAACTGGAGAACATCGCCCGCAGCCTGGGCCGCTCGCCGGCCCAGGCGCTGTGGCGCGTCACCCTGCGCCTGGCCGCCCCGGGCGCAGCGGCGGGTGCGGCGCTGGTGTTCCTGGCCATCTGCAACGAGCTCACCGCCACCCTGCTGTTGGCCCCCAGCGGCACGCGTACCCTGGCCACCGGCTTCTGGGCCATGAGCAGCGAGATCGACTATGCCGCCGCTGCGCCCTATGCGCTGATCATGATTGTGCTGTCACTGCCGCTGACCGCCCTCCTCTACCAACAATCAAAACGGACCGCCGGCCGATGAGCGCCCTTGAACTGCACCACCTGCACAAGCGTTTCGGCGCCTTCACCGCCCTCGCCGACGTCAGCCTCAACGTACCCAGCGGCAGCCGCACGGCCATCGTCGGGCCATCGGGTTCGGGCAAGACCACCCTGCTGCGGCTGATTGCCGGCTTCGAGTTCCCCGACCAGGGCAGCATCAGCCTCGGCGGCCAGGCGCTGGCTGACGGCAGCCGCGAGGTACCCGCCCACCAACGCCAGATCGGCTACGTACCGCAGGACGGCGCGCTGTTTCCGCACCTGGACGTGGCCGCCAACATCGGCTTCGGCCTGCCTGGCAGCACCGCCGCCAAGCGCACCCAGGTCGAGGCGCTGCTGGAGCGCGTGGCCCTCGACCGACGCCTGTTGCACAGCTGGCCCCACGAGCTGTCCGGCGGCCAGCAGCAACGGGTGGCCCTGGCCCGCGCCCTGGCTCAGCGCCCGCAGCTGATGCTGCTGGACGAGCCCTTCTCGGCGCTGGACACCGGCCTGCGCGCCTCCATGCGCAAGGCCGTGGCACAACTGCTGAGCGAGGCCGGCATCACCACCGTGCTGGTCACCCACGACCAGGGCGAAGCACTGTCGTTCGCCGACCAGCTGGCCGTGATGCGCCAGGGCCGGCTGGTGCAGGCCGGCCCACCGCTGGAACTCTACCGCCACCCCAACGACGCCCAGACCGCGCTGTTCCTCGGCGACGCCGTGCTGCTCCCCGCCCAGCTCGCCCACGGCCTGGCTAGCTGCGCGCTGGGCAACCTGCCGGTGCGTGACCCCAGCCTGCACGGCAGCGCCCAGATCATGCTGCGGCCGGAGCAACTGCACCTGTGCGATGAAACGCCGGGCGCGGTGCGCGGGGTGGTCAGCGAGACTGACTTCATCGGCAACAGCTGGACGCTGACAGTGCAGCTGGATTCAGCCCGGACAACGCCATTGCGACTGCGCAGCGCCGGGGTGGAGGTGCCTGGGGTGGGTAGCCGGGTTTATGTGCGGGCGCAGGGGGTGGCGCATGTGGTGGGGATGGGTTGAGGCCATGTTCTAACAGCAAGAACTTTATCGAGGCATCAGTTGAGACGCGGCATAGCGCCTGTAGGTTGGTCCTACCTACCCACCTGCATAATATAAAGGGGCGTCATAAAACCAGTAGACTACCCGTTTCGCCTCACCACCCAGGAGTAACCCAATGCCCCAAGAAGGGAGCCTGCTACAAGCCGCCGTGGTCTTTCTGTTCGCCGCCGTCATCACCGTACCGCTTGCCAAGCGCCTGCAACTGGGCGCGGTGCTGGGGTATCTGTTCGCGGGGGTGATCATCGGCCCGCAGGTGCTGGGCCTGATCGGCAACCCGCAGAGCGTGTCGCATATCTCCGAGCTGGGCGTGGTGCTGCTGCTGTTCATCATCGGCCTGGAGCTGTCGCCGCGGCGGCTGTGGGTGATGCGCAAGTCGGTGTTCGGCGTTGGCCTGGCGCAGGTGCTGTTGACCGGCGCGGTGATTGGCGGCGTGGCGATGCTGGGCTTTGGCCAGCCGCTGCCCACGTCGGTGGTGCTGGGCCTGGGCCTGGCGTTGTCGTCCACGGCGTTCGGGCTGCAGAGCCTGGCCGAGAGCAAGCAGCTGAACAGCCCCCACGGGCGGCTGGCATTTGCCATATTGCTGTTCCAGGACATCGCCGCCATTCCGTTGATTGCGCTGGTGCCGCTGCTGGCCACCGGCGACCATGACACGGCGCCAGGCGACAGCCTCAACCATGGCCTGCGGGTGCTGGGCAGCATCGCCGTGGTGGTGATCGGCGGCCGCTACCTGCTGCGCCCGGTGTTCCGCGCCGTGGCCCGCACCGGCCTGCCGGAGGTGTCCACCGCCACCGCGCTGCTGGTGGTGATCGGCACGGCGTGGCTGATGGACCTGGCCGGCGTGTCCATGGCCCTGGGCGCCTTCCTGGCCGGCCTGCTGCTGGCGGATTCGGAATACCGCCATGAGCTGGAATCGCAGATCGAGCCGTTCAAGGGCCTGCTGCTGGGGCTGTTCTTCATCAGCGTGGGCATGGGCGCCAACCTGCAGTTGCTGCTGGATGCGCCGGCCACGGTGCTGGGGCTGATGCTGCTGTTGATCGCCATCAAGCTGCCGCTGTTGCTGTTCATCGGTCGCCTGGCCGGGGGCTTGAGCAAGCTCAGTGCGGTGCGCCTGGGCGTGGTGCTGGCGGCCGGCGGCGAGTTTGCCTTCGTGGTGTTCAAGATCGGCAAGGACGAGGGCCTGTTCGACCAGCACCTGTTCGACACCCTGCTGCTGACCATCACCCTGTCCATGGCGGTGACGCCGCTGTTGCTGCTGGCCTGCGCGCGCTATATCAAGGCGCAGCCCAAGCCGGTGAAGCCGGTGCCCGAGCACCTCAAGGCCATCGACGCCGACGCGCCGCGCGTGGTCATCGCCGGCATGGGCCGCATGGGCCAGATCGTCTCGCGTATCCTGCGCGCGCAGAACGTCTCGTTCGTGGCCCTGGACACCTCGGTGGACACCATCGAGCTGACCCGCAGCTTCGGCAACGTGCCGGTGTTCTACGGCGACCCGCTGCGCCCGGAGATCCTCAGCGCGGCCAAGGTGGGCGAGGCTGAATACTTCATCATCGCCACCGATGACCCCGAGACCAACATCAAGACCGCCGAGCTTGTGCACCGCCTGTACCCGCACATCAAGATCATCGCCCGCGCCCGCAACCGCCAGCACGTGCACCGCCTGGTGGACGCCGGGGCCGTGGCCATTCGCGAAACCTACTACTCCAGCCTGGAGATGAGCCGCCGCACGCTGGTAGGCCTGGGCCTGACCCAGGAGCAGGCCGACTGGCGCATCCAGCGTTTCAAGCAGCACGACGAACAGGTGCTGGCCGCCCAGTACCTGGTGCGCGACGACGCGGCCAAGGTAATGCAGACCGCGCAAGAGGCGCGGGGCGAATTGGCAACGCTGTTCGAGTCCGACAGCGGCGAGCAGGACCGCGCGCATCTGCCGTAACGCGGGCCGCATGAAACTTGCAGGGTGCGGCCTTTGGGCCGCTAGGCGGGCGCAGGGTTTTACCCTATATTCGCGCCCGCGTTTCCACCCCCCAAGGCAGCCCGAGCACCATGTCCGAGTCGTTCGAAGTCCCCTCCCCCCATGAAGAACACGTCGAGCACGCCCACCACCGTGGCGACAGCTTCGCCAGCAAGATCGCGGTGATGACGGCGGTCATGGCCACCATCGGCGCGCTGCTCAGCTACCAGGCCGGCTCCACCGAGAGCGAGGCGGCGATGAACAAGAACAACGCCGCCATCAAGAAAACAGAAGCCGCCAACCAGTGGAACTACTACCAGGCCAAGTCCAGCCGGCAGAACCTGGCCGACCTGGCCAGCCACATCCCGGGCATGGACGTTGCCCACTACCAGGCCGAGGTAGCGCGCTACAAGCAGCAGAAGGAAGAGGCGCGGCAGAAGGCCGAGGCCATGGAGAAGGAAGCGGCCGAGTGGGACGTGAAGTCCGAGACCATCCTGCACCAGCACCACCGCTGGGCCCAGGCGATGATGGCGATCCAGATCGCGATCTCGCTGGCGGCCATGACTTTGCTGACGCGCAAGGAGTGGCTGGAAAAAATGTCCTTGGGCGCCGCCGCCCTGAGCCTGGTGCTGGGTGGGTTGGCGTGGTTCCACGTCTGACACCGCGTGCGGGTGCACCACGGCGCTCCGCCATGCCTGGACGCCGCCTGACGGCAGCTTGCTACGCAGGGCCCCTGTAGCAGCGGCCGCAGGCCGCGTCATGGGCACCGCAGTGAGCCTGATGCACCGCGCAGGCAAGACGCAGCCTGCGGCAGCTGCTACGCAGGGCCCCTGTAGCAGCGGCCGCAGGCCGCGTCATGGGCGTCGCGGTGCGCCTGATGCACCGCGCAGGCAAGACGCAGCCTGCGGCAGCTGCTACGCCACCCGCACCGGGTATTTGCGGAAATAATCGCCAATCGACGCATGCAGCGCCTGCGCCAGTTCCACCTGGTGGCGGTGGTCGATCAAGCGCCCGCAGTCGTACGGGTTGCTCATGAATCCATGCTCCACCAGGATCGACGGGATGTCCGGCGACTTCAGCACCGCGAACCCGGCCTGTTCCACGCGGCGCTGGTGAATGTTGGTGACCTGCTTGAAATGCCCCAGCACCGTGCGGCCCAGGTCGAGGCTGGAAGCGATGGTGGCGTTCATCGACATGTCCACCAACACCCGGGAGACCATGGGGTCGTCGTTGCTCAAACTGTTGTCGAACACCCCGGCGTAGGCGTCGGAGCTGTTCTCGCTTTCGGCGATGTAGCGCGCCATGGCCGACGTAGCGCCGTGGGGCGACAGCACGTACACCGAGGCGCCACGGGCTGAACGTGATGGCGCCGCGTCAGCGTGCAGCGACACCAGCATGTCGGCGCGGCGCTGGTGCGCCAGCAGCACGCGCTGGTGCAGCGGCACGAAGAAATCGCTGTCGCGGCTCATGGTCGGGGTGAAGCGCGGGTCCTTGGCCAATTGCTGGTGCAGCAGGCTGGCGATGCCCAGCACCACGGTCTTCTCGTAGTGCTTGCCGCCACCCACGGCGCCGGGGTCCTTGCCGCCATGGCCGGCGTCGATGGCAATGATCGCCGGGCGCTGGCGGGGGGCATGGCGCGCCAGCACGGCAGCCGCCTTGCCCACCGGCAAATCCACTACCAGGCGTTGATGCCCGCCGGCCAGCGGCACCAAGCGCGCCTGGGCGTGGGCTGGCTGGTGCATGTCCAGCACCAGGCGCAGGCCGGTCTTGGTGGGGCCGCTGCGCAAGCCCTGCACCGGCGTGCCGGCAAAATTCAGCGCCGCCGGCGGCAAGTGCGCCGCCACGCCGTGCAGGTCGATCACCACACGGTCGGGGCCGCTGAGGGTAAACACCTGGTACTCAACCTTGCCGGCCAGGTCCAGCACCAGGCTGGTCACGCCGCCATGGTGGCTGACCTGGCAATGGCTGACACCCGGCAACGGCGCGGCCAGCAGCCAGGCGGGCGACATCAGGGACACGGCGCTGATCAGGCCGAGAAAATTGCGACGGTTCACGGCAGGGCCAACCTCGGTTCACGGGGGTAGCCCATTAAACCCTTGCGCGTGCAAGCAACTGAATTAAGTCGATTAAATTAAAATTTAATAGAGCCCGACGCGCGGTCTCCCTAGGGTAGCCAAGCCTTTACAATGGCCACCCCGAAAAATCGCGGAGCAACAGAGGATTCCCCCATGAGCAGCGCCCTGGTCATCGAAGACGACGAAGTGACCGCCCACGTCATCATGACCGAACTGAGCCTGCACGGCTTTACCGTGGAATGGTGCGCCAACGGCCGCGAAGGCCTGGCCCGGGCAATTGCCGGCGGCCACGATGCCATTACCCTGGACCGCATGCTGCCCGACTTCGACGGCCTGACCATCGTCAGCACCCTGCGCAGCCTGGACATTCACACGCCGGTGCTGATGATCAGCGCCCTGTCGGACGTGGACGAGCGCGTGCGCGGCCTGCGCTCGGGCGGCGACGACTACCTGACCAAGCCGTTCTCGCCGGTGGAAATGGTGGCGCGCCTGGAAGTGCTGCTGCGCCGCCCCGCCAACGGCGCCAGCCATCCGCGCCTGCAGGTGGGCGACCTGTGCCTGGACCTGGTGGAGCACCGCCTCAACCGGGGCGAGGAGCACATCGCCCTGCTGCCCACCGAGTTCAAGATTCTCAACTACCTGATGCGCAACGCCGGCCAGTTGGTGACGCGCACCATGCTGTTCCAGGAGGTGTGGGGCTACCACTTCGACCCGGGCACCAACATCATCGACGTGCACCTGGGCCGCCTGCGCAAGAAAATCGAGGGCGAGCACTCGCCCATCATCCAGACCGTCAGGGGTACCGGCTATGTCCTCGCGCCCCGCGCTTGAACCCTGGGGCTCGTCCAGCAGCCGCCTGATCGGCTTCTACGCGCTGTTCTTCGTGGCCTGGGGCGCGCTGTTCACCGGCGTGCTGTACTGGCAGATCTCGCAGTACCTGGGCAGCATCGCCGAGCGCACGCTGATGCAGCGCGCGCACTACTACGCCAAGGTCGACGACGACAACCTGCTGGGCGAACTGGCCGCCAGCGAAGCCTATTCCACCCCCAACATCGACGCCTACGGCCTGTTCGACGCCGAGGGCCGGCACTTGGCCGGCGACCTGCTGAAACTGCGCGCCAGCCTCGCCGACGACGGCCAGGTGCACTACCTGCAAAAGGGCCTGAGCGTGGCCCAGGCCAGCGAAGAACCGCGCAGCAGCTACGCGCTGCTGGTGCACCGCGGCGACGGGCGCATGCTGGTGCTGGCCCGCGACGGCGGCTCGGTGTCGGCGGTGGGCGGCATCATCCAGCAGGCGCTGGCGTGGGGGCTGTCGCTGACACTGATACCCGGCCTGATCGGCTGGTGGCTGTTACGCCGGCGCCCGCTCAAGCGCGTGCAAGGCTTGCAGCGCAGCACCGAGAGCGTGGTGTCGGGCAACCTCGCCGACCGCCTGCCGCTGTCGCCACGGCGCGACGAACTGGACATGCTGGCCAGCGCGGTGAACACCATGCTCGACCACATCGAACAGCTGATGCTGGAGGTGAAAGGCGTGTGCGACGGCATTGCCCATGACCTGCGCACGCCGCTGACGCGCCTGCGCGCGCGCCTGCACCAGCTGGACCAGATGCCGCTGGACGCGCCCCAGCGTGCCACCCTGGAACAGGCGCTGGCCGAAAGCGAGTCGATCATGGTGCGCTTCCAGGGTCTGCTGCGCGTGGCCGAGCTGGAAGACACGCGCCGGCGTGGCGCCTTCCAGCCCTACTCGCCGGTGGAGTTGCTGCAACAGGCCCACGAGTTCTACGAGCCCCTGGCCCTTGAGCGCCAGCAGACCCTGACACTGGACATTCAAGGCCCGCTGCCGACCTTGATGGGCGACGTGGCGCTGCTGTTCGAAGCGCTGGTGAACCTGCTGGACAATGCCATCAAGTTCACCCCGGCGGGCGGCGCCATCGTCCTGCGCGCCCGCTGCCAGGGGCGACAGATGACCCTGGACATCCTCGACACCGGCCCCGGCATTGCCCCGGCGGAACGCAGCCTGGTCATCCGCCGCCTCTACCGCGGGCCCAGCGCCGACGCGCAGCCCGGGCATGGCCTGGGGCTGTCACTGGTGGCGGCGATCGTGCGCTTGCATGGCTACACCTTGCACATCGGCAACGCAGAGGGTGGCGGTGCTCAGGTCAGCATTCATTGTGCGACTTGACGCCAGTGTGCCAACACCCGCCCGTAGCAGCTGCCGAAGGCTGCGTCCGCGATCAACCCCAATGTTCATTAATTTTACTTAACCCAGGTTAAGTTGAGCCCCCAGGCAGCCCCCGCCACAGTCTCGGCCCCCTTCCCCACCGAGGCCCCACTGCCGTGAAACGCCTGCTCCTGCGCACCCTGATCGTGTTGATCCTGCTCGCCTGCCCCTATGCCGTGTTCGCCCAGCCCGCGCCCGCCGCGCCGCTGGTGCCACGCCCGCCGAGCCTGGACGCCAAGGCCTGGGTGCTGATGGACGCGCGTACCGGCACCCTGATTGCCGAGCACGCCGGCGATGAGCGCCTGCCGCCCGCCAGCCTGACCAAACTGATGACCGCCTACCTGGCCACCCGCGAAATGCAGGCCGGGCGGCTGAAGCCCGAAGACCTGGTGCAGATCAGCGAAAACGCCTGGCGCACCGGCGGCTCGCGGATGTTCCTCGATCCCGGCAGCCAGGTCAGCGCGCACGACCTGCTGCGCGGCATCATCATTGATTCAGGTAACGACGCCAGCGTCGCCGTGGCCGAGCACATCGCCGGCAGCACCGACAGCTTCGTGCCGCTGATGAACGCCGCCGCCGACACGTTGGGCATGCACAACACGCACTTCGCCAACCCCACCGGCCTGCCGCTGCCCGACCACTATTCCTCGGCCCACGACATGGCCATCCTGGCGCGGGCGATCATCGACGACGAGTCCGGCTACTACGAGCTGTACGCACACAAATACCTGACCTGGAACGGCATCCGCCAGGCCAACCGCAACCTGCTGCTGTGGCGCGACCCCAGCTACGACGGCCTGAAGACCGGCCACACCGAGGCCGCCGGCTACTGCATGGTGACCTCGGCGGTGCGCAATGGCCGGCGCCTGATCAGCGTGGTATTCGGCGCCCCCAGCGAGCGGGCGCGGGCCGAGGCCAGCGCGAAACTCATGGGCTACGGCTTCCGCTTCTTCGACACCCAGACCTACGCCACCGCCGGCCAGCCACTCGCCACCCCCAGGGTGTGGCTGGGCAGCAGCGCCAGCGTCAACGTCGGCCTGGCCAAGGACGTGGTGCTGACTCTGCCGGTGAACCACCAACGCCATCCGCGCACCCAGCTCAACGTGAATGAACCGCTCAAGGCGCCGCTGGCCGAAGGCGGCCTGGTAGGCGAACTGACCCTGTACGACGGCGACCAGCTGCTGGGCAGCCAGCCACTGGTGGCGCTTGAGGCCGTGCCTGCGGGCAGCTGGCTGGGGCAATGCTGGGATCGGTTGCAGCTGTGGATAAGAGGCCTGATCGCCAGCGCTTGAAGCGTCGAAAATACGACAAGATTCGTAACGTAAATGCCCAATTAAATCCGCGTGAAACAGGCGCTTACAGCTTGACCCCAGTGCCTGTGCGTGCCTCGAAAGCCTTCACCCATCCAATTGATCATTTCTTGGCCAGTGCCGCCAACGTACTGTACTGACTGGCTTTGGCAAAGTTATCCACAGAGATACCCACGATTTTCGGGGACAACTACCTGAGGGGAGTTTTTGCGAGGGTGGGCGTGTCAATCCCCAATTGCGCCGTCGTCCCCAGGACGCAGCCTTCGGCAGCTGCTACACCAACCGCTCGATCTTGCGGTGCTGCCACACGCCCTTGTAGTACGCGACCTGCAGCGCCAGCATGGCCAGGTAGGTCACCGGGAACGCCATCCACACCCCTTGCAGGCCAAAGTGCGCGTTCAGCAGCCAGGCCGCCGGCAGTTCCACGCCCAGGATGCAGAAGATCGAGATCAGCACCGGCACCAGCACCGTGCCGCTGGCGCGCATGATGCCGCCCACCAGCGCCTGGAAGCCGAACACCAGCATGCTCCAGAGCATGATGTGCAGCAGGTGCTCGGCCTGGGCCAAGGTGCTGGCGTCGGTGATGAACAGCCCCAGCAGCCAGTGCGACAGCAGGTAGCCCAGCAGCACCAGCCCGCCGGTGAGCCACACGTTGATCAGCAGGCCGGTGCGCAGGATCGGGCCCATGCGCTCCAGGCGGCCGGCGCCGATGGCCTGGGCGCCGAGGATGGACGCGGTGATGGCGATGGACAGCGCCGGGAACTGCACGTAGTTGACGATTTGCGTGACCGCGCCATAGGCCGCCGTGGCTTTGGAGCCGTAGCCGTTGACCAGTGACAGGATGACCAGCTCGGACAGCGAGATGACCACCATCTGCAAGCCCGTGGGCAGGCCGATGCGCAGCACCTTGGCGAGAATCCAGCGGTCCAGGCGCAGGGCCTTGAAGAACGCCCGGTCCGGCGCCAGCACGTGGCCTTGGCGGTTCAGGCGCCAGGCCAGCAGGGCGATGGCGGCAATGTTGCCGGCCAGGCCCGCCAGCGCCGCGCTCTGGATGCCCATTTGCGGCAGGCCCAGCCAGCCACGGATCAGCGCCGGCGTCAGGGCCAGGCCGACGGCGGTGGACACCAGCAGCGCCAGCAGTGGCGACAGCGTGTCGCTGACCCCGCGCAGCAGCTGGGTGAACAGCACGAATACCAGCAGGATCGGCATGATCCACATCATCACCCGGGCGTAGGCCACGGCGTCATCCAGCACGTCCACCGGCGTGCCCAGGCCTTGCAGCGCCTGGCGCGCGAAGACGCTGCCGAACACCGCCGCCACCAGGCCGATCAGCGCCCCTAGCAGCAGCGTGGAACCGGCGATCTGCTTGACCATGTGCGGCTCGCGCGCGCCCCAGGCCTGGCCGATCAACACCCCGGCACCAGCACCCAGGCCGATCACCAGGGCAATGAAGAAGAACACGATGGGGAACATCCCCGACACCGCCGCCAGCGCCTGGGTACCAAGCATCTGGCCAATGTAGATGCTGTTGAGGGTACCGGACATGGACTGCAGGAAATTGGACAGGACCATGGGGGCCAGGAAGGCCAGGTAGGTCTTCCACAACGGGCGTTCGGCTGGGGTTGGCATGAAGATCTCGGGCAGGTGATGAAGCACCGGGGCATTCTAGCGCAAACCCCGTGGCCGCAGGTTCAGTACGCCCTGACCACGCTGACCCCGGCACGGTAGTCGTCGACCGGCTCGGCACTGCCGCGGCGCTCGATGGTGATTTGGTAGTGCCCCGGCCGCAGCCGTACCTCGCTCAACTCGGCATGCAGCACCCCGCTGCCCCACGACGACACGGTGGGGTGGCTGATACGCCGGTCCTGCACCACCACGGCAGCGTCGATGTCGTAGATGCGCAGGAACACGTTGAACGGCGCGCCCTGTTCGTGCAGTTGCCCGGCAGGGTCTTGCCAGGCGCCGCCCACGCCTTCCCACAATACCTTGCGGGCGGCGCCGTCAGTGGCCGGGTAGAAGTAATCGATGCGCACCGAATAACTGTCGTCCTCGACGATGCGCACGGCCAACCCGGCAACCGCACCCGAGCTTTTCAGGCTCAGCGGCGCGGCTTCGGCGGCCTGCACCAGGGTGCTGCAGCGGGCCATGCAGAGGAGACACAGGGTGAACGGCAAACCTTTCAAAACCAGACCTTCGATGCGTGCATGTGTGTCAAAGCTTAAACGATTTTTCACACCTTGCCCGCGACCGCGGCGCCTGGGACGCCGCCTGCGGCCGCTGCTACGGACTATGTAACCCTGTAGCAGCGGCCGCAGGCCGCGTCAGCGGCAGGTCTGATGCCACAGGTCGCGCATCATTTGCTTGAGGTGCAGCGCCTCCTGCCAGCGGTCGGTCAGCTCCAGGCCATGGGCGTCGGTAATGGCGTAGGGCGGCGGGCCCAGCTCGCAGGTGAACGACAGGCTGGCCTGGTCGGTGCCCGGGCGCGCCAGCCAGTCGCGGATGCCCCACTGCCACCACGCCTGGAAGCGCTGCACCCAGGCCTGGTGCTGGGGAAACGCCAGGCCCACCTGCACCTGCTCGCTGCTGGCCACGCGGCCGTGGAATCCCCAGCTGCGGCGCAGCACCTGGTGAATCGCCTCGTCGTCATCGACGCAGGCGGCTGCGGGCAACTCGCGGCCCACCACGTAATGCGACAGGTCGGCCAGCAGCTTGAGTTCCGGCAGCTCCGCCAGCAACTGCAGGGTGAACGGCAGGTCATTGGTGACGCGGTAGCGATGGGTCTCCAGCAACACCGGGAAATCCACCTGCTCGATCAGCCGTTGCCAACCGTGCAGCAACGGCAGCACCTGCGCCAGCGACGCGGCGCGCACGTCGGCCTGCACGGTCAGGTGATGGCAGCCATTGTGGCTGGCCACGTCCAGCGCTGCCGCCAAGTCATCAACGGTGCGCGGGAACACCTGCCCTTCAATGGCCAGGCCCAGACTGCCGGCCACCTGGCTCAGGCGCCGAGCCTGCGCGGGTTGCCAGTAATGATCAGTGACGCCGTCGAACCCGGCGGCGGCGATCTGCTCCAGCTGCGCCTCCAGCGGCAAGGTAGCCCGGCCCTGGTGGTCGAGCATGGCCCACAACGATTGAAACACCAGCAGACGCGGCATGCTCAGTTCCTCAGCAGGGTTTTCAGGGGCAGGCTGGGGTCGCCCAGCTGGCTGGCGGCCAGGGGCTGGCCGGCCGTGATCAGGCGCTCGCACAGCTTGATGTCCTTGGCCACGCTGTTGCCCACGCCCCAGCCACAGGCGCCTTGCAGGCGTTGCTGGCGGTCGAGGTAGAACAGCAAAAAGCCACCGGCCAAGGCCCGTCGCGCCGACGCCGGGCCTTCGGCCAACTGGCCGACGGTCTGCAGGCCATGGTCGTACTGATCGGACCAGAAACCCGGCACCTGCTGGAACGGCACGCCGGCGCCCAGCAGGTTGAGCGCGGCGTGGCGGCCCTGGGCCTCGGCGTTGCGCCAGGTTTCCTGGCGCTGGTAGGGCCCTTCGGGGTGCAGGCGAAACTCGCAGACATCACCCGCCACGAACACCTGCGGCGCACTGGCGCGCAAGCAGGCATCGACGCGAATACCCTGCCCCACCGCCAGCCCCGCCGCCTGCGCCAGGCCTATATTGGGCTGCATGCCAATGCCCACCACCACACTGTCACAGGGGATGCGTGAGCCGTCATCCAGGCGCACATACTCCACCTGCCAGGTGCCTTCGAACGCCTCGATGCGCGCGTTCAGGCGCACCTCCACGCCCTGCTGGCGATGCAACGCCAACACCGCTGTCGACACCTCCGGCGGCAACACCCGCCCGGCCAGCCGCGGGCCCGCTTCCAGCACCGTCACCGCACAGCCAAGGGCCCTGGCGCTGGCCGCGACTTCCAGGCCGATGAAGCCACCGCCAACCACCACCAACCGCACGCCGCCGCGCAGGCTGGCGCGCAAGGCCAGGGCCTCGTCGTGGGTGCGCAGGTAGCGCACATTCGCAAGGCCCGGCGCCACCCCGGGCAGGCGCCGGGCGCTGCCGCCGGTGGCCAGCAGCAGGCCGCTGTAGGGTAAGCGCCGGCCATTGTCCAGCTGCACCTGCCGCGCGCCGACGTCCAGCTGCTGAACGCCCTGCCCGGCCACGTGCTCGATGCCCAGCCGCGCCAGCTCATCGGCGCCGCTCAGCGAGTAGCCGCCCAGCTCGGCAGTGCCCTGCAGCACGCTTTTGGACAACGGCGGCCGCTCGTACGGCGCGTGGGCCTCATCGCCAATCAGCAGCAGCTCACCGTCGTAGCCCAGCTCGCGCAGGGTCAGCGCCGCGCGGCCACCGGCATGGCCAGCACCGACGATAATCAGTGGCGCAGCGTTCATGGCTGCACCGCCAGCAGCACGCGGCCGCCTTCGACCCGCACCGGGTAGGTCTTGAGGTTGACGCACACCGGCGCGCCCAGGGCCTTGCCGGTGCGGTAGTCGAAGCGGCCGTTGTGCTTGGGGCACTCGATCACATGGTCCAGCACCAGGCCGTCGGCCAGGTGAATGGCTTCGTGGGTGCAGCGGCCGTCGGTGGCGAAGAATTCGCTGGCGGCCGAGCGGTACACCGCGTAGCTGTGCTGCTGGTGGTCGAAGCGCATGACGTCTTCGGCGTCGATGTCATCGATGGCGCACACATCAATCCATTGCTCGCTCATGCTGGGCACTCCTGGCGTTCGGCGGTGGCAGTGGGCACGGGGCGGCGCACGTGCCAGGTGGGGTCGCGGCGCTGGCGCCACAGGGTCGGCAGAATCTCGCGGTAGGCCGCCAGCAGGTTGGGGTACGGCGGCGGGCAGTCGTGGCGGATGGCTTCATGCAGCTGCGGCAGCGCGTGGTACGGCACCATCGGGAACATGTGGTGTTCCAGGTGGTAGTTCATGTTCAGGTACAGGAAGCGCAGCAGCGGGCCCATGTAGATGGTGCGGCAGTTGTAGCGATGGTCCAGCACATCCTCGGCCAGGCCCACGTGCTGGGACACGCCGAACACGTAGTTGAGCCAGCCGCCGTACAGCGTCGGCAGGCCGATGAGCATCAGCGGCAGCCAGCTGTGCCACAGCAGCGCGGCGGCGACGGTACCGGCCAGAATCGCCAGCCAGATGCGCGCGGTCCACACCACTTTCGGCCATTCGGATGCAGGAATGAACGTCTGTTCCTGGGCATCCAGCCGCCCGCCGGCATGCCGCAGCAGCGCGCCCAGGGTCTTGTGAACGTGCGGCAGGCTGAACAGGCTCAGGGCCATTTTCAAGAAGCTGGGCGGGCGTGGCTCGACGATTTCCGGGTCGCGGCCGACGATGATGGTGTCGGTGTGGTGCCGGGCGTGGCTCCAGCGCCACACCTGGGGCTCGAACAGGATCATGAAGCTGGCGAGGTGGTAAACCCCATCGTTCAGCCAGCGGGTGCGGAACGCCGTGCCGTGCCCAGCCTCGTGCCAGCGGGCGTTGGCGGCGCTGCCGTAGAGCACGCCGTAGGCGAAAAAGCACGGGACGCAGGCCCAACTGCCCCACAACCAGCAGCCGGCGGCGCCGGTCACCAGCAGCGCCAGCAGCCACAGGCCGGTGTCGCGCAGGGCCGGGGCGTCGCGGCGTTGCATCAGCGCCTTGAGCTGTTTGCGCGAAACAGGTGACTGGTACCAGGTGGCCGAGGCCAGGCCCAGGTCCACCGCGCGTTGGGCTTCATGGCCGGTCAAACGGTAATCGCGGCGCGCGGCAGGCGCACGGCGGGCAAAGGCTGCACTGGGGTCGCTCATCTTGTTGTTCTCCGCAGGCGTATGGCTGGGCGGCCCGAATGGCGCGCTTGCGGAAAATATAGGGAGGCCCCCCGTGGCCCTCAATGCCTTGAAGGCATTCACTCTCAAGCTATCATCGCAAGGCATGGACGCTTGATAGTTTTCTCTCAAGGCATGCACAAGGGCCCTCATGAACAACAAACGCCCCACCATCGCCACCGTCGCCGCCCAGGCCGGGCTCAGCGTGGCCACCGTCGACCGGGTGCTGAACGCCCGCGCGCCGGTCGCCCGCGACACCGCCGAGCGGGTGTTCCACGCCGCCGAGGCGGTGGGCTATTTTGCCGCCCGGCTGATTGGCCAACGCCTGCACGAGCGGCGCCCCACCTACCGCTTCGGCATTTTGCTGCTGGCCACCGCCCAGGCCTTCTACGGCCAGCTGGCGGCCGCCATCGAGCATGCCGCCCGGCGCCACGGCAGCGCCAACCTCAGCTGCCAGTTCGAGTACGTGGTGGACCGCAGCCCGGCGGCCATCATCGAGCAGATCGAACAACTGGCGGTGCAATGCGATGCCCTGGCAGTGGTGAGTTTCACCGACCCGCGCATCAACGCCTGCATCGAGCAGATACGCGCGGCCGGGGTGCCGGTGGTGGCGTTGCTGTCGGACGTGGATATTCAGGGGCAAATGCCGTACGTGGGCCAGGACAACCGCCAGGTGGGGCGCACCATGGGCTGGCTGCTGGCGCACCTGTGCGGCGCGGCGCAGGGCAGCGTCGCGGTGCTGTTGGGCGGTTATCGGTTCCTGGGGCACCAGGCGCGGGTCGATGCGCTGCGCGGCTACCTGGCCGAACACGCGCCGGGGCTGCGCCTGCTGGACGCGGTGATCAACCTGGATGACGACCGGCTTACCGAAGAAGCAAGCCTGGAGTTGCTGGCCCGCCACCCGGACTTGCGCGGGTTATGCGTGGTGGGCGGCGGTGGCGACGGCGTGATCAGCGCCCTGCGCCAACGGCCGGCGGGGCCGGGGTTGTGCAGCATTGTCCCGGAGGCCACCGCACTGTCGCGCCAGGCCCTGGCGGACGGCGTGCTGAGCCTGGTGATCGACTCGCAGGTGCAGGCCATCGCCGAGGCCTTGATCGAGGTGCTGTTGGGGCTGCAGGAACAACCGGCGTTCGACGCGGCCACCCAGCGGGTGTTCGTGCCGTTGCAGATCATCACCCGCGAAAACCTGTAGCAGCAACTGTGTTGTGGGAGCTGGCTTGCCAGCGAGCTTTTATGGCCCCAACAGCTCGCTGGCAAGCCAGCTCCCACAGGCCGCGTCCGGTCAGGCCAGACGGGCGATCGCCTGGGCCACCGCGGCAACGTTGTGCTCGTTGAGGCCGGCCAGGCACAGGCGGCCGCTGTCCACCAGGTAGATGCCCGAATCTTCACGCAGGCGGCGTACCTGTTCGGCGCTCAGGCCGGTGTAGCTGAACATGCCCTGCTGGCGCAGCAGGTAGTCATGGCGGCCGTCCGGGCATTCGTCGCGCAGCAGCGACGCCAGCTGGGTGCGCATGGCCTTGATGCGCACGCGCATCTGCTCCACCTCGGTCAGCCACTGGGCACGCAGTTGCGCATCGCCCAGCACGCCCGCCACCAGGCGCGCGCCATGGCTGGGTGGGCTGGAGTAGTTACGACGCACCGTGGCCTTCAGTTGGCCCTGCACGTTGCCGGCGGTGGCCGCATCGGCGCACACCACCGACAGGCCGCCGACGCGCTCGCCGTACAGCGAGAAAATCTTCGAGAACGAATTGCTCACCACCAGCGTCAGGCCGGCCTCGGCCATGGCACGGATGGCGTAGGCGTCCTGCTGCATGCCCTCGCCCAGGCCCTGGTAGGCAGTGTCGAGGAAGGCGATCAGCTGGCGCTCGGCGAGAATCCTCACCACTTCATCCCACTGCCCCGGGGTCAGGTCGGCGCCCGTGGGGTTGTGGCAGCACGGGTGCAGCAGCACGATGCTGCGCGCCGGCAGCTCGGCCAGGGTTGCGCACATGGCAGCGAAGTCGACACCACCGGTGGCGGCGTCGAAGTAGGGGTAGGTGTTGACGGTGAAACCCGCGCCGCCGAACAGCGCGTGGTGGTTTTCCCAGGTGGGGTTGCTCACCCACACCTGTGCGTCCGGGAACCACTGGCGCAGGAAGTCGGCACCGACTTTCAGCGCGCCCGAGCCGCCCACGGTCTGGATAGTGGCCACGCGGCGCTCGGCCAGCACCGCGGCCTGTTCGCCGAACAGCAGGTGCTGCACCTGCTGACAGTAGTCGGCCAGGCCGTCCATGGGCAGGTACAGCGACGGCCCCTGCTCGCTGGCCAGCCAGCGGCGCTGGGCCTCGGCCACCGACGGCAGCTGCGGGATGCGGCCCTGGGCGTCGTAATACAGGCCGATGCTGAGGTTGACCTTGTTGGCGCGCGGGTCGGCCTGGTAGGCCTCCATCAGCGACAGGATAGGATCACCGGCGTAGGGACGGACGTGTTCAAGCATGTTGAGCTCCAAGCAGAAAATGGCAGGTCAGGCCAGGTAGCGACCGGCGCGATGGTTGAGGGCCACGATCAGGTTGAGCACCACCACGCCCACCACCGACACCGCCAGCACCACCGGCGATACCGTGGTCAGCGACAGCGACAGCACCAGCACGTCGGTGCCCATCTGCAGCCAGCCGGCGCGCCAGCCCAGGCGCTGTTGCAGGTACAGCGCCAGAATGTTGAAACCGCCAAGGCTGGCACGGTGACGGAACAGGATCAAGAAGCCGGTGCCCAGAATGATGTTGCCCATCACTGCGGCGTACAGCGGCTGGATCTGCGCCAGGGCGATCAGCCCGTGCAAATGGTCGGAGAACAGCGACACCAGGCCGATGCACAGGAAAGTCTTGAGGCTGAATGCCCAGCCCATGCGCCGCACGGCCAGGTAGAAGAACGGCAGGTTGAGCAGGAAGTAGCTCAGGCCGAACGCATAGCCGAACGCGTAGTGCAGCAGCAGCGCCACGCCGGCCATGCCGCCGGTCATGATGCCGCCCGTGCGCAACAGCAACAGGCCGAAGGAGATCATTACCGTGCCCACCAGCAAGGCCAGGCAATCCTCGACTCGGCTATGGGGGCACGCAGGGGCGGTGGCTGTATTCATGCTGCACTCGACTGTAGAAAATTCACGGGGGCATGGCGGGCCGCTATGGCCACGATGCCTGAATCGAGCGCGAAATTAGCAAAAAACAAAATTAATGTGTATTTAAAAATCACTTCATGCACACATCACGCATACATACCGCAATTTATGCACTAAGCAGGTGCAAAATTACCCCCTCAAGCTCACTTGCGGTGCGCTTTTACAGCGCCGCGATCCCTGCTTCTTTTATGCGCTGCAACACCACCGCCGTCTTCATATGGCCGATGCTGCCGCTGTCGGCCAGGCGCCCCATCAGCGCGTTCAACTCACCCAGGTCGGCCACCGCCACCTTCAGCGTGTAGTCGGCGTCGCCCGTGGTCTTGTAGGTGTCGATGATCGCCGTTTCATCCTGCACGAACGCCTCGAACGCCTGGGATTGCGCCGGGCTGTGGCTGACCAGGCGCACCTCCACCATGGCCACCATCTGCGTGTTCATGGCCTGGGGCGCCAGGCGCGCGTGGTAGCCCAGGATCAGGCCGGCCTGTTCCAGGCTGATACGCCTGCGCGAACACTGCGACGCCGACAGCCCCACCAGCTCGCTGAGGTCCTGGTTGGTGAGGCGGCCGTTGGCCTGCAGCAGGGTCAGGATTTTCAGGTCGAAATCGTCGATGGCGGACATGCTGGGCTCCGTTGCGCATGGGGGTGGGCGGGCAGGTTACCAGCAACTGGCACCTGAATTGCAAACGAGCCTTGCCAAGACGTCGCGCAGGGCATCGGCCAATGCCCGCCTCCCATTGATCAGGACATCGCCATGAGTCAAGCACCCACCCCTGCGTTGCACCGGGGTTTGAAAAACCGCCACATCCAGCTGATCGCCCTGGGCGGTTCGATCGGCACCGGGCTGTTCCTGGGCATCGCCCAGACCATCAACATGGCCGGCCCCGCGGCTATCCTGGGCTACGCCATTGCCGGCGTGGTGGCCTTCATGATCATGCGCCAGCTGGGCGAAATGGTGGTGGAAGAGCCGGTAAGCGGCACGTTCAGCCACTTCGCCCACCGCTACTGGAGCCCGTTCGCCGGCTTCATGTCGGGCTGGAACTACTGGGTGCTGTACGTGCTGGTGGGCATGGCCGAACTGACGGCGGTTGGCCTGTACGTGCAGTACTGGTGGCCGGCCATTCCCACCTGGGCATCGGCGGCGGTGTGCTTCGTGCTGATCAACCTGATCAACCTCACCCACGTGAAATGCTATGGCGAGGTGGAGTTCTGGTTTGCGCTGATCAAGGTGGTGGCAGTGGTCAGCATGATCGCCTTCGGCGGCTGGCTGCTGGCCACCGGCACCGGCGGCCCGCAGGCCGGGGTCAGCAACCTGTGGGCCCACGGCGGCTTCATGCCGCACGGCTGGACAGGGCTGGCCATGGCCATGGCGGTGATCATGTTTTCCTTCGGCGGGCTGGAACTGGTGGGCATTACCGCCGCCGAGGCCGACGACCCGCAGCGCAGCATTCCCAAGGCCACCAACCAGGTGATCTGGCGCATCCTGCTGTTCTACATCGGTGCCCTGGCCGTGCTGCTGTCGCTGTACCCGTGGCAGAACGTGGTGACTGGCGGCAGCCCCTTCGTGCTTATCTTCCATGCGCTGGACAGCAACGTCATCGCCTCGGTGCTCAACGCCGTGGTGCTCACCGCCGCGCTGTCGGTGTACAACAGCTGCGTGTTCAGCAACAGCCGCATGCTGTTCGGCCTGGCGCGCCAGGGCAATGCCCCGGCCGCCGTGCTGCGCACCAACCGCCGTGGCGTGCCGGTGGTGGCGCTGGGCGTGTCGTCGCTGGCAACCGGCGCCTGCGTGGTCATCAACTACCTGATGCCCGGGGATGCCTTCGGTTTGCTGATGGCGCTGGTGGTATCGGCGCTGGTGCTGAACTGGGTGGTGATCAGCGTCACCCACCTGAAATTCAAGCGCCAGCGCCTGCGCGAGGGCCTGGCCAGCCTGTACCCCAGCTGGGGCTACCCGCTGAGCAATTGCCTGACCCTGGCGTTCCTGGCCGGCGTGGTGGTGGTGATGTGGCTGACCCCGGGCATGCGCCTGTCGGTGTACTTGATGCCGGTGTGGCTGGGGGTGTTGGCGGTGGCGTATGGCAGCCGGGGACGCGGCCTGGCGGCCGCTGCTACAGGGGCTGCGTAGGCCGTTTCCGGGCCAACACGATACACTGGGGGTTCCCACCACAAGGATGCCCCCCATGCCCTACGCCCTGGACCACCGCCTCGTCATCGGCGTCGCTTCGAGCGCGGTGTTCGACCTGTCCGAATCCGATGCGGTGTTCAAGCGCCAGGGCGAGCAGCAGTACCGCAGGTTCCAGGAGGAACACCTGGACACGCCGCTGCCCAAGGGCATCGCCTTCTCGTTCATTCGCCGCCTGCTGTCGCTCAACGACCTCAGCGACGACCCGCAGAATGACCCGCTGGTGGAGGTGGTGCTGCTGTCGCGCAACGACCCCGACACCGGCCTGCGAGTGATGCGCACCATCGAGCACTACGGCCTGGGCATCACCCGCGCCATCTTCATGCAGGGCCGCTCGCCTTACGAATTCATCCCGGCGCTGAACATCGCCCTGTTCCTGTCTGCCAACCAGGAAGACGTGGAGGCCGCCATCAAGGCCAATTTCCCGGCCGGCCAGGTGCTGGACTCGACCCTGGTGGACGACGAGCAGGACAACTCCCTGCGCATCGCCTTCGACTTCGACGGCGTGCTGGCCGGCGACGAATCGGAACAGGTGATGCAGCGCGAGGGCCTGGGGCCATTCCACGCCCATGAGGTGAAAAACGTGATGCAGCCACACAACCCGGGGCCACTGAAGGAGTTCCTGGTGCGCATGGGCCGCATCCAGACCGCCGAGGAACAGCGCAAGAAGCTCGACCCCACTTACGAGAACCGCTTTCGCGTGTCCATCGTCACCGCGCGCAACGCGCCGTCCCACGAGCGCGCGCTGAACACCCTGAAAAGCTGGGGGGTGATGGCCAACGACGCGTTTTTCCTCGGCGGCATCGAGAAAGGCAAGGTGCTGGGGGTGCTGCGCCCGCACATCTTCTTCGACGACCAGCCGGCCCACCTGCGCTCGGCCAGCACCGTGGTGCCCTCGGTGCATATTCCGTTCGGGGTGACCAATCACGGGCCCGTGGATGAAATTAAGCGGCAGTCTGAGTAGCGCGGTTTACGCGTCACACATCCCGGCTACGCTCTTTGCTCAAGACCCACTTCACCTGCAAGGACCTCGCCTTGGCGACTATTTGTTCCAGCGGCCTCGACACCGGCTTCGCATCACTCGACTACCTGCAAATCGGCATTCTGGGGGTTATCCAGGGCATTTCCGAACTGCTGCCCATTTCCTCCACCGCGCACATGCGCATCGTCCCTGCCCTGCTGGGCTGGCCCGACCCAGGCTCGGCCTTCTCCGCCGCCATGCAACTGGCGGCGTTGGCGGCGGTGGTCA
The DNA here is from genome assembly GCF_056175065.1 of Pseudomonas sp. JC1203. Taxonomy (NCBI): domain Bacteria; kingdom Pseudomonadati; phylum Pseudomonadota; class Gammaproteobacteria; order Pseudomonadales; family Pseudomonadaceae; genus Pseudomonas; species Pseudomonas sp. JC1203. The sequence continues at coordinate 51,669 of NZ_JBWCAM010000019.1, forward strand.
GCTACTTCTGGCGCGACGTGCAGCAGGTGGTCAGCGGCAGCATCAGCGCGGTACGCCGCGAAGATTACTACGACCCCTGGTTCAAGCTGGCGGTGGCGATCATCCTGGCGACCACCCCCATCGTGATTTTCGGCGTGCTGCTGTCGCCACTGCTCAACACCTGCAACTCGCCCTTGCGCGGGCTGATGGTGATTGGCGTGTCGTGCCTGGTGATGGCGGCGCTGCTGGCGGGTGCCGAGCTGAGCTGCAAACACCGGCGCGACATGGAGCAGATGCGCCTGCGCGATGCCTTGATCGTCGGCCTGGCCCAGATGGGCGCATTGATTCCGGGCGTTTCGCGTTCGGGCTCGACCCTGACAGCGGCGCTGTTCTTGAACTTCAAGCGTGAAGAGGCGGCGCGCTTTTCGTTCCTGCTGGGGCTGCCGGCCATTGCCCTGGCGGGGCTGAAGGAATTGTGGGTGCTGCTGCACGCCGGCATTGGCGCCGAAGCCTGGGGGCACCTGGTGTTCGGGCTGGTGATTGCCAGTATCTCGGCATTCTTTGCCATCTGGGGGTTGATGAAGTTCCTGGAGCGCTTCAGCACCTGGCCGTTCATTGTCTACCGGGCGGTGTTGGGGGTGTTTTTGATTGTGGCGGTGAGCAGCGGTTTGTTAGCGTAATCGCGCGTGGACCCGGCCTGGCGGCCGGTGCTACAGGGCACCGGCCGCGCGGACTCATGAGCGCCTGACAAAGGCCTCGATCAAGCGGTTGACCTGCTCCGCCGCCTCCATCTGCACCATGTGCCCCTGCCCTGCCAACACTTCTACCTGCGCCTTCAGGCCCTCGGCGTGGGCCGCCGGAATGATGGCGTCGTCACTGCCCCATATCACCAGCGCCGGCACCCCGCCTTCCTGCACCACCGCGCGCAAATCATGGCGCTGGCGGCCGTCGGCGAACAGCTCGCCGACCAGGCTGCGCAACGCCGTGTCCACGCCTTCCAGGCGTTTGTACTTGAGCATGTCTTCGAGCATTTGCCGGTTCACCCGTTCGGCATTGGAGAACAGTTGCACCAACTGCGGTTTGAGGGCGTTGCGGTTGCTGGCGTCGACAAAGCCTTGCAGGTAGCTGCCGTTGATTTCGGCGCCCAGCCCGGCGCTGGCGATCAGCGTCAGCGAACGCACCCGCTTCGGCGCCAGGCGCGCGGTATTCAGCGCGACGGCGCCGCCCATGGAATGGCCCGCCAGGTGCGCCGCCGGGACGTCCAGGTGGTCGAGCAAGGCCAACAGCGCTGCGCTCAGCTCATCCAGGCTGCCGCGCACCAGCTGCTTGCCCGACTCGCCGTGCCCCGGCAGGTCCAGGGCAATCACCCGGCGCCCCGCCGCCAGCGCCTCGTGGTTGAACAGCCAGTTGTTGAGGTCACCGCCAAAGCCGTGCACCAGCACCAGCGGCTCGCCGCCCTCGCCGCGCTCGAAATAGCGGATCATCCGGCCGTCCAGCTCGACCTTCTGCGGCGCTGGGCCGCTGTCCTCGTCGCCGCCGGCGCCGGGCACGAAGCTGGCCTGGAACTGCGCGATCACCGCGTCTATCTCGGCGTCGCTGGCCTCGCCGTCGACGACGATGGCCAGCAACGCGCCCACTGCCAGGGTTTCATCCTGGCGGGCGATGCAGCGGCGCAACACCCCTGAAAACGGCGCCTCGACACTGCTGGAGATTTTGTCGGTTTCCACGTCCAGCACTTCGTCGCCCTTGGTGATCGGCTGGCCCTGCTCCTTGAGCCAGGCATCCACCCGGCCCTCGGTCATCGACAGGCCCCACTTGGGCATGGTCAGGGTATGTATCTGGGTCATCAGCGCTTGCTCCACTCGATCAGCTTGAGCACGGCAGTCTCGATTTTCGCCGCGTCGGGAATGTACAGGTCTTCCAAAGCATCGGAGAACGGCACCGGGGTGTGTGGGGCGGTGACCATTTCAATCGGCGCCTTCAGCGCGCCAAAGGCTTTCTGCGCCACCAGCGCGGCGATATCGGTGGCCACCGAGCAACGTGGGTTGGCCTCGTCGATCACCACCAGCCGCCCGGTTTTTTCCACGCTTTCCAGGATGCTGTCCTCGTCCAGCGGGCTGGTGGTGCGCAGGTCGAGCACCTCGCAGTCGATGCCGCGCCCGGCCAGGCTGCGCGCCGCGTCCAGCGCAGTGTTCACCGTACGGCCGTAGGACACCAGGGTGACGTCCTTGCCGTCGCGCAGGAAGTTGGCCTCGCCGAAGGGGATGGTGTACAGCTCTTCGGGCACGTCGCCCTGCACGCTGTAGAGCAACTTGTGCTCGCAGAAAATCACCGGGTCGTTGTCGCGGATCGCCTGTATCAGCAGGCCCTTGGCCTCGTAGGGGGATGAGGGGCACACCACTTTCAGGCCGGGAATGTGGGTCCACAGCGAGGTGAGCATCTGCGAGTGCTGGGCCGCCGCGCGCAGGCCGGCGCCGACCATGGTACGGATGACCAGCGGCGTGCTGGCCTTGCCGCCGAACATGTAGCGGAATTTGGCCGCCTGGTTCAGCAGCTGGTCCAGGCAGCAGCCGGCGAAGTCGACGAACATCAATTCGCACACCGGGCGCACGCCACAGGTGGCCGCGCCCACGGCGGCGCCGACGTAGCCGATCTCTGACAGCGGGGTGTCCAGTACCCGCCCGGGGAACTGGTCGTACAGGCCCTTGGTAACGCCGAGCACGCCGCCCCAGGCATCATTTTCGCCCGGCGCACCGGCGCCGCCGGCCACGTCTTCGCCCATGATGAACACACTGGGGTCGCGGCGCATCTCCTGGGCCAGGGCTTCGTTGATGGCCTGCTGGTAACTGATTTTTCTCGCCATGATAGTGATCTCTCTTGTTCTTAGGGGTAGGCGACGTAGACGTCGGTCAACAGGTCGGCGGCGGTGGGCTTGGGATCGGCCTTGGCCTTGCGCACGGCGTTGTCGATCAGCTGGTCTACCTCGCGGTCGACCTGGTCCAGCTGGCTGGCCTGCAACTGCCCGGCGCGGGTGGTGCGCGCGCGGAACTGCATCAGGCAGTCGCTGCGTTCACGGAAATTTTTCACCTCGTCGGGCGCGCGGTAGGTCTGCGCGTCGCCCTCGAAGTGGCCGTAGTAGCGGGTCAGCTTGACCTCGATCAGCGACGGCCCCTCGCCGGCGCGGGCGCGCTCGATGGCGGCGCCGGCGGCTTCGTGCACGGCGAAGAAGTCGAAACCGTCGACGGTGACGCCGGGCATGCCGAAGCCGGCAGCGCGGTCGGCGATGTGGTCGCAGGCCACCGACCAGTTCGACGCGGTGGCCTCGGCGTAGCCGTTGTTCTCGGCGACGAAAATGCACGGCAGGTTCCACACCGAGGCCATGTTCATGGCTTCGAACACCGCTCCTTCGTTGGAGCCGCCGTCGCCGAAGAAGGCCACACCGACGCCGTCGGTGCCCTTGAGCTTGGCCGCCAGCGCTGCGCCCACGGCCAGGGGCGCGCCGGCACCGACGATGCCGTTGGCGCCGAGCATGCCTTTCTCCATGTCGGCGATGTGCATGGAGCCGCCCTTGCCCTGGCACACCCCGGTTTTCTTGCCGTAAATCTCGGCCATCATGCCGTACACCTCCACGCCCTTGGCGATGCAATGGCCGTGGCCGCGGTGGGTGGAGGCAATGAAGTCGGTGTCGCCCAGGTGCGCCATGACGCCGGCGGCGGAGGCTTCTTCGCCGGCGTACAGGTGCACGAAGCCGGGAATTTCGCCGGTGGCGAACTCCACGTGCAGGCGTTCTTCGAACACACGGATGGTGCGCATCACCCGGTAGGCGTGCAGCAGTTGGTCAGCGCTCAGCGGTGTCGACATTTTTTATTCTCCAAGGGTGTCTGGGTGCATGAGGTTCAGCGGGTGCAGCGGGTGTTCACGGGGAATGGCCAGCAGCCGTTGTTGCGCTGCAAAGGCCAGCACCGCGGGTACGTCGATGCTCAGCGGGCCGCCAGCATCGAGGGTGACCGTGGGCCGGTCATGGGCGTTGAATTCGATCTCGCGCTCGCCATCCAGGGCGAGGGTGCCGCTGGCCAGGCACAGCGGCTGGGGCTCGCCGGCTTGCAGGTAGCCGGCCTCCAACACCCCACAGCCCTGCAGCAGGCCAGGTGCCAGGGGCGCCAGCAGCGTTTCGGCCGCCTGCGCGCCCAGGCGCATCCAGGCGCCGTGGGCGGCCTGGCGGCTGACCGGCAGCCACAGCCCGCACAGCGCCGAGAGGCCGATGGCCTGGGGCTCGGCGAAGGTGACGAAGACCTCAGCGAGGTCTTCGGCGCGGCTGATGGCGCGGGCGCCGATGAACGGCAAGGCCGACACCGCCACGTCCACCAGCGCGGTCTCGCACAGGCCGCGCGCCGCTTCGCGCACCAGCAGGCGCTTATTGCGCCGCAGCGCCAGGGCGGGTGGTACCCGGCCGCTGGCGAACAGCCCCCCGGCCAGGCCGGCGCTGGTGGCTTCGCGCAATTCGGGGAACGCGTTGTTGGTGCCGGTGGACAGCGCCAGCAGCGGGACGTCGCCGACCTCGGCGGCCACCGCCTTGTGGGTGCCGTCGCCGCCTAGCACGGCGATCAACGCTACCTCGCGCTCGGCCATCCAGCGCGCGGCCTGGCGGGTGTCGTCGACGCTCTGGCGCAGCGGCAGGTCAAGGAATTCAAGGGTCGGCCAGTGGCCGTCGCGGGCCTGGCGGCCGTGGCTGTTCTTCTGCACGGCGGCGGCGATGCCGGTCATGTCGGTGGGCATCAGCACCCGCTCGATGCCAGTGGCACCGAAGGCGGCCAGCAGGCGCTGGATCACCGAGACCTTGTCGGTGCTGGAAAACAGCCCGGCGTTGGCGGTGAGGCGGCGCACATCGCGGCCCGAGGCGGGGTTGGCGATGATGCCTGCGGTCAGGGGCCGACGGCTCATGGGTGACCTCGTTGTTATTGTGGTTTGCCAAGGCCAGAGCAAGGCCGGTGCCAGTTATCGGCTGCTGGGCTGAAACGCTTGTGCCAGGGCCTCTGCGCGCTCGCAGCGAGCGACTTTCCAACCGCCTGTTTGAGACGTGCGGTCGCAACCTGCACGGTGCCCCGGCGAGACGCTGAGACGTGGCGTCTCACCGCCCGTGTCGACGGCCTGCCCCTTGTCGACGCCTGCGGATGGGGGCTTAATGCCCGTACAACTACAAGAAGCTCGACCCGGAGGCCCTGATGCTTTCCGCACACTCGAAGGCGCACGTGGAGTGCGTCAGCCGTGTATTGAAAAATGCCGCGCACCTGCCGCAACTGCCTGTCCCCGACCTGATCCTGGACTCGTGGCGGCGCTCCATGGACCAGCACCACCTGGACCCCGGCTCCCTGCAGGGGCCGCGCATCCTGTCGCACAATGTGCTGCGCGAATGCCGCGAGCGTTCCGACCTGTTCCTGCGCATTGCCAGCGAAGAAGTGGCGCGCCTGCATGGCCGGGTGCGCGACGCCGACTACTGCGTGCTGCTGACCGACGCCCAGGGCCAGACCATCGATTACCGGGTGGAAAGCGCCATCCGCAATGACTGCCGCAAGGCCGGGCTCTACCTGGGCACCTGCTGGTCGGAAGGCGAGGAAGGCACCTGCGGAGTGGCCGCCGTGCTCACCAGCGGCGCCCCGGTGACGGTGCACAAGCGCGACCATTTTCGCGCCGCCTTCATCGGCCTGACCTGCTCCGCCGCCCCGGTGTTCGACCCCCAGGGCCAGCTGCTGGGGGTGCTGGACGTGTCGGCGGTACGCTCGCCCGACGAACGCCGTTCCCAGCACCTTATCCGCCAGATGGTGGTGCAGAGCGCACGCGAGATCGAACAGGCGTTCTTCATGAGCAGCGCCCAGGGGTATTGGGTGCTGCGCGCGCACCGCAGCCCCGGCTACGTCGACAGCCAGCCTGACTACCTGTTCGCCTGGGACGACGACGGCTGCCTGCAGGCGCTGAACCCGGCGGCCCGGCATTACCTGCTGCAACGCCACGGCCAGCTGCCGGCGCACATCAGCCAGGTGTTCGACCAGGACCTGCTGCACGGCGCACGCGACCAGTCGCTGTGCCAGTTGCACGACCTGCACGGCCGCCTCAGCGGCCCCCGCCGCCCACCTGCCCATGCCCGCCGCCCGGCCTTGGCGCCGGCCGAGTCGGACCCACGCATCGAGGAAAGCCTGCGCCTGGCCGTGCGCGTGAAAGACCGTAACCTGCCAGTGCTGATCCAGGGCGAGACCGGCTCGGGCAAAGAAGTGTTCGCCCGCCAGCTGCACCAGGCCAGCCAGCGCCGGGCGCGGCCGTTCGTGGCGCTCAACTGCGCGGCCATTCCCGAAAGCCTGATCGAGAGCGAACTGTTCGGCTACAGCGCCGGCGCCTTCACCGGCGCTTCCAGCAAGGGCATGCAGGGCCTGCTGCAACAGGCCGACGGCGGCACGCTGTTCCTCGACGAGATCGGCGACATGCCCTTGGCGCTGCAAACCCGCCTGCTGCGGGTGCTGGCCGAAGGCGAAGTGGCGCCCCTGGGCGCGGCGCGGCGCCAGGCGGTGGACATCCAGGTGGTGTGCGCCAGCCACCGCGACCTGGAGGCCATGGTGGCGGCCGGCGAGTTCCGCGAGGACCTGTACTTCCGCCTGGGCGGCGCGCGCTTCCAGCTACCACCGCTGCGCGAACGCAGTGACCGCCTGAGCTTGATCAACCGCCTGCTCAAGGAAGAAGCCATTGGCAGCGACAGCCCGTTGCAACTGAGCGATGCGGCGCTGGAACTGCTGCTGGGCTACCGCTGGCCGGGCAACGTGCGCCAGCTTCGCCACGTGCTGCGCTATGCCTGCGCGGTGTGCGAGGGCGCGATAATTCAACTGGCGCATCTGCCGGAAGGCCTGCAAGGCGAGCCGGACGGTGCCACGCATGAAGATGTCGCCAGCTGCCCGGAACGCCAGGCCCTGCTGGACGCCCTGATACGCCATCGCTGGAAGCCGGCGCCAGCGGCCCAGGCCCTGGGCATATCCCGGGCAACCCTGTACCGCAGGGTGCGCCAGCACGGCATCGAGATGCCCGGCAGAAGCCCAACCAAAATTCCGTAACAGCGACTGTCTTGTGGGAGCTGGCTTGCCAGCGAGCTTTTATGGCCCCAACAGCTCGCTGGCAAGCCAGCTCCCACAGGCCGCGTCATGGCCTGCGCGCTGCGGAAACGCTTCACCTATCCTGACACCTGAGACCAACCTGCGTCGCCGCCCGCCAAACGCGTACCATCGTCCCATAAAAAACCGATATCCAGCGATCAAGCCGCGAATCCCCTGGCATCTCCATGAAAACGTTTTTTCAGGAATCTCCCGGTAAAAATCTTCCCCACTGCAATGAAACTTAAACATACCCTCCCTATCTTGCATCCTGCCGCTGGCGTCAGGTTCCGAACAACCCCTGCCCAGACGCCGCGCCACCACAGAACCTGAGCGACTGCCCAGGTTTCAAAGGACCACTGTGAAAAGGGTGTAGAGCCATGCGTACCTGGGAAGAACCAAAGAAAAAGCGCCTGCACATCGAAATTGTGCCGATGATCGACGTGATGATGTTCCTGCTGGTGTTCTTTGTGCTGATCAGCCTCAACGTGATCCCGGCGCTGGGCATCAAGACCCAGCTGCCCGGCGCCAGCCATGCGCAGCAGCTCAAGCCGCAGAACAAGGCAATCATCACCCTGGGCCTGGACCAGCGCCTGCAACTGGATGGCAAGGACGTGAGCGAAGAGGCACTGGTGAGCCAACTCAAGCCCCTGCAACAGGACAGCGACAAGCTGGTGATCATCCTCAACAGCGACCAGGGCGTGGAAGTGGCCCGGCTGGTGGCGGTGATGGACCTGTTGAAAAGCAACGGCTTTGCCTCCGTGTCCATCGCTACCCGGAAGCACTGAGCCATGTGGATGCTATTCAAGTCGCGCAAGGCCCTGGCTTGCCTGCCGGCCCTGTGTCTGCTGGCGGCGGCGATTCACAGTGCCTTGCACAGCGAACTCAAGATTACGCCCAGGTACGACAACAGCACCGTGGAAGTAGCGCTGGTGGAACCTGAAGCGCCACCGCCACCGCCGCAACCCGTGGCCCAGGCCGAACCACCACCACCGCCAGTGGAAGAAACGGCCGAGGCTGTCGAGCAGGCGCCACCGCCCAAACCCAAGCCACCGGTGGTGAAACCGCAGCCACCCAAGCCACGGCCGCAGGTGGCCAAGGCAGCCCCGGCGAAATCGGCCCCCGCAGTGCCCACGCCGCCCGCACCGGCCGCAGCTCCCGCACCGGTAGCCCCGGTGGTAGCCGCCCGCCCCGCTTCGCCGCCACCGCCGAACCCTGCGGACGCGGAAAACCGCTACATCGCCCGGCTGCTGGCCGAGCTGGAAAAGTACAAGCAATACCCCACCGGCCGCGAAGCCTCGCTGCAGCGCCCCCAGGGCAATGTGGTGGTGTGGCTGGAGGTGGACCGCAGCGGCAAGGTGCTGGACTCGGGCATCGAGAAACGCGCCACCAACATGCTGCTCAACCGCGCCGCGCAAACCAGCCTGCGACGCATGGAACAGGTGGTGCCGTTCCCGGACACCGCGTTCTCGGGCAAGGACAGATACCGCTTCAGCGCAACGCTTGTGTACAACCTGGACAACTAAAAAAACCTCGACTGCAACACTGACCTCCCTAGGGGAACACCTTGAAACTCAATCGTTTATTCGTGACGCTACTGGCCGTGGGGGCTGGCGGCTGGACGCTTGCCGCCCTGGCCGACGATTCAATGGACATTGGTGACGTGACCGTGACCGGGCAAAGCCTGGGCGGGGGCCACATGGTGCAGGAGGACAGCGCCAAGGCGCGCTCCACCGTGACCAAGGAAGCCATGGACCAGATGTCCAGCACCGCCAACGCCCTGGACAAGCTCAAGTACACCCCGGGTGTCAACGTCTCCAGCACCGACGCCACGGGCCTGGTGGGGACCAGCCTGACCATGCGCGGGATGAACGCCGACCAGATCGGTATCTCCGCCGACGGCATCCCCATCAACGACTCGGGCAGCTACACCATCTACCCCAACCTGCTGGGCGACCCGGAAAACATCGGCGAAGTGTTCGCCACCCAGGGCTCGTCCGAGGCCGACGGCCCGCACATCGGTTCCAGCGGCGGCAATATCGGCCTGGTGACCTTGCGCCCGGAGAAAGATTTCGGCGTGTTCGTCAAGCAATCGGTGGGCACCAACAACCTGCGCAAGAGCTTTGCGCGGCTCAACACCGGCGACATCAACGGCTTCCGCACCTGGGTATCGGCCTCGCACACCGAGGGCGACAAGTGGCGCGGCGCCGGTGGCGTGCGCGCGGACAAGGTGGAATGGAACACCCTGTTCGACGACGGCAGCGGCAACTCCACCAACCTGATCGTCAAGTACAACCGCCAGGAAGGCTACAACTACTACACCCTGAGCAAGGCACAGTTCGAAGCCGACCCGCGCACCGACTACCCGACCACGCCGGTGTACAAGAACGGCAAGCTGTCGAGCTACTACAAACTCAACCGCAACAACTTCGAGAACTTCAACGCCTCGCTGACCCAGCGTTTCCAGCTGCGCGACAACCTCTCGCTGTCGGTGGCGCCGTATTACTCCTGGGGTTCGGGCGGCAGTTTCTCGGGCAACGCCTCGACCCTGTCCAGCACCTCCTCCACCGCTGGCAACTACAACCTGGCAGGCCTTGCCTCCAATACGTATTACAAGCCTTCGTGGACCGAGACCTGGCGTTCGGGCGTGACCAGCAAGGTGAAGTGGGACATCAACGACGAGCACAGCGCCGACTTCGGCTACTGGTATGAACTGGCCCGCCAGCGCCAGACCCAGCCATTCATCAGCATCAACGCCGACGGCACGCCGTCCAGCGTGTGGGCCGAGTACAACGGCGCCAACCAGGTGACCGACAACAACGGCGCCACCGTGCAGGGCCGCCACTACTACACCCAGACCCCGGCGCAGAAACTGTGGGCCCAGGACACCTGGTCGCTGACCCCGGACTGGACCGTGACCGGCGGCCTGGCCTACCAGTACGTGGAGCGCAAGGGCAACCTGATGGCGAGCCTGTACGACGTGCCGGAAAAACGTGACCGCACCTACCACGAGTTCCTGCCCAACTTCAGCGTTCGCTACCAGATCAATGACCGCAACCAGGCGTTCTACAACGTCACCCGCAACCTGCGCACGCCGCCCAACTACGTGCTGTACGACACTGCCGACTCCATGTACCTGGCTCCCGAACTGAGCTGGAACCAGGAGCTGGGCTGGCGCTACACCACCAAGGACACGGCCCTGAGCGCCACGCTGTTCCACATCGCCTACAAGGACCGCGAGGTGTCCACCACCAACGCCGACGGCGACTACGAGATGCTCAACGTCGGCACCGTGGTCAACCAGGGCCTGGAACTGGAGTGGAGCGGCCTGCTGCCGCACAACTTCAACTACTACACCTCGTACACCTACACCGACTCCACCCAGAAGGACGACGTGACGTACAAGGGCGTCGAGCTGCCCACCACCGGCAAGCAGTTGGCCAACGTGCCGAAGAACATGTTCAACGCCAGCATCGGCTATGACGACAAGCACTACTACGGCAACGTCGCCGGCAAGTACGTGGGCAGTTACTACGGCGACCTGACCGACGACGAGAAGATCAGCGGCCGCACCGTGTTCGACCTCAACGCCGGTATGTACCTGCCGGTGGACAAGAAGGTGATCAAGTCGGCCACCGTGCGCTTCTCGGTGCTGAACATGTTCGACAAGCACTACCTGGCCTCGGCCAGCACCGTGGCCTTCAACGCCCAGGCCCACAACGGCCTGAGCGCCAGCACGCCGTATTACAACGTCGGCGAAGAGCGCACCGCCATGGTGTCCCTGGAAGTCGGCTTCTGACCCCCGCGGCCGGCGCGCGGGCGCCGGCCTCTACATAAGGATGCGTTTCGATGAACATGAACCTGCTGCACGACCTGACGTTCTACGTGATGTACGGCGCCGCCGCCCTCGCCGCCTTCGTGGTGGTGGAACGCTGCATTTTCTTCAGCTACTCCCTGGGCCGCGCGCGCAAGCTGGTGCCGGCGCTGAACCCCAGCGTGCGCGGCACCGCTGACCTGCCGGCCGAGCTGACCGGCCGCGACAGCCTGCCACTGCAGCTGCTGCACCAGCTGTATGAAGGCCGCCGCCACCTGCACTCGCACCAGGAGCTGGAAGACCTGGGCCAGGCCATCTACATAGAACTGCGCGGCAAGCTCTCGCGCAGCCTGTGGATTCTGGAAGCCGTGGTGGCCGGCGCGCCGCTGCTGGGGCTGTTGGGCACCATCATGGGCATCATCGACACCTTCAAGGCGCTGGCCGAGGCCGGTGTGTCGGACCCGGGCGAAGTGTCCCGCGGCATCGGCACCGCGCTGTACGCCACCGCGCTGGGTATTTCCATCGCACTGGTGGGCCTGGTATTCAACAGCCACCTGCAGGACCGCCAGGAGCAGATCGCCGACCACCTGAAAATGCTACTGTTGCGCGCAGGCCTGGGCACCCGCTACGCGCCCGCCACCGACACCAGCGCCGCTGCCGCTGCCGCCCAGCACCGTACCGCCTGACCTGGACAAGGAGTGCCCATGCCCGCCCTACCGTTCGCCCCGCGCCGCGCCAGCCTGCTGGCCGCCGCACTGCTGCTGGGTGCCTGCACCCAGGCCGCCAGCCCGGCCAAGCCGGTCACGGTCAACATTGCCGCAATCAACGACTTCCACGGCAACCTGCTGCCCACCCCGCTGAGCTACCCCATGCCCAGCGCGCCGGGCGGCAAGGTGACCATGAAAGCCGGCGGCATCAACGCCCTCAGCGGCGTGGTTGCCCAACTGCGCCAGCAAGACCCGCACCTGCTGCTGATTGGCGGCGGCGACATGATCGGCGGCAGCCCGCCGATTTCGGCGATGTGGGCCGACGAGCCAACCCTGGACGCCCTCAACCTGCTGGGCCTGGACCTCAGCGTGGTGGGCAACCACGAACTCGACCAGGGCAGCGCCGAGCTGCTGCGCCAGGTGCGCGGCGGCTGCGATTCGGCGCGCCCGGACAAGGCTTGCCAGTTCGACAAGGCCTACCGTGGCGCGCGCTTCCCCTATATCGCCGCCAACCTGATCGACCAGGCCAGCGGCAAGCCGCTGTTCGCCCCCTACCAGATAGAGCAGGTGAACGGCGTCAAGGTGGCCTTCGTCGGTGCGGTGCTGCGCGACGTGGCGTCGGTGGTCACCGCCAAGGGCATGCAAGGCCTGGGCACGCTGGACGAGGCCGACGCCATCAACGCGCAACTGCCGGCCCTGCACCAGCAAGGCGTGGACGCGGTGGTGGCGGTGATTCACCAGGGCGGTGAAACGTCCGAACATTTTGACCAGGCCGACTGCAGCCACCTGCAGGGCGACATCGTCGACGTCGCCAAGCGCCTGGCCCCTGAAATCAAAGTGGTACTGACCGCCCACACCCACCAGGGCTACCTGTGCCGGGTGGGCGACAAGCTGGTGACCCAAGGCGCATCCTACGGCCGCCTGCTGACCTACCTGACCCTGACCATCGACCCCGACAAGCACCAGCTGCTCAACGCCAGCGCGCGCAACATCGTCGTCGACCCCAAGCGCTACACCGCCACGCCGGAAATCGCCGCACTGGAAGCCCGTGTGGAGCAACGCAGCCAGGCGCTGCTGAACAAACCGGTGGCACGCATCGCCGGCACCGAGCTGACGCGCACCCTGAGCCCGGCCGGCGAATCGAGCCTGGGCGACGTGATCGCCGACGGCCAACTGGCAGCCACCCGCGGCCTGGGCGCGCAGGTGGCGTTCACCAACCCTGGCGGCATGCGCAGCGACCTGATCCTGGAACCTGGGCAGGCGCTGCTGAACTTTGGCCAGGTGGCCAGCACCCAACCGTTCAACAACACCCTGAACATCCTCACCCTCAGCGGCGCGCAGTTGCAGGCGCTGCTGGAACAGCAGTGGCAGGACGGCGACAAGGCCTTCCGCCCACTGCAGCCCTCTTCCACCCTGCGCTACCGCTGGGACGCCACCCGCCCTGCCGGCCAGCGCCTGGTGCCGGGTAGCCTCAGCGTGGATGGCAAACCCGTGCTGGCCACGCAAACCTACCGCGTGACGGTGAACTCGTTCATGGCCGAGGGCGGCGACAACTTCAGCGTGCTGGCCCAGGCCGAACACCGCCTGGACACCGGCCTCAACGACCTCGACGCGTTGGTGGCCTATTTGCAGGCGCAGGACCAGGCCGGTACGCCAGCCGGCGGGGTAGCATCGCCGCGGATTCTGCGTGCGCCATGACCCGCCTCGCCAGATACCCGCTAGAATAAAAAACCACCGCGTTTCAATCAGGCAAGCGATGACCAACCCGAAAATCAAGATTCGCCAAAAAAACGTCGAGAAAATCCTGCTGGCCGCTGAAAAGGTCTTCGCGCAGAAGGGCTATGCCGGCACCGCCATGGCCGACATCGCCCAGGAAGCCGAACTGCCACGCACCAACCTCAACTATTACTTCTCCACCAAGGAGGACCTGTACCGCGAGGTGTTGATCAACCTGCTGGGCAGCTGGCAGCAGGAAGGCGCCTGCTTCGAGCGTTTCGACGACCCGCGCGTGGTGCTCACCAGCTACATCATGGAGAAGATGACCCACTCGCGCCTGCGCCCCCACGGCTCCAAGCTGTGGACCAACGAAATGATGCACGGCGCGCCGATCTTCCGCGACAAGCTGGACGAGCACCTGGCCATCGACGCCAAGGTCAAGGAAGCGAAGATTCGCCAATGGGTCGAGGAAAAACGCATCCGCCCGGTCAGCCCGTCGGCGCTGTTGTACATGATCTGGGCGTCCACCCAGCACTACGCCGACTTCGACCACCAGGTGGCGGCGCTCAACGGCCACCAGCCGCTGTCGGATGCGCAGTTTGCCGAGGCGGTGCAGACCATCACGGCGGTGATATTGCGCGGGATCGGGCTGGAGCCTTGAGCACAGGCGCTACCGTGTGGGAGCCGGCTTGCCGGCGAGCTTTTCGAGCGCAAAAACTCGCTGGCAAGCCAGCTCCCACAAGTCAGGCGTGATCCAGCGGTGACGGCTGGGCGTCGATACGAATCTTGTACAGGTGCACCGGGTACTCCACCGTCGACGGCTTGCCGCCGGTGGTGGCCGGCGTGCGGTTGATCTGCGCGGCGGGCAGGTACAGGTAGCCGTCCTGAATCCACAGTGCATCCACCCATACCAGCCGCGGGTCGGCCACCACCGTGGTCACGGTCTTGTCCGGGGCGATGCGCTTGACGCTGCGGGTGTTTACGTCCGAGGCGTAGATATTGCCCGCCGCATCAATCGCCGTGCCGCCCGTGCTCCAGGTGTCCAGCCAATGCTCGGCACGGGCCTCCACAGCCTTAGCGGGAATTTTCGGGTCATCCAGGTACTGGGTCTCGATACGCGCCAGCGGCCCGGGAATGGCCTGGTAATACAGGTACTGGCCGTCCGGCGAGACCTCCAGCTGGTCCAGCCCTACCCGCTTCTCCTGGCCGTTGGGAATGAACAGTTTCTTGCCGTCGGCATACATGGGCACATGGTCGATGGACAAGGCGTGGCCTTCCAGCAGCGTACGCGCCTTGCCGCTGTCCAGGTCCAGCACCACCAGGCGTTCGGCACCCGGGTCGGTCAGGTAGGCCAGCCGCGAGCGGAAGCGCACGTCGTCAAAATAGCTGTTGTCCTTCTGGATGGCGCTGTCGAAGCTATACACCTTGTCGACCTGGTTGGTGGCAAGGTCGATGCGCACCAGCTTGCCCGCGCCCGCCACCGCATGGGCGCCGGTGTTGATGCCGGTGTTGCCGGCGTCCACCGCCCACAGCTTGCCATCGAGGCCTACGCGCAAGGCGTTGACGTGGAGGAAATGCTTGCCCGGCTCGCCCGCATTCCAGGTGTTCCATTGGGCATCCGGGAAAGGATGCAACTGGCCGTCCTTGCCCACCTCGGCCAGGGACATACCCGGCCCCTCGGATTGCGTCAGGGATACGAAGGTGCGGCCATCGGCCGTGACGGCCGCGCCGTTCCAGATATGCGGCGAGGTGGCTACCTCGATCAGGCGGCTGTCCTGCTGGGTGGGCAGCGTGGGCGGCAACGCATCGGCGGCGCTAGCCAGCATCGGGCAAGTCAGGGCGAGGGCGAATAGCAGGGGCTTGCTGAAGGGCATGGGCATTTCTCCGGCTTATTGTTTGTCCTGAGTATTGCCGCCGGTGATAGTTCGAATCCATTTGCGAATTTTCAAGCATCGATGCCTGGAAGGAATGAGTGATGCCAGCCATCGATCGATCCAAATATTGTATACAACTTTATGGACACAATGACGAAACATTGAATACAGTATAAAAACAACAAAAACCAGGGAACCACCATCATGATCGAGTCCCCGCCTGCCGCTGTGCGTCCTGAAGATGAGAACCTCGGCCCGTTCGCCAACGCGGCGTACGGCCTGCAACACGTGTTGACCATGTATGGCGGCATCGTTGCCGTGCCGTTGATCATCGGCCAGGCCGCCGGCCTGTCGCCGGCGGAGATCGGCTTGCTGGTGGCCGCCTCGTTGTTCGCTGGCGGCCTTGCCACGCTGCTGCAAACCCTGGGCATTCCCTTCTTCGGCTGCCAGCTGCCGCTGGTGCAAGGCGTATCGTTCTCGGGCGTGGCAACCATGGTGGCCATCGTCGGCAGCCAGGAAGGCGGTGGCGTGGCGTCGATTCTTGGCGCGGTAATGGCGGCGTCGCTGATCGGCCTGTTGATCACCCCGGTGTTCTCGCGCATCACCCGCTTCTTCCCGCCGCTGGTCACCGGCATCGTCATCACCACCATCGGCCTGACGCTGATGCCGGTGGCGGCGCGCTGGGCCATGGGCGGCAACAGCCGCGCCGAGAACTTCGGCAGCATGGGCAATATCGGCCTGGCGGCGCTGACCCTGGTGCTGGTGCTGTTCCTGAGCAAGGTGGGCAGCGCGACCATCTCGCGCCTGTCTATTTTGCTGGCCATGGTCATCGGCACGGTGATCGCCAGCCTGCTGGGCATGACCGACTTTTCCGGCGTGGGCCAAGGCCCGATCTTCGGCCTGCCCAGCCCGTTCCACTTCGGCCTGCCGACCTTTCACCTGGCGGCCATCATCTCCATGTGCATTGTCATCATGGTGACCCTGGTGGAAACCTCCGCCGACATCCTCGCCGTGGGTGAAATCATCAACACCAAGGTCGACGCCAAGCGCCTGGGCAACGGCCTGCGCGCCGACATGCTGTCGAGCCTGCTGGCGCCCATCTTCGGCTCGTTCACCCAAAGCGCGTTTGCCCAGAACGTCGGCCTGGTGGCCGTCACCGGCGTGAAAAGCCGCTACGTGGTGGCCACCGGCGGCGTGTTCCTGGTGGTTCTAGGCCTGCTGCCAGTGATGGGCCGCGTCATTGCCGCAGTGCCCACCTCGGTGCTTGGCGGCGCTGGCATCGTACTGTTCGGCACCGTGGCAGCCAGCGGCATCCGCACCCTGTCGAAGGTCAACTACCGCAACAACATGAACCTGATCATCGTCGCCACCTCCATCGGCTTCGGCATGATCCCCATCGCCGCGCCCAACTTCTACGACCACTTCCCCACCTGGTTCGCCACCATCTTCCACTCCGGCATCAGTTCGTCGGCGATCATGGCCATCCTCCTCAACCTCACCTACAACCACTTCACTGCAGGCAATTCCGACCAGCAATCGGTATTCGTCGCCGGCACCGAGCGCAGCCTGCAGTACCGCGACGTCGCCGCGCTGCGCGATGGCGACTACTTCAGCGGCGGCAAACTGTACGACGCCGAACACAACGAAATCCCCCTGCTGGGCGACGCCGCTGCGCACCACATGGCAGCGCCGCATCACGGCGCCGTGTCGCCTGTGTCGGAACATTCCTGAGGCTTGTAGGAAGCGTCCGTCAGACGCTTCTGATTCTCTCCCCACACCTTGTAGGCGGCCGCCCCGCCGCCTAACCTGCCCACTCCTCACAGCCTTCCAACCTTGATGAAGCCGGCTCATCAAGGCTGGGGGCTGCATTGATACATCAGCGGAGCAGGACATGAAATACACACAGGTAGCGGCCATCGCAGTGATCGCCGCGTCGGTTACCTTGGGAGGGTGCGCCAGCATCTTCGGTGACAGCGACTCGAAGGTAGGCGTGTACGCCGTACCGCAAACCACCACCTTCAGCATCAAGGACAGCGCCAACCGCGTCGTGCAAACAGGCACCACGCCATCCCAGGTGCTGCTGAAATCCAGCCGCGGCTACTTCCAGAAAGAGACCTACACCGTGGTGTTCCACCGCGAAGGGCAGGCGGATGACGTGCATGTGCTGACGCCCTCGGTGAGCGGTTGGTATTGGGGGAACCTGTTGTTGGGTGGGTTGATCGGCATGCTGATTGTCGATCCGCTGACGGGGGCAATGTATACGTTGCCGGAGGACGTGACGGCGCGGCCGTTGGTGATGGCGTCGGGCGAGTCAGAGGCGGCTTGAACCGTAGCGTGTACGCACGTCCAGCGTGGACAAAAGATCACTACCATCTCGGAACGTGACGTAGTAATTTGGATCCGACGCTTTTCCTAGTCCGTTTTGCGTCACTAAGCCCCGGGCACTTGTGTTTCGGGGCTTTTTTGTGGGTGATCGCTACCGCGCTCGCTGACACGTTTTTGTCTGTAGGAAACCGCGTAGGACGGTTCTGTTTTTCCCCAACCCTGTTGAATGCTTGCCTTCCCCCCCATACGCTGGCAGCCGAATACAGGACTTAAGGACGGGTGATGAAATGGACGGAAGAATCGTGGCACTGGAAAAGTCGACCCTGGAGATCAGGGAGAAATTGGTGCGCGTGGAAACCAAGCTCGAAGGCATAGAGGCGACCATGGCCAGCAAGACAGACCTGGCGGACTTGAGAACAGCCATCGCCGAAGGTTTCACTGCACAGACCAAATGGGCCATCAGCACGGCGGTGGCCTTGGCTGTCATCGCCTTCACGGCAGCAAAGTTCATCGCCTAACGCCTGTAGCAGCGGCCGCCAGGCCGCGTCCGCAATTGATCTGGCAAATTGCGGTCCATGGAAAATCAGGTGAACACCTACTTCCAAGGGACGTTTTGACGCAAGCCTATGGCGATATCCACACCCTCAGGTTTGACATTGTACAAATGTACCAGCGCAGCACTCTACCTACGCAGAACGCTTTGCATAGGGGACTGGCCGGATAAGGATAGAATCAATGGCAATGACGAAATGTAAGGAATGCAAAAAAGAAGTTTCTACAGGCGCCAAGACTTGCCCTCATTGCGGAGTCAAGGACCCGGCAGTTGGTCCAGTCACGTTCTTGGTTGCTTTCATTACGGTAGCCGGTCTGGGGTGGTTCATTTACAGCGCAATAAATACACCGTCGGAAGAAAATCAGGCGACAGCAGAGGCTGGGAATGCCACAGGCAACGAGCCTGACTGCAAAAAAGACCTTCAGTGCTGGTTCACAAGGAATCGCCCAGAAGCTTCGTCTCGTTGTGAGAAAGCAGTTGAGGGGCTTGCAAAGTTTTCATCAAAATGGACCGACTCGATGTTCGAACCCAAGTTCAGCCACGCGGCATGGTCGGACCAGGACCAAGGCGTAATCACCTTTGTCGGCGATAAAATTCAGTACCAGAACGGCTTTGGCGCCTATCTGAACAGCATCTACAGATGTACCTATGACCCCAATATCAAGGCGGTCGTGGCTGTTTCCGCAGCGCCAGGAAGTTTGCCCTGAACGTTTCTGATGCCTGCCTTGCAATGCCGAACCTCCCTGAGGGTGCGGTTGGCTATGAATCCTTAAGCGCCATCGTGAAAAATAGGAAATTTCCGGCGTTTTCGGAGAAAACGGTTAGAGCCCAAGTCCATAGCAAGCAGCCGCCATGCCGCGTCCGCGGTTAGCCTCGTATGCGCGCCGCCTGTGACGCGGCCTGACGGCCGCTGCTACGGGTCTGCAGCGCTTGAGGCATCGCGGCAGGCCCAGTCAATATTCAGCAACTGCACCACACCTCCATTCAAGCCAGCCTCGCCAAAGCCATTTGCCGGGGCTTTGTCGTCTTTGGCTATTGGAGGCAAATATGTCTAGAGCGCAACGACGACACGACACACGTCGAATAAAGGCAAAATATTACCAGCACCTGCACACCCGCCTAGGGGACGTCGGGGCGAGCCCACGGGATGCGGGCATGTTTGCCAACCATGGCAAGCTCTGCTCATGTTGGATGTGTGGCAACCCGCGTAGGCTGGGCTTGATAACTTTG
Source organism: Pseudomonas sp. JC1203 (assembly GCF_056175065.1). Lineage (NCBI taxonomy): Bacteria > Pseudomonadati > Pseudomonadota > Gammaproteobacteria > Pseudomonadales > Pseudomonadaceae > Pseudomonas > Pseudomonas sp. JC1203. The sequence continues at coordinate 70,997 of NZ_JBWCAM010000019.1, forward strand.
CAGGAGCTGAGCGCCGAAGATTATTCAGGGCGGCGATTTGAATTTGAATAGTCAGGAGCTCGATGTGGGAAATGCAAATACCTTGTAGCCGCTGCCGAAGGCTGCGCCCGCCATGGTGTGAGCCTGAGACTTACAGCGAGTCATAGGGCCAGCGCAGCCTGCCGGCAGCGGCTACAGGTTTAATGCAGCCAGCCTAAAAACCCGAACAGCAGAAACAACAAAGCCACCCGAAGGTGGCTCTGTTGAAGAATATGGTCGGGACGGAGTGATTCGAACACTCGACCCCTAGCACCCCATGCTAGTGCGCTACCGGACTGCGCTACGCCCCGACTAGGCGTGAAACCTGTTGCTCTACCGCTTTTCCCTGTTGAAGGGAACGATCAAGAATATACCGCAAGCTTTTGAAAAGTGGAAGTATTTTCTCGACCCGATTTATTACTTTTTGAGGACGCCCAACACGTCTTCCAGCTCCGAGATCATCTGACGAATCAGCTGCTTGTACTGGGTGGTGTCGTCCTTGGCTTCGTCGCTGGACAGGCGCAAACGCGCGCCGCCAATGGTGAAGCCCTGGTCGTATAGCAGGGCGCGAATCTGCCGGATCATCAGCACGTCCTGGCGCTGATAATACCGGCGGTTTCCGCGGCGCTTGACCGGGTTGAGTTGAGGAAACTCCTGTTCCCAGTACCGCAGTACGTGGGGTTTTACAGCGCAAAGTTCACTGACCTCACCAATGGTGAAGTAGCGTTTGCCAGGAATCGGCGGAAGCTCGTCGTTATGACTTGGTTCCAGCATATGCCTCAACTCGGGCCTTCAACTTCTGCCCTGGACGAAAGGTGACCACACGGCGAGCCGTGATCGGGATTTCCTCACCGGTTTTCGGGTTGCGGCCAGGCCGCTGGCGCTTGTCGCGCAGGTCAAAGTTTCCGAAACCGGACAGTTTGACCTGCTCGTTGTCTTCCAGAGCGTGCCTGATTTCCTCGAAAAACAGTTCGACCAATTCCTTGGCCTCCCGTTTGTTCAGGCCCAGCTCTTCGTAAAGACGCTCGGCCATCTCAGCTTTCGTCAGAGCCCCCATGCGCTACTTCCTTAACGTGGCATTCAACCTTTGTTCGAGCGAGGTGAGGATAGCTTGCGTCGTGGAATTCACCTCATCGTCATTAAGAGTGCGCGATGGATGCTGCCAGGTCAAGCCAACTGCAAGGCTTTTTCTATTGGGATCAATGCCTTTACCTTGGTAGACGTCAAAAAGGCTGAGGTCTGTGAGCCATTCCCCTGCATTTTCACGAATAACCTGCATGACCGCGCTCGAAGCCACTTCACGATCCGCTACCAAGGCCAGGTCGCGACGCACTTCAGGGAACCTGGACAGCTCCGAGAATTTCGGCAACTTGCCTTCGGCCACTTCCGCCAACACCAGTTCGAAGACGAACACCTCGCGGTCCAGGCCCAGGGCTTTTACCAGCTCTGGGTGCAGGGCGCCGAGGTAGCCGACTTCGCGGCCTTCACGCACGATGCGTGCGGTCTGGCCAGGGTGCAGGGCTGGGTGCTTGCCCGGCTCGAAGCTGAACTGTGCCAGCGCGCCGGCGAAGCCCAGCAGCGCTTCCACGTCCGCCTTGGCGTCGAAGAAGTCCACGGTGTCACGGCCTTGCGCCCAACCTTTCGGCAGGCGTGTGCCGCAGATCAGGCCTGCCAGCATCGGCTCCTGCTTCAGGCCGTCCAGCTGGCCGATGAAACGCAGGCCGCTTTCGAACAGGCGCACGCGGTCTTGCTGGCGGTTGAGGTTGTGTTGCAGCGCCTTGACCAGGCCCGGCCACAACGAGCTGCGCATGGCAGCCATGTCGTTGGAGATGGGATTGGCCAGCAGCAGCGGCTCGACACCTGGGTTGAACAGCTCGAACCATTTCGGATCGATGAAGCTGTAGGTGATCGCTTCCTGGTAGCCACGGGCAACCAGCAGGCGACGCAGCTCCGGCAGCTCGCCACGGGCTTCGGCCTTGGCTTGCGGGGCCAGGCGGGCTTGCGGGTAACGAACCGGCAGGCGGTTGTAGCCGTACAGGCGCGCCAGCTCTTCGATCAGGTCCACTTCCAGGCTGATGTCGAAGCGGTGGCTTGGCACTTCAACGCGCCATTGGCCGGCGCCTTCGGCAACGATGCCCAGGCCCAGGGCGGCGATCAGGCTTTCGATCTGCTCGGCCGGCATGTCCATGCCCAGCATCTGGCTGACGCGTTCGGCACGCAGGGTAACCGGCGCGATGTTCGGCAGGTGTTGCTGGCTGACGGTTTCGATGATCGGGCCAGGCTCGCCGCCGGTGATTTCCAGCAGCAGGCCGGTGGCACGTTCCATGGCTTCACGGGCCAGGTTGAAGTCCACGCCACGCTCGTAGCGGTGCGAGGCATCGGTGTGCAGGCCGTAGGAACGGGCCTTGCCAGCGACGGCGATCTGGTCGAAGAACGCACTTTCCAGGAAGATGTCGCGAGTCTTGGCGGTAACGCCGCTGTGCTCGCCACCCATGACACCGGCGATGGCCAGGGCACGGCTGTGGTCGGCGATAACCAGGGTATCGGCGCGCAGGGTGACTTCCTGGCCGTCCAGCAGGACGAGCTTCTCGCCCTCCTCGGCCATGCGCACGCGAATGCCACCGTTGATTTCAGCCAGGTCGAAGGCGTGCAGCGGCTGGCCCAGTTCGATCATCACGTAGTTGGTGATGTCGACGGCAGCGTCGATGCTACGCACGTCGCTGCGGCGCAGGCGTTCCACCATCCACAGCGGGGTCGGCCTGGACAGGTCGACGTTGCGGATGACACGGCCCAGGTAACGCGGGCAGGCCGCCGGCGCCAGCACTTCAACCGGACGCACTTCGTCGTTGACCGGCGCAACCGCAGGCACGACCGGACGGGTGACGGGGGCGGCGTACAGCGCGCCCACTTCACGGGCAAGGCCGGCCAGGGACAGGCAGTCGCCACGGTTCGGGGTCAGGTCGACCTCGATGCTGGCGTCGTCCAGGCCCAGGTACACGCGGAAGTCTTCACCTACCGGCGCATCGGCCGGCAGCTCCATCAGGCCGTCATTGCCCTCGCCCACTTGCAGCTCGGACTGCGAGCAGAGCATGCCGTTGGACTCGACGCCGCGCAGCTTCGCCTTCTTGATCTTGAAGTCGCCTGGCAGCTGGGCGCCCAGGGTGGCAAACGGGATTTTCAGGCCCGGGCGCACGTTCGGCGCGCCACAGACGACCTGGAAGGTCTCGGTGCCGTTGCTGACCTGGCAGACGCGCAGCTTGTCGGCATCGGGGTGTTGCTCGGTGCTCAGCACTTCGCCGACGATCACGCCGGTGAATTCGCCAGCCGCGGGGGTGACGCTGTCCACTTCCAGACCGGCCATGGACAGACGAGCCACCAGCTCATCGCGGCCTACCTGCGGGCTTACCCAGCCGCGCAGCCATTGTTCACTGAATTTCATCCTGCTCTCCTAATAATTCGTTTAGCGAAATTGCGCGAGGAAGCGCAAGTCGTTGTCGAAGAACAGGCGCAAGTCATTGACGCCATAACGCAGCATGGCCAGGCGCTCGGCGCCCATGCCGAAGGCGAAGCCCTGGAATTCTTCAGGGTCGATGCCCGACATGCGCAGCACGTTCGGGTGCACCATGCCGCAGCCCATCACTTCCAGCCAGCCGGTCTGCTTGCACACGCGGCAGCCTTTGCCGCTGCACATCACGCACTGGATGTCGACTTCAGCCGAAGGCTCGGTGAAGGGGAAGTAGGAGGGACGGAAACGTACTGCCAGCTCTTTCTCGAAGAACACCCGCAGGAATTCCTCGATGGTGCCTTTCAGGTCCGCGAAGTTGATATCGCGGTCGATCAGCAGACCCTCGACCTGATGGAACATCGGCGAGTGGGTGATATCCGAGTCGCTGCGGTATACCCGGCCTGGGCAGACGATGCGAATCGGTGGCTGCGAAGATTCCATGGTACGGACCTGCACCGGCGAGGTGTGGGTGCGCAACAGCATGTTCGCATTGAAATAGAAGGTGTCGTGCATCGACCGGGCCGGGTGGTGGCCTGGGATGTTGAGCGCCTCGAAGTTGTGGTAGTCGTCTTCAACCTCAGGGCCTTCGGCGATGCCGTAGCCGATGTGGGTGAAGAACTGCTCGATCCGCTCCAGGGTGCGAGTGATCGGATGCAGGCCGCCAGAAGTCTGGCCACGGCCCGGCAAGGTCACGTCGATCTGCTCGGCGGCGAGCTTGGCACTCAGTTCGGCTTCTTCGAAGCCAGCCTTGCGTGCATTGAGGACTTCTGTAACACGCTCCTTGGCGACGTTGATCAGCGCGCCGACTTTCGGGCGCTCATCGGCAGGCAGGTTGCCCAGGGTCTTCATCACCTGAGTCAGTTCGCCCTTCTTGCCAAGGAAGTGAACCCGGATCTGCTCCAGGGCATTGATATCTTCAGCGTTTTGCACGGCCTCCAGAGCTTGAGAGACCAGCGCATCCAGGTTTTCCATGTACAGACTCCAGATACAAAACAGGGGAAGAGCTTAAAGGCTCTTCCCCTGTTTATGACGTTTAACACCAAGGGCCGTGGAAAACGACCCCGGGTGATTGTCGTGGGTACTTAGGCCAGAGTGGCTTTAGCTTTCTCGACAATCGCAGCAAACGCCGCTTTTTCGTTCACTGCCAGATCAGCCAGAACCTTACGGTCGATCTCGATGGACGCTTTTTTCAGGCCAGCGATGAAACGGCTGTAGGACAGACCGTTTACACGAGCACCAGCGTTGATACGAGCGATCCACAGAGCGCGGAACTGACGCTTCTTCTGGCGACGGTCGCGGTAGGCGTATTGGCCTGCCTTGATGACCGCTTGCTTGGCAACACGGAACACGCGCGAACGCGCGCCGTAGTAGCCTTTAGCCAGTTTCAGAATCTTTTTGTGACGCTTACGGGCAATGACGCCACGCTTTACACGAGCCATGAGTAACTTCCTCTATCTTTGACCGAAATTAACGAAGGCGCAGCATGCGCTCGACTTTTGCAACGTCCGACGGATGCAGCAAGCTGCTACCGCGCAGTTGACGCTTACGCTTGGTCGACATTTTGGTCAGGATGTGGCTCTTGAAAGCGTGCTTGTGCTTGATGCCGTTAGCGGTTTTCAGGAACCGCTTAGCTGCACCACTCTTGGTTTTCATCTTTGGCATGTTCGGATACTCCGCATTCAGTTGATAAACATAACCGCAAGGCCTGCCGTGCCCTGGTGGTTATTTCTTTTTCTTGGGGGCGATGACCATGATCAGCTGGCGTCCTTCCATCTTAGGATGCTGCTCGACGGAACCGTACTCCAGCAGGTCTTGTTCGACGCGCTTGAGCAGCTCCATCCCCAGCTCCTGGTGTGCCATCTCACGGCCGCGAAATCTCAACGAAATCTTGGCCCTGTCCCCATCACTAAGGAAACGTACCAGGTTGCGTAGTTTTACCTGGTAATCCCCTTCCTCCGTCCCTGGACGAAACTTGATTTCTTTTACCTGGATCTGCTTCTGGTTCTTCTTCGCCGCAGCAATCTGCTTCTTCTTCTCGAAGATCGATTTGCCGTAGTCCATGACTCGGCAAACCGGAGGCACTGCGTCGGCAGAAATTTCTACCAGATCCAGCTTCGCTTCTTCAGCGATACGAAGCGCTTCATCAATCGAGACGATGCCAACCTGCTCGCCGTCAGCGCCAATTAACCGAACCTCGCGTGCCGAGATATTCTCGTTGATCGGGGCTTTCGGTGCAGCTCGTTTATCTTGTCTCATTTCACGCTTAATAATAATTACTCCGAATCTTGGCGACCACGCCGGGAAACCGCTTGTGCGAGGAACTCGGTGAATTGGGCGACGGGCATGGAGCCCAGGTCTGCACCTTCACGGGTACGCACAGCGACAGTTTGCGTTTCGACTTCCTTGTCCCCGATAACCAGGAGATAAGGAACCTTGAGCAACGTATGCTCGCGGATTTTAAAGCCGATCTTTTCATTTCTCAAGTCAGACTTGGCACGGAACCCGCTATCCGTCAGATTTTTTTCCACGGATTGCACAAAATCGGCTTGTTTATCAGTGATATTCATGACCACTGCCTGGGTTGGCGCCAGCCAGGCCGGGAATGCACCTTCGTAGTGCTCGATCAGGATACCGACAAAACGCTCGAACGAACCCAGGATGGCACGGTGCAGCATGACGGGATGCTTGCGACCGTTGTCCTCGGAGACGTACTCGGCGCCCAGGCGAATTGGCAGGTTGAAGTCCAGCTGCAGCGTACCGCACTGCCAGACGCGACCCAGGCAATCCTTCAGGGAAAACTCGATTTTCGGACCGTAGAACGCACCCTCGCCCGGCTGCAGGTCGTACGGCAGGCCAGCGGCGTCCAGCGCGGCGGCCAGAGCGGACTCGGCACGATCCCACAATTCGTCGCTGCCCACACGCTTTTCTGGACGAGTGGAGAGCTTGAGCTGGATATCCTTGAAGCCGAAGTCGCTGTACACGTCCATGGTCAGCTTGATGAACGCTGCCGATTCGGACTGCATCTGCTCTTCGGTGCAGAAGATGTGGGCGTCGTCCTGGACGAAGCCGCGCACGCGCATGATGCCGTGCAGGGCGCCCGAAGGCTCGTTGCGGTGGCAGGCACCGAACTCGGCCAGGCGCATCGGCAGCTCGCGGTAGCTCTTCAGGCCCTGATTGAACACCTGCACGTGGCATGGGCAGTTCATCGGCTTGATGGCGTAGTCGCGGTTTTCCGACTCGGTGGTGAACATGTTCTCGGCGTAGTTGGCCCAGTGGCCAGACTTTTCCCACAGGCTGCGGTCAACGACCTGCGGAGTCTTGATCTCCAGGTAGCCGTTGTCACGCTGCACCTTGCGCATGTACTGCTCGAGCACCTGGTACAGGGTCCAGCCGTTCGGGTGCCAGAACACCATGCCCGGCGCTTCTTCCTGGAGGTGGAACAGGTTCAGGCGCTTGCCGATCTTGCGGTGGTCGCGTTTTTCCGCTTCCTCGATGCGCTGGATGTAGGCGGCCAGCTGCTTCTTGTCAGCCCAGGCGGTACCGTACACGCGCTGCAGCTGCTCGTTCTTGGCATCGCCACGCCAGTAGGCGCCCGACAGCTTGGTCAGCTTGAACGACTTGAGGAAACGGGTGTTCGGCACGTGCGGGCCGCGGCACATGTCGACGTATTCTTCGTGGTAGTACAGGCCCATGGCCTGGGTGTCGGGCATGTCCTCGACCAGGCGCAGCTTGTAGTCTTCGCCACGGGCGGTGAACACGTCGATGACTTCGGCGCGCGGCGTGACTTTCTTGATCACGTCGTACTCGGTCTCGATCAGCTGGTGCATGCGCTGCTCGATGGCGGCCATGTCGTCAGGCGTGAAAGGACGCTCGAAGGCGATGTCGTAATAGAAGCCTTCGTCGATGACCGGGCCGATGACCATCTTGGCGGTCGGGTACAGCTGCTTGACCGCGTGGCCCACCAGGTGCGCGCACGAGTGGCGAATGATTTCCAGCCCCTCTGCATCCTTGGGGGTGATGATCTGCAGGGTGGCGTCTTTTTCGATCAGGTCGCAGGCGTCGACCAGCTGGCCGTCGACCTTGCCGGCAACGGTGGCCTTGGCCAGGCCGGCACCGATGGATGCGGCGACTTCAGCGACCGAAACCGCGTGATCGAACGAACGTTGACTGCCGTCGGGAAGAGTAATGATGGGCATGGCGCCTCCTCTCCTAGTGGTGACCCCTACCAAAGGTCACGTGGGTTGGGATGAGCCAGTACAAGATTCGGCGGTATGCCTGCCTCACAGTGGCAGGAGCCGCTAGGCCAACCAGGACCGAACCAGAGTGACTGGAATAGTAAAAATGGTAACTCGGCATTGCGGTTGCCAAAGGAGCAACCCGCACCTGTCGAGGCCGGCCACTCTAGCATAGAAAACCACCGATGAGTGGTCGAAACCGGCAGGCTTGCAGGAACTTGATCGCTCGCCTTCACTCTGATGCAGAGCAAGCCATACTTCGAGTCAACCTGAACCCAAGGAGCATTACGGTATGCGTCTTCAATCGCTTTTCCTTTCCCTGGCCGCCTGTGCCGCGATCACCCTGCCCCAGCTGGCCAGCGCCGGCGAGTGGCCTGCGGGGGCGGAGAGCCAGTTCGTGTCGCAGTGCGAGAAATCCGCCGGCGAGCACACCACGGCCGACAAGGCCAAGGCCGCCTGCGCCTGCAGCGACAAAGCCATCACCAGCAAGCTGAGCACCGAGGAACTCAAGCAGGTTGCCAACTCGGATAACGGCGTGGACGCCCAGTTGCAGAAGAAAATGATGGACGCCGCCGCCAGCTGCCGCACCAAAAAATGACCCGTTTTTCCGCCTTGCGTGCCGCGGCGAGACCCGCAAGGCCCGAAAACGGGCCTTGCGAGGGCTGATTCCGTGTTTTTTTTCGGCTTTTTTTTAGCCCGCTTTTTTCCGCCAAACCCAATGAAATCAAGGGTATGGCGGGTTTTTCGGGTCTGGGACGAAAAAATAGCTGAGACAAATGCGCATCTAAAGAGCTATTCGGTCGAACAATTAGACTATGATAGCCCGGTGTGCCCAGTTGGCCTGAGCAGCACAGCACTACTTAATATGTTTCTTGGAGATACACCATGTCTAATCGCCAAACCGGCACCGTAAAATGGTTCAACGATGAGAAAGGCTTCGGCTTCATCACTCCTCAAGGTGGCGGTGACGACCTGTTCGTACACTTCAAAGCTATCGAATCCGACGGTTTCAAAAGCCTGAAAGAAGGCCAGACCGTTTCGTTCGTGGCTGAGAAAGGCCAAAAGGGCATGCAAGCTGCTCAAGTTCGCGGCGAGTAATCTCCCGAGCTAAAAAAACCCGTCCTGGTGACGGGTTTTTTTGTGCCTGCGATTTACTGCCTGCCGGGCTGTCAGCCGCAGTTGACGCGCGTGACGGTGCCGCTGCCATCGGCGTTGAGGTTCAGACGGTCGGAGCGGTATTCCAGGGTCATCACGTCATTGGGCTTGAGGATACGGGCAATTTGCGACCCCGAGCGGGTGCGCGCCTGTTCCAGCAGTTGCGGGGTAGCCGGCTTGCCCACGGCGAACTGCGCGCCCTCGGCATTGCAGCGGCCATCGTTTGCTACCGCCGGCGAGCCACTCGCCGAACCACTGTCGCCCGAACCACCGCCGGACGATGCACAGCCCGCCAGGGCCAATGCCGCCAGCAGGGTTACCCATGATGCACGCATGCAGGACATGAAGCCTCCTTTGAGAAAATGGAACTGCCCCTGTGCGACAACACGTACGCCCCAGGGTTGCATGACACGCAGTCTGCCCCAGCCTTCCAGTGCGGGTGCAGCGTAATCGTGTCTAAATGTTAATAGACGTCGATGTAGTCGTATGGAGGGTTTGGCCAGTTCTGCTTGAGGGCATTATAGATCTGCTGCACCCACACATCGTCACAGGCCGCCACCTCGCCCACGTAGCCGGAGCCGGCCGCCCAGGTTTCCAGTCGGAAGCACAAGCCTTCGATGTGCTGGCCACCGACCACGGTGGACAGCCAGGCGCGGCCGTCCCGGCGCACCCGCAGCTGGTTATGGACATGGTCGTCACCAGCCGCGATGAGCTGGCGTACGGCGTCGAGGGTAAAGGCGTCGGGGTTGTTCAAATCGATGTACACGGGGGTATCCGGCCAGGCAAATAAGCCTGATTTTGGCACGATCCGCGCTTTATGCCTAAGTAGGAGTGCCAAACCCCGCCCCAGATGGTTTACTTGGGCTCCCCGTGCAGGCCATTTGCCGCAACGGGGCTCAGCGGCCAGGGAAACGGCCCCGCTGATGCCATTCCCCCTGCTCAGGTAATTCACGCACCATGGCCAACGTAACCCTAGACGCCGACATCAAAGCCAGGTGGCCCCAGGGCCAATGCTCCTACAGCCCGGGCACCCCGGAGGAACTGGCGATCATTGCCATCGACCTGCTGGTCAAGGAACTGGGCACCTCGGCGGCGCAGTCGTTCATCGACCAGGTGTTCGGCAAGCACATCCCCGCCATAGCAGCCCTGTAGCAGCGGCCGCAGGCCGCGTCCCGTGCCCACCGGGGTTAAAAGGTAACGCCCGCTACCAGAATGATGTTGCTGTAGGGCTGGCACTCACCGGTACGCACCACTGCGCGGGCTTGGCGGGTCAGCTGCTTGAACTCTTCATGGCCGAGCAATTGCCGCTCGCCGAGCGCACCCTCCCCGTCCAACTGCTGCAACGTGGCCAGCGCCAGTGGCTGCGCTGAAAGGATCTCGCGCGCCAGCACATGGCGCTCCACCTGCATTTCACTGAGGACCACCTGCAGGGTCGAGACGAAATCCGGCACGCCGGGCGTCAGCGCCAGGTCGATCAGCTCGACGCCGGGCGGCACCGGCAGGCCGGCGTCACCAATGACCACGAGATCACCATGCCCCAACGAGGCAATCAGCCGCGACAGGGCAATGTTCAGCAAGGATGTCTTCTTCATGGTCGCGCAAACCCCGCCACGTCTGCCTGGGTCGGAATGGACGGCTGTGCGCCCGCACGGGTGACGGACAACGCGGCGGCCACCTGGCCGAAGGCAATGGCCGCGCGTTCGCTTTCACCGCGCGACAGGGCTGCGGCGAAGGCACCGACAAAGGTATCGCCCGCCGCCGTGGTGTCCACGGCCTGCACCTTGGGCGCGGCGAAATGCTCGAAGCCGGCGCCATCGGCGAACAGCGACCCCTGGGCGCCCAATGTAATGATCACCTTGCGTGCACCTCGGGCCAGCAGCCAGGTGGCTGCCTGCTGCGCACTGGCAATGGAGTCCACCGTAATACCGGTCAACGCCAACGCCTCGCTTTCGTTGGGGATCAGGTAATCGATGTGCGCGAACCAGTCTGCCGGCAGCGGCGCGCTGGCCGGCGCCGGGTTGAGGATCACGGTCTTGCCCAGCGCGCGGCCGCGCTTGAGCGCGAACGCCACGGTATCGGCAGGCACCTCCAGCTGGCAGACGACCACCTCGGCCTGCTGCAGCAGCGTGTCAGCGGACGTGACCCGCGCAGCCGTGACTTCGCCATTGCCGCCAGCGACGATGACGATGGCGTTCTGGCTGGCGTCATCCACCACGATCAACGCCACGCCACTGCTCACCCCCGGCACCGTGGCCACCGCCTGGCAGTCGATGCCTTCATCCAGCAACGCCTGGCGCAGCTGCACGCCATAGGCGTCGTCGCCCACACAGCCAATCATCGCCGTAGGCGCCCCCAGGCGCGCCGCAGCCACTGCCTGGTTGGCACCCTTGCCGCCTGGCACCGTGGCAAAACCATTGCCTACCACGGTCTCGCCCGGCTGTGGCAACCGTGGCGCACGGGTCACCAGGTCCATATTCAAACTGCCTATTACCACGACTTTCGCTTGCATGTGCCTGCACTCTGTTTCAGCGGTATTCATTGAAAAGGTCCGAACGTGGCGCGGTGGACTCGCGCAACACAATGCTCGGCGCCACTATCTGCTGGCTGACGCCCTCGCCCGCCTTGCCGGCGATGCGCACCAGCAGGCGCTCTGCGGCCTGCTCGCCAAGCTGGCGAATCGACTGGCCCACGGTGGTCAGTGCCGGGTACACGTACCGGCACAATTGGATGTCATCGAAGCCGATCACCGACAGCTCGCCCGGCACGCGGATGTTGCGCTCGGCAGCCGCGCGCAGCACACCCATGCCGATCATGTCGTTGGCGGCAAAGATCGCCGTTGGCCGTTGCTGGCTGTCCAGCAGCTGCCCGGCGGCCTGGTAGCCACCAGGGCCACTGAAATCGCTTTCCAGCACGCGCAGCGGCTGGCTGTCGACGTTGAACTCGGCCAACGCGCGCTGGAAGCCGGCCAGGCGCATCTGCGCCACGCTGGTGTCCGCCGGGCCATTGATGCAGGCGATATCGCGGTGGCCCAGCTCCAGCAAATGCCGGGTGGCCAGGTAACCACCCAGCTCGTGATCGATGCGCACCAGGTCTGCGGCAACGCCGTCCAGGCTGCGGTCGACAATCACCATGGGCGTGCGCACCGTGGCCAGGCTGCTGAGCAGGTCGCTGTCCTCACCCACCGAGGCGACGATCAGGCCGTCCACGCGCTTTTCCAGCAGCACGCGCAGGTAGCTGCGCTGTTTCTTCGGGTCATCGTCGGAATTGCACAGAATCACGCAATAGCCGTTGCGCTCGCAGAAGTCCTCGATACCGCGCGCCAGTTCGGCGAAGTACGGGTTGATGCTGTTAGGCACCAACAGACCGATGGTGGCCGTGCTGCGCGCCTTCAGCGAGCGCGCCACGGCGCTGGGCACGTAGTCCAGCTGGGCGATGGCGGCCTCGACCTTGAGCCGCACCGGCTCGCTGACCGGCCGCGTCTTGTTCAGCACATGGGACACGGTGGTGTAGGAAATGCCCGCCAGGGCGGCCACGTCTTTAATGGTTGCCATGACTCAACTCCGCTTCCGGGCACGCTGGCTGCGGTAGGTGTCGAGCACCACCGCCACCACGATGACTGCACCGGTAATGATGCGTTTGGTGGGCTCGGTGGCGCCGATCTGCGCCAGGCCCGCGGCCAGCACTGAAATGATCAGCACGCCGAAGAAGGTGCTGATGACCGAACCGCGCCCGCCCATCAGGCTGGTGCCGCCGATCACCACGGCGGCGATCACTTGCAGTTCCAGGCCGGAACCGGCGTTGGGGTCGGCAGCCTCCAGCCGCGAGATCTGGAACAGCGCGGCCAGGCCGGCCAGCAGCCCCATCAGCGAGAACACCAGGATCTTGTACGGCTTGGGGTTGATACCCGCCAGGCGCACGGCCTCCTCGTTGGTGCCGATGCCGATCAGGTAGCGGCCGAACACCGTGCGCGTGAGCACCGCCTGGGCGAGGATGATCACCAACAGCGCGATGATGAACGACGGCGAGATGCCCAGGGCAATGGGGTCGGACAGCCAGGCGAAGGCGTCGCCGATGTAGGCGGTGCGCGAGTCGGTCATCTGGTAGGCGACGCCGCGGGCCATCTCCAGCAGGCCCAGTGACACGATGAACGAGGGAATGCGCCAGGCCACAGTGATGGAGCCGGTGATGGTACCCGCCAGCGCCGCGCAGCCCATGCCCAGCACGGCGGCCGGCAGCACGCTCCAGCCCCAGCCGAGAATCGCGACGCTGACCGCCGAGGCCGCCAGCGCCAACACCGAGCCCACCGACAGGTCGATGCCGCCAATGATCAGCACGAAGGTCATGCCGACGGCCAGCACCATCAGGTCGGGGATCTGGTTGGCCAGGGTGCTGAAGGTGCTGTAGGACAGGAAGTGGTCGCTGAGCAGCGAGAACAGCACAATCATGGCCAGCAACGCGCCGGCCAGGCCCAGGTAGGTGCCCAGGCCGAAATAGGTGCCGCTACGCTTGGCCGCAGGCGAGGCCTGGGGCAGTACGGGAGTTTTCATGCAAGGTTCCTGGGCGCTGTATCGCTGACCAGCGCGTCTCGTTTTTGATAGCCGGCAAACGCTGCCGCCAGCAGTTGGTCCTGGGTCCAGTGGTCGCGCTCGAAGGTGTCGATCAGGCGCCCGGCCGACAGCACGCCGATGCGGTCGCAGATCAGCATCAGCTCGCGCAGGTCGCTGGACACCACCACCAGCGCCTTGCCCTGGCGGGTCAGTTCGCCCAGCAGGGCGTAGATGTCGAACTTGGCGCCCACGTCGATGCCGCGCGTGGGTTCGTCGAACAGCAACACCGAACAATCGCGCTCCAGCCAGCGGCCGATCACCACCTTCTGCTGGTTGCCGCCCGACAGCTGCGACACCAACTGCTCGGGGCTGGAGCTGCGAATGCGCATGGCGGCGATCTGGCGCTGGGCCAATTCACGCTCGGCGCCGCCGTTGACCACGCCGCCAGCGGAAATCGCCGGCATGTTGCCCAGGGCGATGTTGGCACTGATCGACTGCGGCAGCAGCAGGCCTTCACCCTTGCGGTCCTCGGTGATCAGCGCGATGCCATGGGCCACGGCGTCGGCCGGTGAGCCGATGGCGGCCTTGCGCAGCGGCGAGCCCACCTCCACGTGGCCGCTGTCGGCGGCGTCGGCACCGAAAATAAGCCGCAGCAGTTCAGTGCGGCCGGCGCCGATCAAGCCGGAAATGCCGAAGATCTCACCGCGGCGCACGTCGAAGGACACGTCGTTGACTTTGCCCGCGCGGCTGAGGTTTTTCACCGACAGCACCGGCTCGCCAATGCTGCGCGGGCCAAGGTCGATGTGCTCGCCCAGCTCGCGGCCGACCATCAGGTTGACCAGCTGCTCGCTGTTGTATTTGCTCATCTCATCCACACACACCAACTGGCCGTCACGCAGCACGGCAATGCGCTGGGCCACCCGCGCCAGTTCTTCCAGGCGGTGGGAGATGTAGACGATGGCCACGCCGCGCGCCTGCAGGCGGGTGATCTGCTCGAAGAGCATTTCCACCTCCCGGGAGGTGAGCATGGCCGTAGGCTCATCGAGGATCAGCACGTGGCAGTCGCCGATCAGGTTGCGGGCAATTTCCACCATCTGCTGATGGCCGATGCCCAGCTCGCCAACCAGGGTGTCCGGGTCGATGGCTTCCAGGCCCACCTGGGCCATGGCTGCCAACGCCGCTTCACGCAGGCGCTTGCGGCTGATCCAGCCACCACGGCTGGGCAGGTTGTCGAGGAACAGGTTCTCTGCCACCGACAGCGTCGGCAGCAGGTTCAGCTCCTGCATCACCATGCGCACGCCCAACGCCTCGGCAGCCGCGCGGCTGCCGGGGCGATAGGCCTGGCCCTGGTACTGCATCTCACCCACGGTGGCCACTTCCAGGCCACCAATGATCTTCGACAAGGTACTTTTGCCGGCGCCGTTCTCGCCGGTCAGCGCCAGTACCTCGCCCCGCACCAGGCTCAGGTCGATGCCTGACAGCACGGGTTGGGCGTAAGTCTTACCGATACCACTGACCGAGAGTACGACGTTCGGGGCAGCAGCTGACATAGGAATTCTCCAGGCGCCCGCCTCCCGTTACAGGGAAGCGCGGGCGCGGCAATGCAGGGAATCAGGGCTTGGTGACCAGCTCTACCGGGGTTTCGATGACGCCATTGGCAGCGCCGTCCACGGGCTCGTGCTTGATCATCTTCAACGCGGCCTGAATGCCGAACACCGCCTGCTTGGCGGCGAACTGGTCGGCGGTGGCCAGCACGCGGCCGTCCTTGAGCATCGGCTTGATGGCGTTGATGTTGTCGTAACCCACTACCTGCACCTTGCCGGCCTTGCCGGCGGCGCGCACGGCGGACACCGCGCCCAGGGCCATGCTGTCGTTGCCGGCCAGCAGGGCCTTGAGGTCCGGGTATTCGCTGAGCATGGCCGAGGCCACGGCGTTGGCCTTGTCGATTTCCCAGTTGCCCGACTGTACCGAAACGATCTTCATCTGCGCGGCGTCCATGGCGTCCTTGAAGCCGGCGGTGCGCTGCTGGGCGTTGGTGGTGGTAGGCACGCCTTCGATGATGCCCACCTGGTCGCCGGCCTTCAGTTGCTTGGCCAGGTATTCGCCTACCAGGCGCGCACCCTTGCGGTTGTCAGGCCCCACGAACGGCACGCTGATGTCCTTGCTCTTGAGCACGGCCGGGTCCAGCTGGTTGTCGATGTTGATCACCGTGATACCGGCGTCCATGGCTTTCTTGATCACCGGCACCAGGGCTTTCGAATCGGCCGGGGCGATCACCAGGGCGTCGACCTTGGAGACGATCATCTGCTCGACGATACGGATCTGGTTGGCAGTGTCGGACTCGTCCTTGATGCCGTTGGAGATCAGGTCGAAGTCGGCAGCATGGGCTTTCTGGTAGTCCTTGGCGCCGTCTTCCATGGTCAGGAAGAATTCGTTGGCGAGCGACTTCATCACCAGCGCCACTTTTGGCTTGGTGGTGTCGGCAATGGCCTGGGACAACGGGGCGGCGGCACAGACGGCGGCCAGGAGGGAGACAGCGAGGAAACGTCCAGCGAATGGCAATTTCATGGGTCACTCCGATCTTATGATTATTTTTTGCAGCGGATGTGTGCAGAGATCGTGCTGAAAGGATAAAGCGGGGATCCCTCAACGCAAACGTTTGCGAGAGTGAACTATGCGAACGCCGCGCAACTTTGTCAACGGGTTGGGCGGCGAATTTTGCAGCGCCTGCGGGGCAGTTCACAGGCGTGGGGAAAGTCCTACAGGTGGCCAAACCACCCGTGGTCACAGCATAGCGCAGCTGTGGCCATCAGTCTTCGGGCTTGACCGTCGCCACCTCGTCGGCACGCACGCGCACGTGCTTGCCCGAGACATCGGTGAACTCATAGAAACCGTCGGCGGTCTTGGTGTCCGGCTTGGCGCGGGTGATGTACTGGGTGCCATTCTGCAAGGTGACCACGGTTTCGGTGGAGCAAGCGGCCAGGCTGGCAGTGGCCACCAGCGCGCTGGCGATGATCAGGTTCCGGGTATTCATCTGACGTCTCCTGGGGCAATGAGGGTAGGCTTCCTACAGCATGAGAGCTGCGAATAAACAGAAAAATTTCCTGCTCGCGCAGCAAATCGTGAAATTCACGGTCAGAAGCGCGCTTCTTCAGTAGACCCGTTGCGAAATTGCCCACAGTGAAATACTGTATGCACGTACAGCAAAATAAGGAATGCTTCGTGGCCAACACATCTTCAGCCCCTTCCCCGCTCGACAGCTACCAACAGCTGGGTCTGCGCATCTCGAAAATCATCAACGCCCCCACCGCCCAAAAGGCCAAGTCGGCGCTGATTTTCAAGCTGGACCACGAATCGCCCGAGGACTGGGCGCAGCTGCTGGAGGAGATCGGCGAGAACGACAACGTCACCCTCGCCTGGCGTGACGACGGCGGCGTGCAGATTTTCTGGGTCGTGCCCAAGGAAGACTGAGCCCGCGTCATCGTGCTTCTCATGGTGGCAGGCCGCACACATGGCCTGCCCCTCCCCTCGTTTTTGATTGGAATCATGCATGTTCAGGAAATTAACCACGGCGCTGCTGGCGTTGATGCTTGTCTGCGGGCAGGCCTTTGCCGATGTGCGCATCGGCACCTGGAACCTGGAGCACCTCAGCGTGCGCCCGGGCAAGGACTTCACCAGCATTGCCAAAGTGGCACAGAACGTCGACTTTCTAGCGGTACAGGAATTGATGAACGAGGACGGCCTGACCGCCCTGCAGAAAGCCCTGGAGCAGGCCACCGGGAAGAAATGGTCGGCCATGGCCTCCCACGCCACCGGGCGCAGCTCCTACAAGGAAATGTACGGGTTCGTCTGGCGTGACGACGCTGTCTCTTACGAAGACGGCGCCGTGACCTACCTCGACAAAGGCGACCACTTCGAGCGCGAACCGTACTCGGCGCGCTTCCGCAACCTGAAGGACAACACCACCTTCGTCGCCGCCACCGTGCACATTCACTACGGCAAGACCGTGGCCGACCGCACCAAGGAAATCGCCGTGCTGGGCGACTACTGGGACTGGCTGAAAAGCGTATATGACGGCAACACCAACATCATGCTGATGGGCGACTTCAATACCCCGCCCACCTCCACCGCCTGGGCCGGCCTGCGCACCAGCGCGCGCCCGTTAATGCTGCAGGGCGCCAGCACGCTGGCGACCACCGACGGCCAGTTCGCCAACCTCTACGACAACATCTTCGTGGCCAACGAAAGCACCATCAACGTCAAGAGCGTGAAGGTGTTCGACTACCCCAGCTACCTGAAGATGACCAATGCCAAGGGCCGCGCGGCGGTCTCCGACCATGCGCCGATCTTCATGGACGTCGTGATGGGCGGCAAGACCGCTGGCAAACCGGCGCCGTTCGCCGCTACCCAGCCAGCTGCACCGGCTACCACCCGGCAGGTGGCCAGTGCCGCCAGCACCGCCGCAGGCGCGGTGCGCGGCAACCGCACCTCGATGACCTACCACCGCCCGGATTGCCCCTCCTACGGCGCCATTGCCGCCAAGAACCGGGTGGAATTCGACAGCGAGGCGGCAGCCCTCGCGGCCCACTATCACATCGCCGGCAACTGCCGTTGATGCGGGTAGCGCTTTAACTTTCAGATGAGGTGATTGATGAGACGTGTGATTTTGGCCCTGTTGGCGCTAGTGCTGACCACCGCCGCTGGCAGCGCGATGGCGCGCGACCTGAGCCGCCACGACCGCGGCATGTGCCAGTGGGGCGCGGAGGCTGCGCGCCAGGCGCAACAATGGAAACTGTCGGGCGTTACCCTGTACAGCGCGCGGCGCAAGGTGCAGCAGCATCGCTATAGCCAGCCGTGGATGCGCAAGATGGCGCTGGGCATTACCGAGCAGACCTACCACAGCCGCTCGCGCCTGCGCCCGATGGCCGTGAAGCAGACGTATTACCAGGGTTGCGTGCGCCACGAAATGGCGCGTTCGCACCGCTGCTACAAGGGGGCACGCAGGCGGGCCATGGTGTAGACATTGACCAGGCCGCCGTCGCGCACCGCGTAATCGCGCAGCTCGCCCTCCACCTCGAAGCCGAACTTGCGGTACAGCGCCAACGCCGGGCCGTTGTCGATGTACACCGTCAACTCCACCCGGCGCAGCGCCATCCAGTTGTCGGCCACCTCAAGCGCGGCCGCGAGCAAGCGGCTGCCCACCCCCTTCCCCTGGCAACGTGGTGCAACGCCTATCGCCAGTGAACCGCCATGGGCCAGGCGTACCCGCTCGTTTTGCCACAGCCCGCAATGGCCCACCACTTGTCCTCGCTCCACCGCAACCAGGGCCACACGGCGTTCATTGTCGGCCCCTGCAGCCAGGCGCTTGCTCCACATCTCGGCGGTGGGCCAGGGCAGTTGCAGCACCTGCCGCGCCACGGCCGGGTCGCCGTACAGCGCGGCGAGGCCCTCGGCGTGTTGCTGGGTGGCAGCTTGCAGGTTTATGCCATCGGGCGATTCATTCACGGGCTTGCACTCCTTGTCGGTGAAGCCCGAGTGTAAGCGACCGTCGGTCGCCGCGGCCAGTCAGTTGCCCTGGTGCTCCACCACCACCGATTTTATGCCTTGGGACGCCAGCAGTTGCGCACGCTTCTGCTCGGCCTCGTCCTTGCTCTGGAAAGGGCCCAGGTACACCAACTGCTTGCCGTCACGCTGGGTCACGCTGGCAATGAAGCCGTTCTCGATCAGCCGCGAGGTCATGTCGCTGAGCGCGCCCATGTTGGCGCCGTCGACAATCTGCACCTCCCAGCCATGGGCGGCATTGGCAGCGGCAGGGCTGGCGGCGTCGCTGGCTGCGACTTCCTGGCCCTCGCCACACACCTCGCGCACCTTGGGGTTGTTGCCGTCTTCGTCGATGATGGCGGTGAAGCCGTCTTCAGTCTTGATGGCCGCATAGTTGCGATAGCCTTCGAACTGGCCAGCAGCGTTCTTCTGCCGCACCTGGCCGCAGACATCGCCCTTGGCCGTGGTCCGCACGTTGGTGAAACGCGCGGTCTTGGGATTGTCGAGGTGCAGCAGCACGGCCTTGGCCGACTCTTCCACCGCGCTGCCACAACCGGCCAGCATCAGCACCGCACCCACCACCATCAATTTGCGCACACGCCCACCTCCCGAATATGATCCACCAATTTTACCACCGATCGTCGCGCAGGGGCCCGCCCCGGCAAGCGGAACCGTGCCGCAGCGATATCCTGTAATAATTACCCTGGTTTATCTGCAACCGCCGCGCGCAGGACAAGCGATGAAGTTAGTAATGCTGATACTGCTGCTGGTGTTCGCCCTGATATTGCTGGCGGCGGCGCTCAATGCCGCTGCCCCCTGAGCCACCTTGCCGCCCAAATACACGCCTCACCGCCTGATTAGAGACCACCATGATTGCCAAAGACCGCACCCAGCTTGCCCTGGACAAATTCGCCGCTGCAAACCCGCACCTGCTTGAAGAAACCAGCGCGCTGAGCCCCGAAGAGCAAAAGCAGCAACTGCAATGGGCCTTCGACGACCAGGCGGAGGAACAGGGCATCGAGCCCTGGGAGCTGACCCTGGAATTGATCGCAGAAAACCCGGAGGAACTGAAGGCCATGCGCCTGGAAGTGCATCAGGAAGTGGCCGAAGCGCTGGGCATGAGCTGGGAAGAATACTGCTCGTTCAACGAAATCGAACCGTGATGCACTGAGCCACCAGGAGAGCCGCCATGAGCCACGACCCTGAATTCGACCACGGCGACGAAGCGCCGCTGAACGACCTGGACCAGGACGAGGCAGATGTCGACACTACCGAGGTGCTGTCAGACGAATCCGACAGCTACGTCGATGAGGGCATCAACAGCGTCGACTAGCCGTGCACCACTGCGGGCGCAGGCAAATCGCCCACCCCGCGGTAGCGCACCAGCACCCCGCGCAGTTTGTGGTCGCGACGCAATTGGTCAAGCTTGCGGGTTGCCTCGGACTTGCTGTCGAACGGCCCCACGTACACGCGGCTTACGTTGTCTTCACGCGCCACGTACGGGCTGTAGCCATAACCCGCCAGCTTCTTGCTCATCACCGCAGCCGATTCGGCGCTGGTGGACGCCACCTTTACCGACCACTTCACCCCGGCGATTTCATTCGGCCCCTTGGCGGCCGCCACTGGCGCTGCCGGCGCCTGGACGGGCGTGGGCGTAGTTACCGGTGCTGGCGCTGCGGCCAACGGATAACCGCACGCCTGGGCGGCGTCGGCATTGGTGGCCTGCGGGTCCAGCACTACCTCGAAACCGTCCGTGCCCTTGCGCGCCAGGTAATGCCCGTAGCCCGAATAGGCGCCATAGTTATTCTTGCCATTGACCTCGCCGCAGACGCTGCCGTCCGCCAACTCGCGGTCTTCACGAAATTGCGCGGAGCCTGGGTCCATCAATTTGTAGGCCACGGCCTTGTGGGCGTCCTGTACGGCGCTGTCGCCACAACCGGCAAGCGCCAGGGCAACCGTTACAACAGAGAGCGTGCGCATGATGAGACCTCCACGAGGGGACTACACCCATGATTCTAGCAGCGCCGCAGCGTAGGGCAGCGCATTCCATGCCAGACCTAGGCCGACTATAGGCCGGGGCGCAGGCAGGCGACAAGCGGTCGAGGGGGCGGGAGGCGCGATTTCATGAAACCGACCCGCACGATCACTCCACCGCCGCGACTGGCGATACCAACGGCGATATCACGCTGGTACAAGCAGACACCACCGACGCCCATCCCATCGCAAGCGCTCCAAGCAAAATGCCAGCCTTCTGCTCCCTGAGGACACCCAGGTCCTCTGGCGGCGCACCATAGGCGGTAACGCCCAGCAAAATTGCTGCAATAACACTTGAGCAGGACATCGCAATCATGACCGCATGCGTCAAGCCAGGGGCTTTGCGCCGAGTACCGCACAAGCCCAGGTAGACAAAGATACAGAACAGGCTGAATGCAATGGACCAGCCGACCTGATCAAACTCGATAGCCATCGCCGCCACTCAGGCCACTCGAACCGCGAAGAGGCCAAACAGCAGCCCCACCACCGCCCCCACAACCACGCTGACGTTGCCTGGGAACAGTGCATTGGCAATGGTTGCGCTCCCGGCCATGGCAGCAACCAGGGTGACACTCCCCAACCGCGCGGGAGCCGTGGAGATGGAAAATAAAGCGGGCTTCTTGCCTGGCATGATTGCACTCCTTGAAAAATCCCTTGGGTGGGCTGGCACCGACTGTGCCGATGCAGCCAGTATGGGTACCCCCTACCGGCACAACAACCCAAGGAATCCAAATCAGAAGCGTCCTACATCACCCTATGGAAAGCGTTCGTACCGATTTCCACAGAAAACACTACAGGCAAGTGCTCAACGCCGCCAACCGCTGTTGCGACAACGGCACACCGCGCTCGGCAAAGTAGGCCACCGAACTGCCGGCGCCAGCCTGGCGCACGTCGGCAAAGTTCTTCGAATCCACCATCACGGTCAGGCTGCCATCCTTCGCAGGCTCGGTGTGGGAGTCGGCGGCGGCGCCGGACAACACCTCGTCCTGCCAGGAGTACTCAATGCACTGGGCGACGTCCTTTGCCGGCTTCTGCGACGTGAACGAGCGGTACGCGCCTTCGCTGCGGACCTGATCCATGTTCGCCGACATGCACCCGCCCAATGAAACCAGCAGCATCACGCTCAACAGCTTACGCATAGTGTTCCCTCAAGAATGGTCTGGGGCGCGACTCTACCATCACGACGGCATGGATGCTTATGCACCCGGCCAGCTGTGGCTACATTTTCTCCAGGCAAACAAAAAAGGCGACCCTTTCGGATCGCCTTTTTCACACCGCCCAGCAGAGCGGATTTTGTTTGGTAGGCGCGATTGGACTCGAACCAACGACCCCCACCATGTCAAGGTGGTGCTCTAACCAACTGAGCTACGTGCCTGCTGTGAGGCGGTATTCTACGGATTTGCCGGGACCTGTCAACGCCTTTTTGAGCTAACTTACTGAATATCCGAAATTTTTGCTCAAAACACGCTTTCAAGTTAGCGCTGGAATCCCGATTTCATCTCAGGTACGATTCGCCAACACGTCAAAAATATAAAACAGAGGTTGCAGCAATGGCGAACACCCCCTATCCACAGTCCTACTACGCCGCATCAGCCAATGCCGCGCCTTCACGCCCGTCCTTGCAGGATGAAGTGCAAACTGACGTGTGCATCATCGGCGCTGGCTACACCGGTCTGTCCAGCGCACTGTTTCTTTTAGAGAACGGCTTCAAGGTTACCGTCCTGGAGGCCGCCCGGGTCGGTTTCGGCGCTTCGGGCCGCAACGGCGGGCAGATCGTCAACAGCTACAGCCGCGACATCGACGTCATCGAGCGCACCGTGGGCCCCAAGCAGGCGCAACTGCTGGGCCAAATGGCCTTCGAAGGCGGGCGCATCATCCGCGAGCGCGTGGCCAAGTACAACATCCAGTGCGACCTGAAGGACGGCGGCGTGTTCGCCGCCCTCACCAGCAAGCAGATGGGCCACCTGGAGTCGCAGAAGCGCCTGTGGGAACGCTTCGGCCACACCCAGCTGGAACTGATGGACCAGCGCCGCATCCGCGAAGTGGTGGCGTGCGACCAATACATCGGCGGCATGCTGGACATGAGCGGCGGCCATATTCACCCGCTGAACCTGGCCCTGGGCGAGGCTGCGGCCGTGGAGTCCCTGGGCGGCACTATCTATGAACAGTCGCCCGCAGTGAAAATCGAGCGCGGCGCCAACCCGGTGGTGCACACCCCGCAGGGCCGCGTGCGCGCCAAGTTCGTCATCGTCGCAGGCAACGCCTACCTGGGTAACCTGGTGCCGGAGCTGGCCTCCAAGTCCATGCCGTGCGGCACCCAGGTGATCACCACCGAGCCGCTGAGCGACGAGCTGGCCAAGACCCTGCTGCCGCAGGATTACTGCGTGGAAGACTGCAACTACCTGCTGGACTACTACCGCCTGACCGCCGACAAGCGCCTGATCTTCGGCGGCGGCGTGGTGTACGGCGCCCGTGACCCGGCGAACATCGAAGCCATCATCCGGCCGAAGATGCTCAAGGCCTTCCCGCAACTCAAGGACGTGAAGATCGACTACGCCTGGACCGGCAACTTCCTGCTGACACTGTCGCGCCTGCCGCAAGTGGGCCGCCTGGGCGACAACATCTACTACTCCCAGGGCTGCAGCGGCCACGGCGTGACCTACACGCACCTGGCCGGCAAGGTGCTGGCCGAGGCGCTGCGCGGCCAGGCCGAGCGTTTCGACGCATTTGCCGACCTGCCGCACTACCCGTTCCCCGGCGGCCAAATGCTGCGCACCCCGCTGACCGCGCTGGGCGCCTGGTACTACAGCCTGCGTGACCGCCTGGGCGTATAAGGCAGTTGAAGAAACGGCACCGCAAGGTGCCGTTTTTCATACCTACTGCGCACCCAGGGTGCGCGTCGCCTGGGCCGCCGCCTGCTCCTGGCCGGCCTGGCCCAGGTCATGGGCGGCCTTGAGCCAGCGTTGACGGTCGACGTTGGCTGGCAGTTGCCCCGGCTTCTGCACCAGCACTGCCCAGTGCCCGGCGTCTTTCCAGGCCGAGTCAAAGCTGGCGAAATCCATCAACTTGCGCCGTTCGTTGCCCGAGCGCAGCAGTACATGCTGCTTATAGCGGTCATAACCCACCAGCAGCGCGTAGCGCGGGCTGGTCCAGACCCTACCATCCATGTACCGCACCAGCACCGGGTAGCCGGCCGCCACCTGGGCAAACAGCGCCGGCAGGTCGTCAGCCAGGGGGTACACCACCATGCCGTATTCCTGGGCCGTGGCCTGCATGGAGGCCTGCAGCCTGGCTTCGCCACCCGGCATGTGCAGCGACTTGTCCAGCAAGCCGGGGGTAATGATCACGCCCTGCTGCGACAGCGCACTGGCCAGCGCCATGGAGGCACCCTGCTCGGTGTCGCCGCGGAAGAACGGTACGCTGCTGAGCTCCACCCGGTCCGGCAAGCCCTTGATGGGCGGCGCCGGTTTGTGCCCGGCACAAGCAACCACGGCAAGCGCCAGCAGCACCGGGGCCAACAGTTTCACGAAGGGGGTCTGGAATCGCGCAAGTCCCTGCAAAATTAGCCTCACTGACAAAGGAAGGCCGCCCATCGGGGGCGGGGCCCCTGATGATAGGCCCCCGCCAGGCCGGGGTATAGCGTTTGCGCGCAGTTTGCAGGCAGCCATAGAGCCAATCAGCCCAAGGCTGCGACCTTTGGTCAATAGTCTGAAACACGCTACCGACTAGACTGTCATTTGTAAGCCCGTGAACACCTGAGGAGGCACCCATGAGCCTGGCCATGGCGATTGTCATGATGATCGGCGCCTGGATCCTGGTGGCCGCCGCCATGCTGTGGGGGGTCATGCGGATCGCCCGTCGGCACCACCACCCTGCCCCACCCAAGCCTGCACTGCCCCGTAGCAACGGTGGGGCGGCCATCCGTGGGGCGGCCATCCAAGGTGAGGCCGCGTCATTGGCACCGCGTAACGGCTGACGCAGCCTGGCGGCAACCGCTACTCCACCGTTTACGACGCCACTGTGGCTTCGCGCTTCTGCCGGGCGCGGCGGCCCAGCATGTTCAGGCCTTCGATCAGCGCCGAGAAGCTCATGGCGGTGTACACATAGCCCTTGGGCACGTGGGCGCCGAAGCCTTCGGCGATCAGCGTCATGCCAATCATGATCAGGAAGCCCAGGGCCAGCATCACCACCGTCGGGTTGTCGTTGATGAAGCGCGCCAGGGGTTCGGCCGCCAGCAGCATCACCAGCACGGCGCTGATCACGGCGATGATCATGATGGGCAGGTGCTCGGTCATGCCCACGGCGGTGATGATGCTGTCGATGGAGAACACCAGGTCCAGCATCAGGATCTGACAGATAGCCCCCACAAATCCCATGGCCACCTTGCCGCCGACGCTGGCCTCATGCTGGGCGCGCGGGTCGACGCTGTGGTGGATCTCGCGGGTTGCCTTCCACAGCAGGAACAGGCCGCCGGCGATCAGAATCATGTCTTTCCACGAAAACGCCTGGCCGAACAGGTCGATGACCGGCTCGGTCAGTTGCACGATATAAGCCACGGTGCTCAGCAGGCCCAGGCGCAGCACCAGGGCCATGCCGATACCGATGCGCCGCGCCCGCGCCTGGAACTGCTTGGGCAGCTTGTTGGTAAGAATCGAGATGAAGATGAGGTTGTCGATGCCCAGCACGATTTCCATCACCACCAAGGTGGCCAGGGCAATCCAGGCAGTGGGGCTGGAAGCGAGTTGCAGAAGGTAGTCCATGGAAGCGCTGCTCATGCGGCCGAGGGGATACGGCGCAGTCTAGAAACTTTGACACCTCAGGAAAATTCGTATTTTCACCCGCTATACTTCGGTTTTTACGAATCGGCACTGTGATGCTCAATTACCGTCAACTGCACTATTTCTGGATCGTGGCCAAGACCGGCAGCATCACCCGCGCCGCCGAGCAGCTGAACCTCACACCACAAACCATCAGCGGCCAGATAACCCTGCTGGAGCAGACCTTCGGCATCGAACTTTTCCAGCGCGTCGGCCGCCAGCTGGAACTCACCGACGCCGGGCGCCAGGCCCTGCCCTACGCCGAGCAGATGTTCCAGCTGGGCGACGAACTGCAGACCCTGCTGCGCGGGCAGACCGGCCAGCAGGTGCTGCCCCTGCGCGTGGGCGTGGCCGACGTGGTGCCCAAGTCCATTGTGTATCGGCTGATTGCGCCGAGCATGCACCTGCCCGAGGCGGTGCACATCACCTGCCGCGAGGACAAACTGGAGCGCCTGCTGGCCGACCTGGCCGTGCAGCGCCTGGACCTGGTGATCTCCGACAGCCCCATGCCCGCGCACCTGGACATCAAGGGCTACAGCCAGAAGCTGGGCGAATCGGGCATCAGCTTTTTCGCCACCCAGGCCCTGGCGGCCCAGTACGCCCCAGGTTTTCCGGCAAGCCTTGCAGGCGCGCCGCTGCTGATTCCCGGCCAGGAGACCATGGTGCGCAGCCGACTGCTGCGCTGGTTTGGCGACCAGCTTATCCAGCCACGCATCGTCGGCGAATTCGACGACAGCGCACTGATGCAGGCCTTCGGCCAATCCGGCAGCGGCCTGTTCATCGGCCCCAGCGTGATTGCCGAGGAAATCCAGGCGCAGCACCAGGTTGCCCTGGTAGGCCAGACCGAGGCGGTGCGCGAGTCGTTTTATGCGATTTCGGTGGAGCGCAAGGTCAGCCACCCCGGCATCGTCGCCATTACCGAGGGCGCGCGCCGGGAGCTGTTTACCTGAAGTCAGGCAGCAGGTGACGGTGCCGCCAGGCGCGAACTCATCATCAGCCACGCCAGGGCGATGGACAGCAGCATGAAGCCGGCGGCGGCGAACCCGACGCTGCCCAGGCCCAGGGTGTCGATTACCCGGCCACCGACGATGGCGCCCAGGCCAATACCCAGGTTGGCACCGGCAATGTTCAGCGACGCGGCGAACGCCGGCGCCTGAGGCGCGGCCTTGATCAGGCGCACCTGGCTGACCAGGAACAGCGCCGCCTGGGTCACGCCCCAGACGGCCAGCGCCACGGCCAGGCCGAAGCTTGAGTGAATGCTGGGCACCACGGCCACCAGGCCGCCGACCATGAAGGCCGAGAACAGGATGGAGGCAATCAGCGGGTGGCGGTCCACCAGGCGGCCACCCAGGGAGTTGCCGACCAGGCCCACGGCGCCGAACGCCATCAGGCACCAGCCCACCACCGCGCCGTCGAAACCGGCCAGGCGTTCGAGGATGTCGGCAAGGTAGGTGTAGGCAGTGAACATGCCGCAGAACACCACGATCGACAGCAGCACATGGCCCTGCATCAACGGGTTGCGCAGGATGGCGAACTGCGAGCGCAATGAGCGCTCCTCGCCCCGCGGCGGGCTCACCGGCAGGAACACCGTGAGCAGCAGCGCCTTGGCCAGGGCTACGCCGGCGATGATCCAGAACGCCGCGCGCCACCCCAGGGCATCACCGATCAGGGTGCCCACCGGAATGCCGAACACGGTGGCACAGACGATGCCGAAGCCGATCTTGGCGATGGCCCGGCCGGCGTGGTCGGGGCCGACGATGTCCACCGCCGTTTCACTGGCCAGCGCCCAGAATACCGGCAGGCCCAGCGCCGGGATCAGGCGGGCGATACCCATCACGATGATATTCGGCGCCAGGGCGGCAATCACGTTGGCCACGGCGAACAACAGCAGGATGGTAACGAACAGGCGCTTGCGCTCGAAGCGTGCGCAGTACGCGGTAAGGAACGGCCCGAGGGCGGCGACGGTAAAGGCGAACAGGGTAACCAGCAACCCGGCCTGGGACACGCTGACGTGCAGGTCGCGGGCGATCGCCGGCAGCAGGCCGACGATGACGAACTCTGTGGTCAGCACGGTGAAACCGGCGGCCGACAACAGCAAAATGGGGAACAGCATTGCAACCTCAGAAAAGCGGAAAAGACAACGACACAACCTGTAGAAACAACTGCGGGAGTGGGCTCTGCCCACGAAAAAGACGCCGCGTAGTATCAGTTAATACGCAGTGAACCTTTCGCGGGTAGAACCCGCTCCCACGTGCCGCGTCATGGACACCAAGGCATCCCTGACACGACCCGATCAAACGATCAGTAGGCGCCCATGAAATCGCGCTTGCCCACCTCAACGCCGTTGTGGCGCAGGATGTCGTAGGCGGTGGTGACGTGGAAGAAGAACTGCGGCAGGCCGTAGTGCAGCAGGTAGGTCTGGCCGTTCAGTTTCTTCTCTTTCGGGGTACCTGGGCGCAGCACGATTTCGCGGCTTTCCTGGCCGTCGATCTGCGCGGCAGCCAGGCCGTCGATGAAGCCCAGCACCTTGGCCAGCAGGGCCTGCAAGTCAGCGAAGCTCTGCTCGGTATCGGGGAAAGACGGTACTTCCACGCCTGCCAGGCGCGCCGAGACGCCCTTGGCGAAATCGACGGCGATCTGCACCTGGC
This sequence comes from Pseudomonas sp. JC1203, assembly GCF_056175065.1. Classification (NCBI taxonomy): domain Bacteria; kingdom Pseudomonadati; phylum Pseudomonadota; class Gammaproteobacteria; order Pseudomonadales; family Pseudomonadaceae; genus Pseudomonas; species Pseudomonas sp. JC1203. Next base: position 99,497 of record NZ_JBWCAM010000019.1, read on the forward strand.
GCACCAGCGGGAACATGTCCGGGTACAGGCGCGACTGCAGCAGCACCGACGGCTCGATGTTACGGGCCGCGGCGTGGTCCTCGGCCTTCTTGAGCACGTCGCCCAGGGCCACGAGCAATTGCTTGAAGACGGGAACGGAGGCAGCGTACAGAGAAATGCTCATAAGAGCTCCTGATAACGGTTTAAGGGCAGTGAGCCGGCAATGATAGACCTGTGCCGGCACGGCGTCCGGTGTTTTATTGCATACTGGCGTTTCCGCCGACCTTCATGCCCACGGAGCGCCCCATGTCAGCCGAAACCGCACCCTCCACTGAAGACCTGACCCTGAGCGCCAGCGAAATCCGCATCCTGGGCGCGCTGATCGAAAAGCAGGCCACCAACCCGGAAACCTACCCGCTGACGCTCAACGCACTGGTGCTGGCCTGCAACCAGAAAACCAGCCGCGAGCCGGTGATGAACCTCACCCAGGGCGAGGTCGGCCACAGCCTGCGCATGCTGGAAGGCCGGGAGATGACCCGCCTGGTGATGGGCAGCCGCGCCGACCGTTGGGAACAGCGCCTGGACAAGGCCCTGGAGCTGGTGCCGGCACAGTTGATTCTGATGGGCCTGATGTTCCTGCGCGGCCCGCAGACGGTCAACGAACTGCTCACCCGCAGCAGCCGCATGCACGACTTCGAGGACAGCGAGCAGGTGCTGCACCAGCTTGAGCGCCTGGTAGCGCGCGGCTATGCCCTGCACCTGCCACGCCAGGCCGGCCAGCGCGAAGACCGCTACACCCACGCCCTGGGCGGCCCGGTGGACATGGATGCGCTGCTGGCCAGCCGCCAGGCAAGCAGCAACGAACGCAGCAGCCACGACAGTGGCGTGACCCTGGAGCGCGTGGAAGCGCTGGAGGCACGCATCGCCGCCCTGGAAGAGCGGCTCGCGCGCCTGGAGTAATCAGCTGCGGGCGTATTCGGTGGCCAGGCGCACCTGCTCATCGGTGGGCCGCACGCCGGTGTACAGCACGAACTGCTCCAGCGCCTGCAGGGCGATCACTTCCAGCCCGGTAATCACTTGCTTGCCCAGCGCCTGGCCCAACTGCACGAACGGCGTCAGCGCCGGCAGCGCCACCACGTCGAAGACGATACTGGCGGCTTCCACGGCGGGCGCCGGGAACGCCAGGTCGTTGGCTTCGGGGCCGCCGCTCATGCCGACAGGCGTCACGTTCACCAGCATCTGCGGGCGCAGCTCACCCAGCTCGGCACGCCATTGGTAACCCAACTGGCGCGCCAGCGCCGGCCCGCTTTCGGGGTTGCGTGCCACCAGGGTGCCCTTGGTGAAGCCGGCATCACGAAACGCCGAAGCCACCGCCTTGCCCATGCCGCCACTGCCGCGCAGGGCGAAGGTGGTGTCGGGCGGCAGGCTATGACGGTCAATCAGTTGACGAATGGCGATATAATCAGTGTTGTACGCTTTCAAATGGCCGTTATCATTGACCACGGTATTGATCGACTGAATGGCTGCCGCCGACGCATCCAGCTCATCGACCAGCGCGATGACCGCTTCCTTGAACGGCATCGACACCCCGCAACCCCGGATTCCCAGGGCGCGGATACCGCCAACCGCTGCCGGCAGATCGCTGGTGCTGCAAGCCTTGTAGTAATAATCGAGACCCAGCTGTTCATACAGATGGTTGTGGAAACGCACGCCGAACGTGCCCGGGCGCCCGGCCAGGGACATGCAAAGTACGGTGTCGCGTGTGGGGATCATGGGCATTGCAAGGCTCCATCACTGGCATGTAACTGAAATGTAAGGACACTGTGGTTTCAGACCTTACACAAAATTTACCAAACACCGTCGCAGATTCTTACAAATTCGCTGTCATAGTAGTGCGACAGTCCTTGGATCAACCATCCGGTGCCAGGTACTGGAATCGTAATATGAGGAACAAGTCATGATTCGTCAGCTTCCCAAGATTGCCTTGCTGATCGGCGCCCTCGCCGCAGCTGGCCAGGCGTCCGCCCACGGCGGTGGTGGTCCAGGTGTGTTGGGTGCCGTTCTAGGTGGCGCTGTTGTCGGCGCCGTGGTGACCTCTGCCCTGGCCCCACGCGAGGTAGTGGTTCAGCAGCCGGTCTACGCCGCGCCACCGCCACCCGTGTACGTTGCCCCACCGCCGCCGGTGTACTACGCGCCGCAGCCGGTCGTGTACGCGCAGCCTGTGTACGCGCCGCCACCGCCGCCGCGCTACTACTACGGCCGCCCGGGCTGGTAATACGCATCGCCACCGCATTCGCCCCCCGGGCGGTTGCGGTGAGCTGATGTGTCGGGTCAATGATCACTATTGAAAGCGGTGATTTCCCGGCACTCCTGCAGCGCCCTATGCTGGGCACATGTTTCGCAGGAGTCAGCCATGAACACCGTCAACATCATGTCAGTCATCGGCAGCGCCGTACCCGCCAACCTTCGCGACCTGGGGTTGCTGGCCTGCTGGTACGTGGTCAAGGACGGCGAGCCGCTCAGCGGTCCGCTGTTGTCGCTGGACCAGGCCAGGGCCTTGTCCCTGAGCTTCACGGCTGCGCAACCGGCCAAACTGGCGGCGACCCACTGACCTGCACCCCGAATTCATCCCGTGCGTTGCTCTCGCACCCCCTTGCCCCGCCTGCGTCGCGGGGCTTTTTAATTCCCGCGAATAACCATCGCACTCTCACCTGTAGCCGCTGCCGGCAGGCAGCGGCTACAGGTGAGAGGTCAGGCGCGCTCGGCCATCAGCACGTTCGCCTGCGCCCGCTGGGCCAGTTTCTGCAGGCGTTTTTCCAGGCCCTGCAGCACCGCGCGGTCGGAGCGGCCGCTTTCCAGCTCGTCGGCCAGCGCATTCACCACCTGGCGCAGTTCATGGGCGATGACAATGCGGTCGTCGTTGTGGTCATGCTTGTGCGACTCGAACAACCGGTGCAGGTAGTCCTGCAGCATCGCCTGCACCCGATGCCGGTCGGTGGCGCGCCAGTGCGCCATGCTCACGCCCACCTGGTTCAGCAGCTCCTGGAACTCCAGCACCAGGTATTGCAGGCGCCGCGCATAGCCCACCTGGCCGTCACGCCACTGTTTGTGCTGCACGGCGGTTTCCTGCTTGCGCTGCAGCGCCGGCACGGCAATGGCCAGCATCAGCGCGATGACCACCGCCACGGCCTGAATCCAGGCCAGGGCATCCAACGGTTTTTGAATGAACGCACACAACAGCAGGACCACTGCGATGACACTGCCCCAGAGCAGCAGCGCCCTGTAATCCTTGCTGAAGAAACCCTTAAGCATTGCGCGACTCCCGAGTCGTTTTTTAGCGTTTTTGGAAGGAGATATTCGCCGGACCGCCCTTGGACGGCGAGCGAACATGAAATATCACTTTTATTTTTTTATTACAGGGGTTTAAGGCCGCCAGCCAATCGACAGTTGCTGAGCCATACTCATAAACTACTGCGTTTTTTCAAGAACAACCCGTCACAAACGGCTTATCTACTTTTTAGCGAGCGCTACACGTGAAAACCTCCCTTTCTATCCTCAGCCTGTTGCTTGTTCTGACAGGTACTGCTGCCGTCACGTCGAACGCTGTTGCTGCCGAAAAACCTGTTTCCCAACGAGATCCCGCGCAGTTGCGCCTGGCGTCGGGCAGCGCATTGCTGATCGACCTGGAGACCAACAAGGTGATCTACGAGAACCGCGCCGACAACGTCGTGCCGATTGCCTCGGTTTCCAAGCTCATGACCGCCATGGTGGTGCTGGACGCCAAGCAGGACATGAACGAGATGATCGACGTGAACATCAGCCACAACCCGGAGATGCGCGGTGTGTTCTCGCGGGTCAAGCTGGGTAGCGAGCTGACCCGTCACGACATGATGCTGATTGCCCTCATGTCCTCGGAAAACCGCGCCGCCACTACCCTGGCCGAGCACTATCCGGGCGGCTACAACGCCTTCATCAATGCCATGAACGCCAAGGCGCGCAGCCTGGGCATGAGCCACACCCACTACGCCGAACCCACCGGCCTGTCCATCAACAACACCTCCACCGCCCGCGACCTGAGCAAGCTGCTGATCGCGGCCCAGCACTACCCTACCCTGCGCGAGCTGAGCACCACCCGCGAGAAAACCGTGTTCTTCAAGAAACCCAGCTACAGCCTGGGCTTCCACAACACCGACCACCTGGTAAACAAGAACAACTGGGACATTCGCCTGACCAAGACCGGCTTCACCAACCAGGCCGGCCACTGCCTGGTGCTGTTGACCACCATGGGCAACCGCCCGGTGGCCATGGTCATCCTCGACGCCTTCGGCAAGTTCACCACCTTTGCCGACGCCACCCGCCTGCGCAACTGGGTCGAAACCGGCCGTGGCACCGCCGCCCCCGCCGTGGCCCTGCGCTACAAGACCGACAAGCACGGCCGCCAGGTCGACTGACCGCCACCGCCACCGCGCGTTGACCCTGCCCGGCAGGGTCAGTGCCGGCGGCTGGCCTGCTTGTGCGCGTACATGGCCGCATCCGCCTCGGCCAGCAAGCGCTTGATCGAATCATGCCTGGCCGGGTCATACTCTATCCGGCCAATGCTGTAGCGAATGTCATAGCCGCGCTGGGCCTCGGCGTTCTTGCGCGCCAGCGCCTCCTTCAGGCGCCCTGCAATCAAGTCGCCATCCTGGGCGTTGGAGCCCATCAGCAGGGCCACGAACTCGTCGCCGCCCAGGCGCCCGACCAAATCCATCTCGCGCAGCACCTCGCGCAACGTCTCGGCAAACGCCACCAACGCCCGGTCGCCCTCGGCATGGCCCCAGGTATCGTTGATCTTCTTGAAATCGTTCAAATCGAAAAACAGCAGCGAGGCCGGGGTGTTCATACGCTTGCAGATGCTCAGCGCGTGCTCGGCCAGGGCCTCGAAGCCACGGCGGTTGGAAACCTGGGTGAGGTCATCGATGGTCGCCAGCTGCAGCGCCTCGATTTCCTGCTCGGCCATGCTCGCCAGGTCACGCAGCAGTTCGCGCTCCTCGGCATCGAGAATGCGCGGCCGCGAGTCGATCAGGCACAACGTGCCGATCTTCGCGCCGTTGCCCACGCGCAGCGGGCAACCGGCATAGAAACGGATGTGCGGGTCACCGGTCACCAACGGGTTGTCATGGAAGCGCTCATCGTTGGTGGCATCGGGGATCATCAACACCTGATCACCGAGAATGGCGTGGCCGCAAAAGGAGATATCGCGCGGCGTCTCGCTGGCAGTCAGGCCCTGGCAGGACTTGAACCACTGGCGGTTGACGTCCACCAGGCTGACCAGCGCAATGGGCACGTCGAACAGCCGGCGCGCCAGGCGCGTCAGGCGGTCGAAGCGCTCTTCGGGCGCGGTATCGAGGATATTCATCGAGCGCAGCGTGCTCACGCGCTCGGCTTCGTTCACCGGTTTGGCTGGGGCCAGCATCGAAACACTCCAGAGTCCAGGCTTTGCAGATTCTGCTAAGCCTAGTCCATAAGTGCGGGTGCACGACAACTGGCCCCAAAACATCAGGCGGTGGTGTTGACGGTGGAGCCGGTGGTGCTGCTGCCTTCGTCGACCAGGGCCTGCGACAGCTCGGCGGTCAGCGAGGAAATCTCGGCCGAGGTGGCCGATACGGCGGCCTGGGCAGTAGCGACGGCTGCGGCCTTGGCGTCTTCGTCCTTGGTGGCCTGGGCTTTCTGTACAGCCTGCTGCTGGGTCTGCAGCTGCTTTTGCAGCTCGGCGATTTGCTTTTGCAGCTCGGTCACGGTGTCGGAGCTGCTGGAGCTGCTGTCGCTATCGCTGCTGCTGCTACCGCCGCCGCCTGCACCTGCCGCGCCGCCAGCCGCGCTGGCGGTGGTGGACGAGGTACCGGTGGTGGTGCCATCGGTGCTGGTCGCCGTGGCGGAGGTGTCATCGGTGGTCGCGGTGGTGGCTGCGGTCGACTTGGCGGTAGTGGTGGTGCTGATCTGCAGCCCCGAGGAGATGTTGCTGATGCTGGACATGACGAAATTCCTTTAAGGGAAGATGGTTCATGTGTCATCGACAGGGCATCCCGCAGCTTTAGAAATATCGTGTAACACATGGGATACCTCGGCGATACATCCCCGGACACCGCGCAAACCCACGGTTTAGAGCCCTCTATGGCAAACCCCTATAGATGAAATAATCTTCAGCAAGGCGACAGGTAAAAATCGGCACAATGGCCGCTCAACAGTCGAAATCCCAGGTACAACACCATGACACGCGTTTTGACCATCGAAGACGATGCCGTGACAGCCAAGGAAATCGTGGCCGAACTGAGCAGCCACGGCCTTGAAGTTGATTGGGTCGATAATGGCCGCGAGGGCCTGGTCAAGGCCGTCAGCGGCAACTATGACGTTATCACCCTGGACCGCATGCTCCCCGAGCTGGATGGCCTGGCCATTGTCACCACCCTGCGCACCATTGGCGTGTCTACGCCAATCCTGATGATCAGCGCCCTGTCCGACGTGGACGAGCGCGTGCGCGGCCTGCGCGCCGGCGGCGACGACTACCTGACCAAGCCGTTCGCCTCGGATGAGATGGCCGCCCGCGTCGAAGTTCTGCTGCGCCGCAAGAGCACGGTCGCCGACGTCGACACGACCCTGAAGGTCGCCGACCTCGAGCTGGACCTGATCACCCGTGAAGCGCGTCGTGGCGAACAGGCCCTGAACCTGCTGCCCACCGAATACAAGCTGCTGGAATTCCTGATGCGCAATGCCGGGCAGATCCTCACCCGCATGATGATTTTCGAGGAAGTCTGGGGTTACCACTTCGACCCGGGCACCAACCTGATCGACGTGCACATCGGCCGTCTGCGCAAGAAAATCGATCCGCCTGGCGCCATTGCGCTGATCAAGACCGTTCGGGGCTCCGGCTATGTCATTGCCGAACCCCTCTAAGGGCTGGCGCTCGTCCAGCAGTCGCCTGCTGGCGCTCTACAGTTTTCTCTTCGTGGCCTGGAGCTGCATCCTCATGGGTGTGCTCTATTACGAGGTGTCGGACTACCTGAACAGCCTGGCGCGCCATTCCCTCATGCAGCGCCAGCACCTGTTCTCGCGCTTCAGCGGCCAGGCCCTGGACGACGCGCTGTCGGCCAGCGAGACCTTCGACAACCGTGCCTATGACGCCTACGGGCTGTTCGACGCGCAGTTGCGCCCGGTGGGTGGCGACCTCAAGGAAATACCCAAGGGCGTGGCCCTGGACGGCAACATCTATGAACTGGATGACTGCATAGACTCCGACGACCCCAAGCTGCCCCAGCAGGGCTGCGACGCGGTGGCCATGGCCACCCAGGACGGGCGCTGGCTGGTGCTGGTGCGTGACAACGGCTCGCTGTTCGCCGTGACGCGAATCATTCTGCACGCGCTGTTGTGGGGCATATCGCTGACCATCATTCCCGGGGCTGCGGGCTGGCACCTGCTGCGCAGGCGGCCCTTACGGCGCATCCGGGCGATCCAGGACAGCGCCGACGCCATCGTCGCCGGCGACCTCACCCAGCGCCTGCCGCTGTCCAACCGGCGTGACGAACTGGACATGCTGGCGGCCATCGTCAACGCCATGCTCGACCGTATCGAGCGGCTGATGATGGAGGTCAAGGGCGTGTGCGACAACATCGCCCACGACCTGCGCACGCCGCTGACCCGGCTGCGCGCCCAGCTGTACCGCATCCAGCAGCAGGCCGGCATGGACTCCGACCACGCCCTGCAGCTGGACGGTGTGATTGCCGAGACCGACACGCTGATGGCGCGCTTCCGCGGCCTGCTGCGCATTTCCGAGCTGGAAGACCATCAGCGTCGCTCCGGCTTCGTGGAATTCGACCCCTTGCCGCTGCTACACGAGCTGCACGACTTCTACCTGCCGCTGGCGGAAGAAGGCGAGCTGCGCCTGGAACTGGATTCGCCCCAGGTACTGCCCAGCCTCAACGGCGACCGCGCACTGTTGTTCGAGGCCATCGGCAACCTGCTGAGCAACTCGATCAAGTTCACCCCGCCCGGTGGCGTGGTGGTGTTGCGCGCGCGCAACGAGCTGGACAGCACCTGCATCGAAGTTCAGGACTCGGGGCCCGGTATTCCCCAGGAAGAGCGCGAGGCGGTGTTCCAGCGCTTCTACCGCTGCGACGACGACAACACCCAACCGGGCTTCGGCCTTGGGCTGTCGATCGTGGCCGCCATCGTCAACCTGCACGGTTTCACCCTTGAAGTGGGCAACAGCCAACAAGGCGGTGCCAGCCTGGCACTGCATTGCCGTCAAAGCAAAGCGCGAGTGTGATCGACATGAATCTGCTCTATATCGCCGATACCCGAGACGAACAGCTGCTGCGCGGCTTTGCTGACAGCGGCCAGCGCGTCGTCGAGGCCAAGCCGCACGAAGCCGACTGGGCCCTGGCCGACAGCAACTACGGCTTCATTCTGCTGGACCTGCAACAGGCGCAGCCCGACCTGCTGGAGCGCTGCCTGGCGCGCAAGCGCAAGTCGCGCATCCTCGTGCTGCTGGCCGACGACGACGGCCCGGCGCGGGTAGCGGCCCTGCGCGCTGGCGCCGAACTGTGCCTGACCAAGCCGGTGCTGTTCATCGAGCTACAGGCGCGCATGCACGCCCTGTTGCGCGACCACCTCAGCCCGGCCGTGGACGCCGAGGCCGGCCTGTGGCTGTCCACCACGCGCCTGCTGCTGGGCCGTGGCGCGCACCAGCAGCCGTTGACGGTCAGTGAGCAGCGGCTGCTGGCCATCCTCGCAAAGCGGCCCGGCGCGGTGAGTCGCGAGCTGATTGAAGAACAGCTGTGGGGTGCAGCCCATGACTCACGCAGCGCCCTGATCGAGCGGCACATCTGCAACCTGCGCCGCAAGCTGGCACGGCTGGACGCACCCAACGCACTGCAGACCTTGCGCGGGTTCGGGTACAGCTTGCGCGAAACGGTGCATGTGCGTACTGATTGAGGTCAAGGGATTGGCGATACACAAAAGCCCCGTGCCAATGGCCCGGGGCTTTTTTATACGCCCATGACGCGGCCTGCGGCCGCTGCTACACCTTCGCCTCTGTCGCAGCGGCCGGCGGCCGCGTCAGCGGTGGGCCTGGCAAACCGTGGCGTTCCATGACGCGGCCTGCGGCCGCTGCTACGCCTCCGCCTTCTGTAGCAGCGGCCGCAGGCCGCGTCTGGACTGGACGCAAAAAAAAGGCCCTTCACGCATCGCGCCAGGGCCTTGATTCACCGCAAAAACCTCAACCCGACATGCAATCGAAGTTGTCAGTCGAAGCAACGGTCTTGCCTTGGTCATTCTTCAAATCAGCCCGCAGGTTGGTATCGCCCAGGCTGCTCTCCACCAGGGTGTAATGCTTGCCCTGTTTGAACGCCTTGTAATCAATGGTGGCGCGGCAGGTCTGGTCGTCCTGTTGGGCAGTGCTTTCTTCGTACAACAACACTTCAAGTTTGTGCTCGCCCGGTTTTACCTGGAAGTAGCGGCCATCTTTCAGGTTCTTGCCATCCAGCTGTTCCGCCAGCATCGAATTCTGGGTTTCTTCTTTAAGGCCCACCCAGGCATCGTTCGGGTTGGGTTGCGGCATGGGCCCGGCGCACGCCGAGAGCAGACCGACCAGCCCAAGCATGGGCACCAGCATTAGCGTTTTCGCATTCATGGGGTATTCCTCAAATGTGTTGGAAGTGGCCTGCCCTGGCAGGTCGTTTTCGATCGATGCCAAGTGTGATGACCGCCCTCTTTCAACACCAATGAATCACCGTGAAACGAATTTCAGTTGCGCCTTAAAACATCTTTCACCTTCATGAAAGGCTTGTGTTAGGTGGTTCCAGCAAGACTTGCCAGCATACGCAAACCCTTTGGAGGTTCCTGGCATGCTAGGGCTGGTAAAGACCGCATTGCTCAAGCCATACACGTTTATCGTGTTGGCGATATTCATCTGCATCATCGGGCCCCTGTCCGCGATGCGGACCCCTACCGACGTATTCCCCGACATCGGCATCCCCGTGATCGCCGTGGTCTGGTCCTACACCGGCCTGTCGCCGGACGCCATGGCCGGGCGGGTGATCTACACCTACGAGCGCTCACTCAGTACCACGGTGAACGACATCGAGCACATCGAGTCGCAATCGCTGCCGGGCATGGGCATCGTCAAGATCTTCTTCCAGCCGGGCGTGGACATCCGTACCGCCAACGCCCAGGTGACCGCGGTGTCGCAAACCGTGCTCAAGCAGATGCCCCCGGGCATCACGCCGCCGCTGATCCTCAACTACAGCGCCTCCACGGTGCCGATCCTGCAGATGGCGTTCTCCAGCCCCACCCTGTCCGAAGCGCGTATTCGTGACCTGGTGCAGAACTCCATCCGCCTGCCGCTTTCCGCCGTGCCGGGCCTGGCCATGCCGACCCCCATGGGTGGCAAGCAGCGCCAGATCACCCTCGACCTCGACCCCCAGGCGCTGGCCGCCAAGGGCCTGTCGGCGCAGGACGTGAGCAACGCCCTGGCCGCGCAGAACCAGATCGTGCCGGTGGGTACCGCCAAGCTGGGCAGCGATGAGTACACCGTGCTGCTGAACAACAGCCCGGATGCCATCGGGCAGCTCAACGACCTGCCGATCAAGACCGTCGACGGCGCGGTGATCACCGTCGGCCAGGTGGCCCACGTGCGTGACGGCTCGCCGCCACAGACCAACATCGTGCGGGTGGACGGCCGTCGTGCGGTACTGATGCCGGCCCTGAAAAACGGCAACATCTCGACCCTGTCGATTGTGCAGAGCATTCGCGACATGTTCCCGTTGATCAACGAGACCCTGCCGCCCTCGCTGAAAACCTCGATGCTGGGCGACGCCTCGGTGTTCGTGAAAGAGTCGGTAGGCAGCGTGGCCCGCGAAGGTATCATCGCCGCCCTGCTGACCAGCGCCATGATCCTGCTGTTCCTGGGCAGCTGGCGCTCGACCATCATCATCGCCGCCTCGATTCCCCTGGCGGTGCTGTCGGCGATCGCCCTGCTGGCGGTCAGCGGCCAGACCCTCAACGTAATGACGCTCGGGGGGCTGGCGCTGGCCGTCGGTATCCTGGTGGACGATGCCACGGTGACCATCGAGAACATCAACTGGCACCTTGAACAAGGCAAGCAGGTGAAGGACGCCATCCTCGATGGCGCCAAGCAGATCGTCGGCCCGGCCTTCGTGTCCCTGCTGTGTATCTGCATCGTGTTCGTGCCGATGTTCATGCTGCAAGGCATTGCCGGCTACCTGTTCCGCCCCATGGCGCTGGCGGTGATCTTCGCCATGGCCTCCTCGTTCATCCTGTCGCGTACCCTGGTGCCGACCCTGGCGATGTTCCTGCTCAAGCCCCACGTGGTCGAGGCAGGCGAAGGCCGCCACCCGGACAACGCCCTGCTCAACCACCACGAAGGCGACCAGCACAAACCCAAGCACGGCGCGTTCGTGCAAAGCCTGCTGAACTTCCAGCAGGGCTTCGAGAAGCGCTTCAGCAACGTGCGTGACAGCTACCACGGTGTGCTCACCCTGGCCCTGGAAAACCGCAAGCGCTTCCTGATCGGCTTCATGGTCTGCGTGCTGGCATCCTTCGCGCTGCTGCCAACGCTGGGTGAAGACTTCTTCCCGGCCACCGACGCCGGCGCCATGTCGCTGCACGTCAGCCTGCCGGTGGGTACCCGTATCGAGGAAAGCGCCGCTGCCTTCGACCGTATCGAAGCACGCATTCGTGAAGTGGTGCCGGCCAATGAGTTGGACACCGTGATCGACAACATCGGCATCCCGCTCAGCGGTATCGACATGGCCTACAGCGCCAGCGGTACTACCGGCCCGCAGGACGGCGATATCTCCGTCACCCTGAAGGAAGGCCACAAGCCGACCGCCGACTACGTGAAGAAACTGCGTGAAGTCCTGCCGGAAAGCTTCCCAGGCAGCACCTTCTCGTTCCTGCCGGCCGACATCAGCAGCGAGATTCTCAACTTCGGTGCGCCAGCGCCCCTGGACGTGAAAATTTCCGGCCCCGACAACGACGCCAACCACGCCTACGCCCTGGAACTGCAGCGCGCCCTCAAGCATGTGCGTGGCATCGCCGACCTGCGTATCCAGCAGTCCAACGGCTACCCTACCCTGCAAGTGGACGTGAACCGTGAACGCGCCAACGGCCTGGGCATTACCGAACGTGACGTGACCAACTCCATGGTCGCCTCGCTGGCCGGTAGCTCGCAGGTATCGCCGCTGTACTGGCTGAACCCGAAAAACGGCATCAGCTACTCGATCGTCGCGGCCACCCCGCAGTACCGCCTCGACAGCATGCCGGAACTTGAAGCCCTGCCGGTGACCGGCGCCAACGGCCAATCGCAGATCCTCGGCGGCCTGGCCACCATCCACCGCGTCGACACCCCGGCGGTGGTCACCCACTACAACATCCAGCCCACCCTGGACATCTACGCCAACGTGCAAGGCCGTGACCTGGGCGGCGTGGCCAAGGACATTCAGAAAGCCATCGACCTGGCCGCACCGCACCGCCCTAAGGGCGCCACCATCACCCTGCACGGCCAGATCGACGCCCTGCATGAAGCCTTCAGCGGCCTGTCCCTGGGCCTGCTCGGCGCCGTGGTGCTGATCTACCTGCTGATCGTGGTCAACTTCCAGTCCTGGCTCGACCCGTTCGTGATCATCACCGCCCTGCCGGCTGCCCTGGCAGGCATCGTCTGGATGCTGTTCCTGTCCGGCACCTCGCTATCGGTGCCGGCATTGACAGGGGCCATCTTGTGCATGGGTGTGGCCACCGCCAACTCCATCCTGGTGGTGAGTTTCTGTCGAGAACGCCTGGACGTGCACGGCGACGCCCTGCTGGCCGCCATGGAGGCCGGTTTCACCCGCTTCCGTCCGGTGTGCATGACCGCCCTGGCGATGATCATCGGCATGCTGCCGCTGGCCATCTCCCAGGAACAGAACGCCCCACTGGGTCGCGCCGTCATCGGCGGCCTGATCCTGGCCACCACGGCCACCCTGCTCTTCGTTCCGGTGGTGTTCAGCCTTGTGCATGGACGCCGCACCGCCAAGCTTTCCGTTGGAGAAACCTCCCATGTCGTCTGATTCCCTACCGACCATCGCAAAGAAGCCTTCGCGCAAGCGCCTGATGGTGCTCGGCGTCGGCGGCCTGACCCTGGCTGCCGTGCTGGTGGCCGGCGGCCTGGCCGCCCGGACCCGTCACGATGACAACGTTGCGACCTGGACCGAAGCCCAGTCGATGCCCATCGTCAGCGTGTTCCAGCCGATCCACAACACCACCGGCGACACCCTGGTGCTGCCGGCGCACCTGGAAGCCTGGAGCCAGGCGATGATTCACGCCCGGGTCAGCGGCTACCTGAAAGACTGGAAAGCCGACATCGGCACGCCGGTGAAAGCCGGCCAGGTGCTGGCCGAAATCGACAGCCCCGACCTGGACCAACAACTGGCCCAGGCCCACGCGCACCTGCTGCAGCAACAGGCCGACGAGAAACTGGCGCAGACCAGCGCCGCGCGCTGGCAGCACCTGCTGAGCACGCACTCGGTCTCGCAACAGGAAGTGGACGAGAAAGTCGCCAACGCCGACGCCGCCAAGGCCAACGTCGAGGCGGCCCGCGCCGACTTTGCGCGCCTCACCGACCTGTCCAACTACAAGACCCTGCGTGCGCCGTTTGATGGCACCGTGACCGCGCGTAACACCGACGTCGGCCAACTGATCAAGGCCGACGCCGATACCGGCCCGGACCTGTTCGAAGTGGCTGACACCCATCGCCTGCGCCTCTACGTGCCGGTGCCACAGAACTACGCCGCTGCCGTGCGCACCGGCATGCACGTGAGCCTGACCGTGCCGGAGCACCCGGGCGAGCAGTTCGACGCACAGTTGGTGGGCAACTCCAACGCCGTGGACGCCAAGTCCGGCACCATGCTGGCCCAGTTTGTCGCCGACAACCCCAAGGGTGAACTGCTGGCCGGTGACTACACCGAGGTCACCCTCAAGGTGCCTGCGGGTAGCCAGGGTGTGAGCATTCCCGGCAGCGCGCTGATCTTCCGCGCCGCCGGCACCCAGGTGGCCGTGGTGGATGCGCAGAAGCACGTGCACCTGCGCAACGTGCACATCGGCATGGACCTGGGCGCCACCCTGTTCATCGACCAGGGCCTGGCCCCCACCGACCAGGTCATCGACAACCCGCCGGATTCCCTGCGCGAGAACGACCCGGTGAAACTGGCCGACGCAGGAGACACCCATGCCCCTAAAGCTTAACCGCCTGGTAGCGGCGATGGCCCTGGTGCTCCAGGGCTGCTCGCTGGCGCCGACCTACAAAGTGCCGGACGCACCGATCCCGTTGCATTACAGCGGCCCGTGGCAGGCCGCCAAGCCTGCCGACAAGGTGCCGCAGCAATGGTGGTCGTTGTACAACGACCCGCAGCTCAACGACCTGCAGGGCAAGCTGATCAGCGCCAACCCTGACCTGGCCGCGGCCTTGGCGCATTTCGATGCGGCCCAGGCCTACGCCAGCCAGTTGCACGGCGGCCTGTTCCCGGAAATCGGCGCCACCGGTTCCAGCGTGCGCCAGCGCCAGTCCGAGAACAAACCACTGCGCGGCAGCGACCAGCCCAACGTGTACAACACCAACACCGCGGCGTTCACCCTGAACTGGGACCTGGACTTCTGGGGCAAGGTGCGCAACCGCGTGGCCGCCGGCGACGCCCAGGCCCAGGCCTCGGCCGACGACCTGGAAGTGGCGCGCCAGAGCTTGCAACGCCAGCTCAGCAACCTGTACCTGACCCTGGCCGGGCTGGACGCCCAGCAGGCCATTCTGAAAACCTCACTGGACGACTATACCCAGGCGTTGAACCTGACCCGCGACCGCTACGAAGGCCAGATCGCCAGCGAACTGGACATGACCCGCGCGCAAAGCGAGCTGGCCCAGGCCCAGGCCCAACTGGACGACGTGATCAACCAGCGCAACCTCACCGAGCACGCCATCGGCGAGCTGGTAGGCCAGCCGGCGACCACCTTCCAGCTGGCGGCCATCGCCAAATTCCCGGCCCTGCCCGACGTGCCAGCCGAGCTGCCCAGCACCCTGCTGCAACGCCGCCCTGACATCGCCGCCGCCGAGCGCCGGGTGTTCGCCGCCAACGCCAACATTGGCGTGGCGAAGGCTGCGTTCTACCCCGACTTCAGCCTGAGCGGCTACTTCGGTGGCCAGGACATGGGCGTGGGCAACGTGCTCAGCGCCACCAACCGCTTCTGGGCCATCGGCCCGGTGGTCAACCTGCCGATCTTCACCGGCGGCCGCCTCACCGGCGCCGAAAACCAGGCCAAGGCCGAGTTCGCCGAAGCCAGCGCCCACTACCGTGGCAGCGTGTTGAAGGCCCTGCGCGAGGTGGAAGACAACCTGTCGCAACTGCGTGACTTGAAGCAGGAAGCAGCGGACCAGCAGGCGGCAGTGGATGCGGCGACCCAGTCGCAGACCCTGGCCATGAACAGCTATGAAGCCGGCGCGGTGAACTACCTGGACGTGGTGACGGCGCAGACGGCGGCGCTGGACGCGCAGCGCAAGTTGCAGGATGTGCAGACGCGTCGGTTGCAGGCCAGCGTGGGGTTGATGGTTGCGTTGGGTGGGGGGTGGCAGCCCGCCAAGTCCTGATTCATGTGCTGATACATACAACCGCGTAGCCGCTGCCGCCAGGCTACGCTGGCCCTCGTTTACGCTGGAGATTCCCAGCGAGGCTCAGGGCCAGCGCAGCCTGCGGCAGCGGCTACAGGGTCGGCTGGAAAGGATAAGGGAAACAATTGCAGGGGCTTCAACATACCAAGCGGTCCCTCTCACCGTTCATTTTAGATAGTTACAAGACATGTCCCCACCCCGGACGGCATCCCGCCACATCAGCCGCCTTATCGTTGCCGCAGGCTGCCTGCCTTACGGAAAACCTCCCGTGTAAGCATGGCCCAGCGAAACCCAGCTTCAGCAGGCGTAAACGCTTACGATCAGCAACACTTCCAGCATTGAGTCCCTTCCCCAGCTTGCTGCAATGTGCCGTCCTCTCGACGCCTCGGAGGCTGAATCGGATGGAACTTCACCCCACGCATCCAGCAGTTACACACTCATCGGGCCTGATCGAGAAGGCACCGATACCATGAATGACTTTTTCTACAGAAACCCTCATTTGCAGATTCATCCGTCAAAGACGTATGATCATCACCTGCTGACGATCATCGAGTCTCCGGTTTTTTCAAAGTTATGGCCCGACTATTGGACCCGGCAGGAACACGGCGACTTCATGAGCTATCTGGCGGCCAATCCAGACGCGGGCGCAGTCATTCCAGGTTCCGGAGGGTGTCGCAAGGTTCGTTGGGGAATGACAGGTTCAGGAAAAAGTGGTGCAGTCAGGGTGATTTATACAGCCCAACTCGCCAACGGCGTACTGGTAGCACTGCTGATCTACGCAAAAGGTGCGACCGAGAACATACCTGCACACTTGCTACGCAAAATTTCGAGGGAGTTGGGCAATGCCTCTGACTGAACAAGAGTTGCTGGAACGTGATGCCCAGCGAAACATCGGCGAAGAACTGCTTGCGTCCATTCGCGACGTCAAAGCCGAACGGCTGGGTGCAGTTAATCAGGTCCAGGTTACCGAAGCCGCCCAGGCAAGAAGTAAGACAGGGCTCTCCCAGCCCAGATTCGCCCAGTTGCTGGGCGTATCCGTTCGTACGTTGCAGGAGTGGGAGCAAGGCCGCCGATCACCTTCCGGGGCAGCTCGCTCCTTACTTCATATCGCTGCACTGCGCCCCGACGTGTTTCGCGACGTTTTAGCCGAATAAAACGACGCCTAGCCACTGCCGCCAGGCTGCACTGGCGCCATGCCTCACCGAAGATCTCCAGTGTCTGCAAGGGCCAGCGCAGCCTGGCGGCAGCCGCTACAGGGTGGCTGACGGGTCAGCTACCGGCGCCACCATGCGCCTCTTCAAAGAAGAAATCCTTCCAGCTATCAGCCTTGTTCTTCAACACCCCCAGCTCATTCAACTTATCGGCATACACCCCGGTACGCTGCGGCACGATGGTGAAGTCGATCTCCGGGTCATTGACGATTTTCTCCACCAGCGCCAACGGCAACTTCGACTGCTCTACGCGGATGTAGGTCTTGGCCGCCTCGGTCTTGTTCGCCTTGATGTACTGCGAAGCTTCAGCCAGCGCGTCGTAGAACGCCTTGTAGGTCTTGGGGTTTTCGTCGTGGAATTTCTGCGTGGTGTACAGCACGTTGAACGTCGCCTGGCCACCCAGTACGTCGTACGAGCTGAGCACCTTGTGCACTTTCGGGTTTTCCAGCTCCTGGTACTGGAACGGCGGGCTGGAGAAGTGCGCGGTGATTTCCGAGCTGCCGGCAATCAGCGCCGAGGTGGCGTCGGGGTGCGGGATGCTTACCGAGTAGTTGTCGAAGCGCTTGAAGTCGGCGTCGCCGAAGACCTTGGCGGTTTCGATCTGCAGGGTGCGCGACTGGAAGCCCACGCCGGCGGCCGGCACGGCGATGCGGTCCTTGTCGGTGAAGTCCTTCAGGGTCTTGATGTTGGGGTTGTTGGTCAACAGGTAGTTGGGCATCGAGCCTAGCGAGGCGATGGCCTTGACGTTCTGGCGGCCCTTGGTGCGGTCCCAGATGGTCAGCATCGGCGGCACGCCCGCCGACACCACGTCCAGGGCGCCGGCCAGCAGCGCTTCGTTCATGGCGGTGGCGCCGGAGATGCTGTTCCAGTCCACGGTGATGTCGATGCCTTCGGCCTTGCCGTGTTTCTCGATCAGGTGCTGGTCGCGCACCACGTCGAGGATCAGGTAACCAATGCCGAACTGCTGGGCGATGCTGATCTTGCCTTCGGCGTGGGCGCTGGTGCCGAGCACGGCACCGACGAGCCCCAGGGCGATGGAAAGGCGGGATAACTTGGCCATTTGAATGCTCACGTATTTAGTGGAGAGAGTGGCGAATCAGCGCTGCATGCCCCATTTCTTGATGGTCAGGCGCTCGAAGGTATTGAACAGCAGGTTTTCCACCAGCAGGCCAATGATGATCACTGCCGCAAGGCCGGCGAACACCTTGTCGGTGTACAGCTCGTTGCGGTTCTGGAAGATGTACCAGCCCAGGCCGCCCTTGCCGGACGATGCGCCGAACACCAGCTCGGCGGCGATCAGGGTGCGCCAGGCGAACGCCCAGCCAATCTTCAGGCCCGCCAGGATCGACGGCAGCGCGGCCGGGATCAGGATGTACCAGACAAAACGCAGGCCGCGCAGGCCGTAGTTGCGGCCGGCCATGCGTTGGGTTTCCGACACGGCCAGGAAGCCCGAGTAGGTGTTGAGCGCCAGCGCCCACAGCACCGAGTGCACCAGCACGAAGATCAGGCTGTTGTCGCCAAGGCCAAACCACAGCAATGACAGCGGCAGCAGCGCGATGGCCGGCAGCGGGTTGAACATGGCGGTCAGGGTGCTGAGCAGGTCGCGGCCCAGTTGGGTCGACACCGCCAGGGTGGTCAGGCCGAACGCCAGGACGATACCGATCAGGTAGCCCTTGATCAGCACGGTCAGGGAGATCCACACCTTGCCCAGCAGCTCGCCGGTGGCGATGCCGTCGACGAAAGCATGGGCGGTCTGCAGGAAGCTGGGCAGCAGCAGGTCGTTGTTCTGGATGCGCGCGGCAATTTCCCAGATCAGCGCCAGGGCGATCATGATCACCGTCTTGCGCACCCAGCCCTGTTGCCAGATGCGCTGGGCCAGGGAAATGTCGCGGGTCAGTGCGGCCTGGGTGAAGGGTTCCAGCTCGATTTCGTATTCTGCGCGCACGGGCGGTTGCAGGCTCATGGCAAGGCTCCAGAGTCAGTAGGCGATGCGGATGTCGTGGAAACCCAGGTCCTGCTCGACCGGCCCTTGGGCCTCGTCGAACAGCAGCCGGTGAATCCGCTGGGCACTGGCCTGGAAGGCCACGCCACCGAGGCTCTGCAAATCGTATTCGTGGCTGTTGATCTCAGCGCGCACCCGGCCCGGGTGCGGCGACAGCAACAGGATGCGGTTGCCCACCACCAGCGCTTCCTCAATGGAGTGGGTGACGAACAGCAGGGTGAAGCGCACCTCGTCCCACAGTTCCAGCAGCTCTTCCTGCATCTTGCGCCGGGTCAGGGCGTCGAGGGCGGCGAAAGGCTCGTCCATCAGCAGGATCTTCGGCTGCATGGCCAGCGCACGGGCGATGGCCACGCGGGCCTTCATGCCGCCGGACAGGGTATGCGGGTAGGCGTTGGCGAACGCGCTGAGGCCGACCTTCTCCAGGTAATGGCGCGCGCGTTCCTCGGCTTCCTTGCGCTTGAGGGTGCGCGAGGCCAGCAGCGGGAACATGACGTTTTCCAGCACGGTTTTCCAGGCTGGCAACTGGTCGAATTCCTGGAATACGACGATGCGGTCGGGGCCCGGCTCGGTGACGGTGGCACCGCCCAGGCGGATCTCGCCCTCGCTGGGCTTGATAAAGCCGGCCACGGCCTTGAGCAGGGTCGACTTGCCGCAGCCCGAAGGGCCGAGCAGCACGAAACGATCACTGCGGTCGACTTCGAAACTGACCTGGTGGGTGGCCCGCACCACGCGTTCGGGGGTGCGGTATTCGAGACTGACGTTGCTCACTTGCAGCAGGACTTCAGGGGTCGCCTGATGGCCAGCCTGCGCAGGTAATACATCGCTGGCCGTGTGGCCTTGCAGTACAGCGTTCATGGTGACTCCCGGATCAGAACGGCGCATCGCCCTGGATAGTGGTGCGGTGCAGCTTGCGGCGCAGGTGCTCGGGGGTGCCGGCAGCCAGGTGGATCAGCGAACGGTTGTCCCAGAACACCATGTCGTTGGGTTGCCACTGGTGGCGGTATACGTTCTCCGGCCGCACGCTGTGGGCGTACAACTGGTTGAGGATGTCGCGGCTCTCGTCTTCCGGCAGGCCGACGATGTGGGTGGTGAAACCTTCACTGACGAACAGCGCCTTGCGGCCATTCTCAGGGTGGGTACGCACCACCGGATGGCTGACGGTGACCACCTGGGCCAACTGCTCGGCCGTCAGGGTCGGGCGCCAGTTGGCGGCGTTCTTGCCCTCGCTGTAGCGGGCGGTATAGGAATGCACGGCGTTCTTGCCTTGCACGGCGTCCTGCAGGTGTTGCGGCAGGCTGTCCCAGGCGCGGTGCATGTCGGCGAACAGGGTGTCGCCCCCCTCGCTCGGCAGCTCCTGGGCGTACAGCATCGAACCCAGGCTTGGCAGTTCCTTGTAGGACAGGTCCGAGTGCCAGTATTTGCCAGCATCGCCCAGGCCGACCGGCTGGCCGTTCTCGACAATATTGGAAACAATGAGGATTTCCGGGTGGTTGGCCAGCAGGAACTGCTTGAGCACGTGGATCTGCAGCACGCCGAAGCGGCGGCTGAAATCGATCTGCTGTTGCGGGGTGATGTGCTGGTCGCGGAACACCACCAGGTGGTAGTCCAGGTGCGCGCGGTGTACGCGGGCGAAGTCTTCGTCATTGAGCGGCCGGCTCAGGTCCAGGCCAACGATCTCGGCGCCCACCAGGCCTTGCAGGGGGCGGACTTCGAAGGTCTGGGAAGGCAGGGGGGCGAACGATAAGGCGGACATGCTGGGCTCCGGCTCTGGCTATTGAGTACGAGTAGGTAATGACCAAACTCTATAGGCATAAGAACCGAAATTTAAATATCTTTAATGCATAACGATATCACTGGAAATTGTGGATGCGTTTGTGGGAGCTGGCTTGCCAGCGAGTTTTTGGCTGCCAACAGCTCGCTGGCAAGCCAGCTCCCACAAAAACCACGGCGGTTACATCGCCCGCGCAACCTCCAGGAACGCGCTGATGATGGTGTTGGCGCCCCGCTCCTTGCGCCACACCAGCGTGGCATTGGTCAGCAGCCCGGCCTGTTCGGCAAACGGCACCATGACAATGCGCTCATGGGGCACCACCTCGTCCTGGGACACATAACCGATGCCCATGCCCTTGGCGATGGCAATGCGAATGGCCTCGCGGCTGCCAATTTCCAGCACGCTGGCCGGCTGCACGCCCGCGGCCTGGCACGCCGCCTCGAAAATCTGCCGGCTGGAGGAACCCGCCTCGCGGTGAATCACCGGCTCGCCCTCAAGCTCGTTCAACGCCACGCTGGCGCGGGTGGCCAGCACATGGTCCGCCGGCACTGCCAGCATCAGGGGGCACTGCCGGTAACGCAGGCGTGCCAGGCCGTTGCCGGGTTGCTGGCTGGCCAGTACGCCCAGGTCGGCATCGAAGCTCTCCACCGCATCGTGCACGTACTGCGAATGGCCGAACTCGACGCTGACCTGCACCCGCGGGTAGCGCCGGTGGAATTCGTGGAGGATTTCCACCAGGTGATACGGGCCCACCGCAGCGATGCGCAAATGGCCCGAGCCCAGCGCGCGCACGTCGCTGAGCAACTGCAGGGCATCCACCTCGGCATCCATCATGCGCCGGGCGCTGGCCATCACCTGCACGCCCAAGGGCGTGAGGCGCACCTGACGGCCGGTACGGTCGAACAACGGTTCGCCACAGCGTTCCTCCAGCTCGCGAATCTGCTTGGAGATCGAAGGCTGGGTAATCTTCAGCAGCCGCGCGCCCTCGGTAAAACTGCCGGTTCGCGCCGCCGCCAGGAAGGCGCGCAGTTGGGCGTAGATCATCAGTGCATTCCCTGAGGCTATGGGTTGTGTCGTACATAGCTATCAAATTCATGCATCAATTGTCATATCGCCTCTGCAACATTCGCTCATCAGTCACCTGAAGAGACGAATCGATGAAGCCGTTGCTGAAGAAAATCGCCGCCGTGGCCTGCCTGACCTGCGCCGCCAGCGTGGCCCAGGCACGCGACCTGGTGATGGGCCTGATTCCGGCCGAAAACAACGAAGAGATGATCCAGCACTTCGAACCCATGCGCGCCTACCTTGAGAAAAAGCTGGGCGTGCATGTGAAGATGTACACCGCCACCGACTACGCCGGCGTCATCGAGGCCATGCGCAAGAAGCGCCTGGACATCGCCTGGCTGGGCCCGCTGTCGTACATCCTCGCCGAGCAGGAAGCCGGCGCCGAAGCCTTCGCCGTGGGCGTGAGCCCCGACGGCCGCTCTATCTACAAGAGCATCTTCGTGGTGCCCGGCGACTCGCCGGTGCAGAAGCTTGAAGACCTGAAAGGCAAGAACGTCGCCTTCGTCGAGCCGGCCTCCACCAGCGGCAACCTGGTGCCCAGCTACATCCTCAAGCAGCGCACTGGCCAGACGCCTGCGCAGTTCTTCGGCAAGTTCACCTACGCCGGTTCCCACGACGCCGCGCAGCTGGCGGTGAAGAATCACGCGGTGGACGCCGCCGCGGCGAATGACATTTCCTACAAGATCTTGCTGGAAAAAGGCCTGATCACCCCGCAAAGCAACCGCATCATCGAAACCTCGATGGACATCCCCGACTCGCCGCTGACCTACCGCAAGGACCTGGACCCGGAGCTGAAGGCCAAGATCCGCGACGCCTTCTACAACGCCCACAAGGACATGCAGGTGACCGGCTACGGCAAGTACCTCCGCTACACCGAGGCGAAGCCGGCCGACTACCAACCGATTCGCGACATGATCACTTCGCTGGGGCTGGGCCGCGACGCCCTGCTCAAGTGATGCAGCCACAGGAGCGCGCCATGCCGGCCTTCCGCTTGACCCATGTGTGCAAGCACTACGACAACGGCCACCAGGCCCTGAAAGACATCAACCTGGACATCGAGGCCGGCAGTTTCGTGGTGATTCTCGGCCCGTCCGGCGCCGGCAAGTCGACGCTGCTGCGTTCGCTCAACGGCCTGGAGAGCATCCAGGCCGGCGAGATTCTGTTCGACGGCGTGCAGGTGGTGCCGCGCAACCTGCGCCACGTGCGCAGCGGCGTGGCCATGGTGTTCCAGCAGTTCAACCTGGTGGGGCGGCTATCGGTGATGACCAACGTGCTGACCGGCCGCCTGGCCCGGCGCTCGTGGCTGGGCAGCTTGCTGCACCTGTTCCGCCGTGAGGACGTTGAACTGGCCACGCGCCTGCTGGCCCGGGTCGGCCTGACCGAACGTGCCTGGCAGCGCGCCGACAAACTGTCCGGCGGCCAGCAGCAACGGGTGGGCATCGCCCGCGCCCTGGCGCAGCAACCCAAGGTTATCCTCGCCGACGAACCGGTGGCCAGCCTCGACCCGCTGGCCACCGAGGAAGTCATGGCCATGCTGGCCGCCATCAATCGCGAGGACGGCATCACCGTGATCCTCAACCTGCACCAGGTTGACCTGGCCAAGCGCTTCGCCGACCGGGTGATCGGCGTCAACGCAGGCAGCATCGTCTTCGACGGCACACCCGCGCAATTGGACCGCCACGCCCTGGCGCACATCTACCATCGTGAAGGAGACGCCCATGCGCAGCCCGTCCCGGCTCTGCTGGCCTACGCCTGACGGCCGCGCGCCCTGGCGCCTGATCGGCCTGGCCGTACTGCTGCTGGTGTTGCTGCTGGCCAGCGCGCCGCTGGTGGAAATGGACCCGCTCAAGCTGCTGCGTTCGCTGGGCAACCTCGCCGAGTTCATCGGCAAGCTGGTGACCGTGCCGGAGTGGAGTTACCTGCCGCAGCTGGGCATCAAGCTGCTGGAGACCTTCGAGATCGCCTTCCTGGCTACCCTGCTGGCTGCCTGCGTGAGCCTGCCACTGGCGGTCATCGCCGCGCGCAACACCACGCCGCGGCCGTGGCTGGGCCGCGCCGCGCGCCTGCTGCTGTCGTTCACCCGCGCCCTGCCCGACCTGATCTGGGCGCTGGTGTTCGTCGCCGCCCTGGGCCTGGGCCCACTGCCGGGGGTGATGGCGCTGGCAGTGGTAACGGTGGGTTTCATGGCCAAGTTCTTTGCCGAAGCCATCGAGGTGGTGGACGACAAGGCCGTGGAAGGCCTGGCTGCGCACAACGCCAGCTGGCTGCAGGTGCGCACCTTCGCCCACCTGCCCCAAGCCTTGCCCGACCTGCTCGGCTCGCTGCTGTACATCCTCGACCACAACTTCCGCGCCGCCACCATCCTGGGCATCGTCGGCGCCGGCGGCATTGGCTACGACCTGGTGATGTCCATGCGTTTGTACGACTTCCCGCGCCTGCTGCTGATCATGCTGGCGGTACTGCTGGTGGTGTCGACGCTTGACCGTCTCAGCGCTGCCCTGCGCAAGAGGATTATCTGACATGCACACAGTATTGACCGCCCTGCCCAAGCGCCCCTTCAACCCCGCCCCCCTGCTGATTGCCGCAGTATTCGCAGTGGCCGCGCTGTGCGTGATGCACCTGGACCTGTCGGTGGAAGGCCTGGGCTATGCGCTGCAGGACATTGGCGAGTATTTCTCGCGCTACACCCGCCCGGACTTCAGCGACCTGCCACACTCGCTGTTCCTGCTGCTGCAAACCCTGGCCACCGCCCTGTGGGGCACGGCCATCGCCTGTATCGGGGCGTTCATCCTGGCGCCACTGGCCGCGCGCAACCTGACGCCCAACCGCCTGTGTTTCGCCCTGGTGCGCGAAGCGCTCAGCGTGTCGCGGGCAACCCCCGACCTGGTGCTGGCGCTGTTCTTCGTCGCCGCCATCGGCCTGGGGCCGCTGCCCGGCACGCTCGCCTTGGGCGTGCACACCCTGGGCTTCCTCGCCAAGTTCATCGCCGAAAGCCTGGAGCGCGTACCTGAAGGCACTTACGAAGGCGTGCGCGCCACTGGTGCCGGGCGTATCCAGACACTGTTCTTCGCCGGCTGGCCGTCCATTGGCCGCGAGACGGTGGGCTATGTGCTGTACATCTTCGACCGCAATGTGCGCATGAGCTCGGTGCTCGGCCTGGTGGGCGCCGGCGGCATCGGCCAGGCGTTGTACGACGCCCTGCGACTGTTCCAGTACGGCCGCTCGGCGATGCTGATCCTGATCCTGCTGGTGACCGTGGTCGCCATCGACGCCCTGTCCGGCTGGGCGCGCCAACGCCTGGCCTGAACCCTTAACCTCTGCCAAGGAGCCCTTCGATGTGGTCCTACCGTAACCCCGTGCAGCTGCAATTCGGCATCGACGCTTTCGAGCGCACCGCCGAATTCATCAACGGCAGGCCTTATGTGCTGCTGACCTACGACCACCCGCTGTTCGCCGGCCTGGCCCAGCGCCTGGCGCAACAGGCCGGCGCGCCGCTGCTGGTGATCGACGACGTACGCGAGAACCCCGACATCGATTTCCTGCGCGATGCCGCCGCACGCCTGTACCCGGCCAGTTGCGCCGCCGCGCAACCGCCGGTGCTGGTAGCCCTGGGCGGCGGCTCGGTGATAGACAGCGCCAAGTGCCTGGCCGCGTTCGAGGGCGACTTCGCCCGTACCCTGGACTACCTGGAAGGCCGCGCGCAGCATTTCAGCGCCCTGCCCATCATCGCCATCCCCACCACGGCCGGCACCGGCAGCGAAGTGACCTGCTGGGCCACCGTGTGGGACCCGGCCAACCAGCGCAAGTTGTCCCTGGCCCACGACCAGCTGTACCCGGAAGTGGCCCTGTGCGACCCGCAGCTGGGGCGCAGCCTGCCCCGCGGGCTGACTATCGCCACTGGCCTGGACGCTTTGTCCCACGCGCTGGAAAGCATCTGGAATACCCAGCGCAACCCCTTGTCGCTGCACTACGCCGAGACGGCGGCCAGGACCATTATCGAGGTGCTGCCACGCCTGGCCGATGACCTCGACAACCTGGCCCTGCGCAGCCGCATGCTGCAGGCTGCTACCTGGGCGGGCCTGGCGTTCTCCAACACGCGCACGGCGCTGGCGCACAACATTTCCTACGCCATCACCCTGGAACAGGGCACGGCCCACGGCATCGCCTGCTCATTCAGCCTGCCGCACGTACTGCGCTGGGCCGTGGGCCACGCCGCAGACATCGACGAGAGCCTGGCGCGGGTGTTCGGGGTCAGCGTCAGCCAGGTGGGCGAGGCCGGCGCCGCGCGGCTGGCAGCGCTGCTGGACCAATTGGGCGTCAGCCGTGAACCGGCCGCCTACGGGCTGGACGACAGCGGCTGGCAAACCTTGGTGAAGGCCGCGACCCAGGGCGCCCGGGGGCGCAATTTCGCCGGCGAGCCACTGTGGGGGTGATTCGCTTCACATTTGATACATATACACGCTGGCACTAATACTATCGTTTGGGATACTTTTGGATCCACCTACCCATGTGCTCAAGGATAAGCCCCGACAATGCTGGTCTCCCGTGAAATCACCGTCCCCGTGCGCCCCAAGCTGACGTGGGAGGAAACCTGGCAGGGCCCCGATCAGGGATTGATCCGCTGCTGGGAAATTGGCCGCGAGCGCGCGCAGAAGATGCCTGAGCTGGCCGAGCAATGCCGCGCCGGCGAGCTGCCGGTGCTGGGCTGGAAAGGCGGTGTGGCCCGCGCCTTGAAGAAAAAGGAGAAATACGGCGCGCTGAAATACCTGGCCCAGTGGCAAGGCCTGCGCGGCGAGGACCTGCAAGTGCAGGCGGACCGTGAAACCACCCTGACCTGCACCCGCACCGGAATGATGGTGACGTTCACGCCGGACCGCGGCAAATACCTCAACCAGCTGGCCGACAACGACGACTGATCCCGTAGCAGCTGCCGCAGGCTGCGTCCTGCCCACGCACAAAATCCTGGAATTATGCGCGGGCCAGGGACGCAGCCAGCGGCCCCAGCTACGGGATCGCAAAAAAATATGGGTTTTTGGTAATATTTAGCAATCTATTGCCGCGCAACAATCAGTATCATCCCCGCTCCACCCGCCTGGATTCACGCCCATGTCCACCCCAGCCTCCCCCGACCGCGCCGCGCTGATTTCGGCACGCATCGACCGCCTGCCCGCCGTGGCGACGTTGTGGAAGCTGGTGGCGCTGCTATCGATTGGCGGTTTCTTCGAACTGTATGACCTGTTCCAGACTGCCTACATCAGCCCCGGCCTGATCCGCGACGGAATCTTCGCCGCCGGCAACCAGGGCGTGTTCGGCCTGTCCGACCAGGCGGCGTTCGCCGCGGCGACCTTCCTCGGCCTGTTCTTCGGCGCCAGCCTGCTCAGCCCCATCGCCGACCGCTTCGGCCGCCGGGCCATCTTCACCTTCGCGCTGGTCTGGTACACCCTGGCCACCTTGGTCATGGGCCTGCAGAGCAGCGCGCTGGGCTTGATCGTGTGCCGGTTCTTCGTTGGCATCGGCCTGGGCATCGAGCTGGTGACCATCGACGCCTACCTGTCGGAGCTGGTGCCCAAACGCATGCGCAGCTCGGCGTTCGCCTTTGCCTTTTTCGTGCAATTCCTTTCCGTGCCGGCCGTGGCGCTGATGTCCTGGTGGCTGGTGCCCCAGGCGCCGCTGGGGGTTTCCGGCTGGCGCTGGGTGGTGCTGGCCAGCGCGCTGTTCGCGCTGATCATCTGGTGGCTGCGCTCGCGCCTGCCCGAGTCGCCGCGCTGGCTGGCCCAGCATGGGCGCTTCGACGAGGCCGAGGCGATTCTTGCGCCCATCGAGGCGCGCTGCCAACGCGACCATGGCCAGCCACTGCCCACGCCGCAATTGGAAGCAGTGCTGGTGGAAGCCCAGGGCCATTTCCGTGACATCTGGCAGCCACCCTACCGCCGCCGTGCGCTGATGCTGATTGTCTTCAACATCTTCCAGGCCATTGGTTTCTTCGGCTTTGGCAACTGGCTGCCGGCGCTGTTGTCGGGCCAGGGCGTCAGCGTTACCCACAGCCTGGGCTATGCCTTCATCATCACCCTGGCCTACCCGCTGGGGCCGCTGCTGTTCGTGCGCATCGCCAACCGTTTCGAAAACAAATGGCAGATCGTCGGCTCGGCGCTGGGCACCATGCTGTTCGGCACCCTGTTCGCCTTCCAGACCAGCGCGGTGGGGCTGATTGTGTGCGGGGTGATGATCACCTTCTGCAACGCCTGGCTGACTTTCAGCTACCACTCGTACCAGAGCGAGATGTTCCCCACCCATATTCGTGCGCGTGCGGTGGGCTTCTGCTATTCGTTCAGCCGCCTGTCCACGGTGTTCAGCAGCCTGATGATCGGCTTCTTCCTGGAGCACTTCGGCACCCCGGGGGTACTGGCGTTCATTGTCAGCAGCATGTTGATCGTGACCCTGACCATCGGCGGCTTCGGCCCCAGGACCCGCAACCTGGCGCTGGAGAACATCGCCCACTGACGACGCCCGTGGGAGCTGGCTTGCCAGCGAGCTGTTCAGGCCCAAAAAGCTCGCTGGCAAGCCAGCTCCCACCAAGACAGTTGCTGCTACGCTTCCTGCAAAGCCACGTTCAGGGAGTGAGGGTGATGACCGATCTGCATGATCTGCCGGCAGCGCAGCTGCTGACCATGTTCGCCAGCAAGACGCTGTCGCCGCTGGAGTACTACCAGCATCTGGTGGATCACATCGGTCGCTGGGAACCGCACATCAACGCGCTGTGGAATTTCGACCCGCAGGGTGTCATGGAACAGGCCCGCGGTGCCACCGAGCGCTGGGCCCGGGGCCTGCCGCGCGGGCCGCTGGACGGTGTGCCGGTGACCCTCAAGGAATTGATTGCCACCCAGGGCCAGCCCATTCCCCTGGGCAGCGCCGCCACCGTGCTGCAACCCGCCGCCCAGGATGCGCCACCTGCCGCACGGCTGCGCGAGGCTGGGGCCATCGTGCTGGGCAAGACCACGGTGCCGGATTTCGGCATGCTGTCCTCGGGGCTGTCCAGCTTTCATGGCGTCACCCGCAACCCCTGGAACCTCGCCAACAATACCGGTGGTTCAAGCTCCGGTGCCGCCGCTGCGGCGGCCGCCGGCTATGGCCCGTTGCACGTGGGCACCGACATCGGCGGTTCGATCCGCCTGCCCGCCGGCTGGTGCGGCCTGGTGGGCTTCAAGCCGACCCTGGGGCGCATCCCCATCGACCCTTACTACACCGGGCGCTGCGCCGGCCCCATGACCCGCAGCCTGGACGACTGCGCCCTGCTGATGCGCTACCTGTCGCTGCCCGACAGCCGCGACGCCACCAGCCTGGCGCCCCAGGCGCTGGACTGGAAACTGGCGCCGCCGTCCATGCGTGGCCTGCGGGTGGGGGTGCTGCTGGACCCCGGCGTGGGCTTCACGCCGTCGGCACGCACCTGCGCGCTGGTGGAGGCCGCCGCCAAGCATTTCCAGGCCCATGGCGCGCGCCTGCAAACAGTGGCGCCGTTGATGGACCGCACCTTGCTGGAAGGCATGGACCGTTTCTGGCGCGCACGCCAATGGGCCGAGCTGAGCGCCATGGGCAGCGCACAGTTCGAAAAAGTGCTGCCTTATATACGCGAGTGGGCCGCCCCCGCCGCGGATTTTACCGCCGTGCAGGCGGTGCAGGGCTTCAACCAGACCTTCGAAATGCGGCGCCGCGCCGCCGCGGTGTTCGATGAGGTGGACCTGCTGTTGTGCCCCACCAACCAGGTCGACGCCTTCCCCGCCGACTGGCCATCGCCGGGCAACGACCCGCAGAAACCCTTCGAGCACATCGTTTTTACCTTGCCGTGGAACATGGGCGAGCAGCCGGCGCTGTCGATCAACTGCGGCTTTACCGAGCACGGCATGCCGGTGGGCTTGCAGATGGTAGGGCCGCGTTTTGCCGATGAATGGCTGCTGCAGATGGGCAAGTGGTATGAAGGGGTGCGGGGCGAGATGCCGGGCTGGCCGACACCTCCCCGGTAGCAGCGGCCGCCAGGCCGCGTCCCAGGCACCACCGAGGGGTGGCCCGGACGCAGCCTTCGGCAGCTGCTACGGTTAGTGTCAGTGCAGCTGCAGGGTGGAGTTGATCTGGCTGATCGCGTCCACCACGTGCCGCGAGCCTTCCTGGATTTCCAGGATCACCTCGCCCGCCTCGTTCGCCAGCTCCACGCCCAGGCCGGTGCGGCTCAGGCTCGATTGCATGCTGGCCACGGCGCTCAGCGACAGGTCGTGGTTCTGCCGCACCACATCGACGATCTCCACCGTGGCCTGGCTGGTGCGCGCCGCCAGGCTGCGCACCTCGTCGGCCACCACGGCAAAGCCGCGGCCATGCTCACCGGCGCGCGCCGCTTCGATGGCGGCGTTGAGCGCCAGCAGGTTGGTCTGGTCGGCAATGCCGCGAATGGTCTGCACGATCTTGCCGATGTTCTCCGACTGGCGGTTCACGGCATCGATGCTGCGCGCGGCCTCGTTGAGGTCGTTGGAGATTTCCTTGATCACGTCCACGGTCTGGCGCACCACGCTTGAGCCCTTCTGCGCGCAGGCGTCATTCTGCACCGAAGTGGCGTGGGCAGCCTCGGCGGCCGACTGTTGGGTGTTGATCTGCGCGGTAATGTCGCTGGCGAACTTCACCACTTTATACAAGCGGCCGTGGGGGTCGAAGATCGGGTTGTACGAGGCTTCGAGGAAAACCACGCGGCCGTGCTTGTCCACCCGTTCGAAGCGGTGCGAATGGTATTCGCCACGGTTCAGCGAGGCCCAGAATGCCTTGTAATTAGGCGATTCGGCTTCGGTGCGGGTACAGAACATGCTGTGGTGCTGGCCGATCACCTCGTTCAGCGAGTAGTGCATGGCCTGCAGGAAATTGTCGTTGGCGGTGAGCACGCGGCCGTCGGGGCTGAATTCGATCACCGCCATGGAGCGGCCGATGGCCTTGAGCTTGCTTTCGCTTTCGTGCTCCAGGTGCGCGCGGTCGGAGATGTCGGCCGCCACCTTGATCACGCTGCGCACCTCGCGGTTGGGCCCCAGCACTGGCATGTAGCTGGCCTCCAGCCACACTTCGCGGCCGCCCTTGTCCAGCCGTTCGAAGGTTCCGCTCAAGGCCTCGCCGCGTTGCAGGGCTTGCCACATGCGCTGGTATTCCTCGCTTTTGTGGAAGCCGTCGGCGCAGAACAGCCGGTGGTGTTTGCCGCGAATTTCTTCCACGGAGTAACCCATGGTCTTGCAGAAGTTGCTGTTGGCATCGAGTATCAGCCCCTCGGGGGTGAATTCGATCATGGCCATGGACCGGCTGATGGCAGCCAGGCGTGCATTGGCCTGTTCAAGTTCAGCGGACAGGCGCGCGATTTCCGCCACGTCGGCCTTGCGGTGGGAGTCAAACATGGTTCGAAGACCTCAAGCGTCCGGTTACTTTTCAAAACCCAATGGTTAAAAGCAGAAGCAACGCACTTCGGGGCACGACGAATGGAATGGGGGGCGTGAAGAAAGGCTGGCGCAACATTCCCTGTGCTTTCTTCCCTGACAAGGCAACTCCCGGCTCACCTGCTGAGCATAGCCAGCAAGTGCGCGGTTGCAAGCAAAGCGCCATTACCCGGTGCACGCGCGCCCGTAGCAGCTGCCGAAGGCTGCGTCCGAGCCCAACACGGTCAACTCTCGCGCACCACCAGTTCGAACCCCAAGTCCTGGGTAGGCAGGGCCATGGGCTTGCCATCCAGCAGGCCCAGCAGCAGGTGCGCCGCCTGGCGGCCGATGGCCGCGCGCGGGGTGCGAATGGAGGTGAGGCGCGGTACCAGGTGCGCCGAGGCCGGCAGGTCGTTGAAGCCGACCATGGCCACCTGCTCGGGAATCTTCAAACCCTGGCGTGAGGCTTCCAGGATGGCGCCCTGGGCCAGGTCGTCGTTGCAGAAGAATATGCCGTCGACGTCCGGGTGGCGGCGCAGCAGGTCGTTGAACAGCTCGCCGCCCAGGCCGATGGAAGAAGGCGTGGGCGCCATTAATTGCAGCGCCGGGTCGAAACAGCCGGCGGCCTGCAGGGTCTGCCGGAAGCCATCGCCACGCTGCAGCACCCGCGGGTCGAGCTGCGCGGCCACGTAGGCCAGCCGCTTGCGCCCACGGCTGAGCAGGTGACGGGCGGCAACCGCGCCCGCCTGTTCCTGGGAAAAGCCCACCGAGGCGATGCCCGGCGTAGCGTCCAGCTCCATCATGTGCACGCACGGCACGCCGCTGGCGGCGAGCATGCGCCGCGACGCCTCGGTGCGCTCGAAACCGGTCAGCAGCAGCCCCCGTGGCTGGTAGGCCAGGTAGTTGCGGATCAGGTTTTCTTCTTCATTGATGTCGTAGTGGGAGTTGCCGATCAGCACTTCCAGGCCCCGGGGGCGCATCACATCGTGAATGGCTTCCAGGGTGTCGATGAACAGTTGGTTGGACAGCGACGGGATCAGCACCACAATGGACTGGCTTTGCGCCGAGGCCAGCGCGCGGGCCGCAGGGTTGGCCACGTAGCCCAGCTGCAGGGCGGCTTCGTGGACCTTTATGGCCAGTTCCGGCGCGACGGTGGGCACCCCCCGCAACGCGCGGGAAGCGGTGATCGGGGAAACGCCGGACAGCCGTGCGACTTCGGAAAGCGTCGGGCGACCGGTAGTGCGGGAGCCGGTGCGGGTCATGGGTCTTATTGTTTTCGACTTGCCATTAATAGGGGTGGCGGCTAAGGTAGCGCTGTCTTTAGCACAGGGCAATGATGAAATTATTTCATCGTGTGCAACTCCCCGAGCAAGGGCTGCTCAAAACATATCAATAAGATCAGGGTGCAGTAGCCGCCGGGGTAGCCTTCCAAGGATCCTCTGCACGCGCTGTTCCTGCAGGAGATACCGATGGTTTTCCCTCTTTCCGCAATCGTGGTGATGGGTGTTGCGGGCTGCGGCAAGAGCAGCGTCGGCGATGCTATCTGTCACCGTAGCGGAGGTCGCCTGATTGAAGGTGACGTGTTCCACCCTGCCGCCAATATCGAAAAAATGTCCGCTGGTATCCCCCTCAACGACGATGACCGCGCCGGCTGGCTGACACGCCTCGGCGAGGAAATGAGTGCGTGCGTGGCCAGTGGCGAACGCGCCATCCTGACCTGTTCGGCGCTCAAGCTGGCCTACCGTGACAAGTTGCGCGCTGCCGTGCCCAACCTGGGCTTCGTGTTCCTGGAATTGACCCGCGAGGAAGCAGCTGACCGCGTTTCCCACCGCCCGGGCCATTTCATGCCCGCCAGCCTGATCGACAGCCAGTTCGCTACCCTGGAATCGCCCAAGGGCGAAGTGCTGACCCTGCCCCTGGACGCGACGCTGCCCATCGCCACCCTGGCAGACAAGGTCGACGCCTGGCTGCATAACCAAGATGCATCGCTGTCGCAATCGGCCTGATTCATGAGCTCGAACAAGACAGCGCTACCTCAACTAGAATTGCTCCGACCACAACAAGAAGAGGCATACCCCGATGCTGGGTCTACCGACTAACACCTACTTGCTGCTCGACGCCCTGATCACCATCGTCGGCCTGGTACTGCTGATCACCAAATTCAAGATCCACCCCTTCGTGGCGCTGACCATCGCCGCAGGTTTCCTGGGGTTGACGTCCGGCATGCCGGTGGCCAAGGTGATGAAATCCTTCCAGGACGGCTTCGGCGGCGTGCTGGGCTTCGTCGGCATTGTGCTTGCCCTGGGCACCATGCTCGGCAAGCTGATGGCCGACTCGGGCGGTGCCGACCAGATCGCGCAAACGCTGATCCGCGCCTTCGGCAAACGCAACGTGCACTGGGCAATGATGTGCTCGGCGTTCCTGGTGGGCATCCCGCTGTTCTTCGAGATCGGCTTCGTGCTGCTGATCCCGTTGGTGTTCATCGTCGCCCGCCGTTCCGGCGTGTCGCTGGTGAAAATCGGCATTCCGCTGCTGGCCGGCCTGTCCGTGGTACACGGCCTGGTACCGCCGCACCCGGGCCCGCTGCTGGCCATTGGCATCTTCAAGGCTGACATCGGCAAGACCATCTTCTACGGCCTGATTGTCGGTTTGCCTACCGCCATCATCGCCGGTCCGCTGTTCGGCAGCTTCATCTCCAAGTATGTGCCGGGCAACCCGTCCACCGAACTGATGGACCAGATCGCCAAGGAATCCCAGCACGAGAACCTGCCCAGCTTCAGCGTGACCCTGATCACCGTGCTGCTGCCCGTGTTCCTGATGCTGCTGAAGACCTTCGCCGACGTGTTCGTGCCGGCCGACCACATCTTCCGCCAGTGGATGGACCTGATCGGTCACCCGATCACCGCGCTGTTGGCCGCCCTGCTGCTGGCCTTCTACACCTTCGGTTTTGCCCGTGGTTTCGACCGCACCAAGATCATGAAGCTGCTGGACCAGAGCCTGGCACCGACCGCCGCCATCATCCTGATCGTGGGCGCCGGTGGCGGCTTCAAGCAGATGCTAGTGGACACCGGCGTGGGCAACGTGATTGGTGAAATGGCCGTGCAGGCCAACGTTTCGCCGATCCTGCTGGCCTGGCTGGTGGCTGCTGTGATCCGTATCGCCACCGGTTCCGCTACCGTGGCCACCATCACCGGCGCCGGCATTGTCGCCCCGGTGGTGGACATGATCCCGGGTGTGCCGCGCGAGCTGCTGGTGCTGGCCGCCGGTGCCGGTTCGGTGATCCTGTCGCACGTCAACGACGCCGGCTTCTGGCTGGTGAAGCAGTACTTCAACATGACCGTGGCCGAGACCTTCAAGACCTGGAGCATGATGGAAACCATCCTCTCGGTGGTTGCCCTGATCTTCATCATGTTGCTGTCGCTGGTGGTGTAACCCCGACCTTGTAGCCGCTGCCACCAGGCAGCGGCTACAAGGCTTCAGCGAAACGCAACGCCCGCTGGGCAAAGTCCCCCAAGCGATCGAAATTCACGTTCGCCCCCGAATCAATCGCCACCAGCACCTGCCCGCGCACCCCGCGCGTGGCCACGTAGCGCTTGATGCCCGCCACCGCCAACGCCCCCGACGGCTCGGTGATGGAGCGCGTGTCGTCATAGATATCCTTGATCGCCGCGCCCAGTTCGTCATTGCTCACCGTGATCACCTCATCCACCCAGCGCCGGCAGATGTCGTAGCAATGGGCCCCCACCTGCGCCACCGCCACGCCGTCGGCAAACGTATCGACCTGCCCCAGCACCACCCGCTCCCCCGCCGCCAACGCTGCCTGCAGGCAGTTCGAGCCTTCGGATTCGACGCCGATGACGCGGATCTGCGGGCGCAGGTATTTGACGTAGGCAGCAATGCCGGCAATCAGCCCACCACCACCCACCGGCACGAAGATGGCGTCCAGGCCTTCGGGGTGCTGGCGCAAGATCTCCATGGCCACGGTGCCCTGCCCGGCGATCACGTCGGGGTCGTCGAAGGGCGCCACGAAGGTCATGCCGCCCTTGGCCAGTTCCAGCGCGTGCGCCAGGGCCTGGGGAAAGGCCGGCCCGTGCAGCACCGCGTTGCCGCCACGCGACAGCACGCCATCGATCTTCAACTGCGGCGTGGTCTGCGGCATCACGATGGTGGCCGCAATGCCCAGCTCGCGCGCCGCCAGCGCC
This sequence comes from Pseudomonas sp. JC1203, assembly GCF_056175065.1. Lineage (NCBI taxonomy): Bacteria > Pseudomonadati > Pseudomonadota > Gammaproteobacteria > Pseudomonadales > Pseudomonadaceae > Pseudomonas > Pseudomonas sp. JC1203. The sequence goes on from NZ_JBWCAM010000019.1 coordinate 134,849, forward strand.
ACCCCCTGGGCATGGTTGCCAGCCGAGGCGGTGACCACGCCGGCGGCACGCTCGGCCGGGCTCAACTGCGCCAGCTTGTTGCACGCGCCGCGAATCTTGAAGGAGTAAGTAGGCTGCAGGTCTTCGCGCTTGAGCAGGACCTGGTTGCCCAGGCGCAGGGACAACGCCGGCGCCACCTGCAATGGGGTAACGATGGCCAGGTCGTAGACCTTGGCTTCCAGGGTCTTGCGGGCGTAGTAGGCGAGCTGGGCGGTGTCGGTGTCACTCATGGGGCGTCTCCGGTGCAGTACTCGGAGCCCTGGTGACGTTCACGTGAAACCCGCCACAAGGGCGGGTTTGGGTGCAGCTGCTAGCCCGCCAGATGAGGAATGGCGGTAATAATAATGCTCATGGCTGGCAGCAACAGGAAGGTATTCATGCCCAGAACATACGCCGCCGGGCCGGCCGCCGTCAACCGCCCGTCGGCAGTGGGGCACCTTGTTCATCGGGCAATGGCCCAAAGCCTGTACCGCTCATGAAAAGGAGACTGTTCATGACTACTGCACGCTGGGCCGCCCTGGCCCTGACCACCTTGCTCAGCGCCGGCGCCTTTGCCGATGACAGCACCGGCCCCACCAACCCGGCCAACCCCAACGGCGCCATCGGCACCACCCCTGCCGAAATTGGCGTGCCCAGCGGCACCGGCACGCGCATGCAGAATGGCAACACCGATGGCTCGGCTGCGCCCAACATGCCCGCCGGCAGCCAGCCGATCAAGCCCATTGGGGGCAACCCCGAAGGCAGTTCCATGGGCAACAGCAACACCAAGCCCGACAGCCCATCGAGCACCACCAGCAAACCGTGACTTGCGGCGGGCCGGCGGGTTAGATTCCGCACTCCCCTTCGGCCCGCACAGGACTTTCGCATGGACATGCCCGTTCGCATTCTGGGACGCGACACCTCGATCAACGTACGCAAGGTCCTGTGGACGTGCCACGAGCTGGGTATCGGCTTCATTCGCGAAGACTACGGCAACGGCTTTGCCTCCACCCATACCCCCGACTACCTGCGGCTGAACCCCAACGCCCAGGTGCCGGTGCTGGTGGAAGACGATTTTGTGCTGTGGGAATCCAATAGCATCTGCCGCTACCTGGCAAGCAAACAGGGCGCGCCGCTGCTGCCGGTGGAGCGCCGCGCGCGGGCGCGCGTGGAACAGTGGATGGACTGGCAGGCCACCGAGCTGAATCCGGCCTGGCGTTACCCGTTCACCGCGCTGATCCGCCAGGATCCGGCCTTCCAGGACCCGCAAAAACTGGCTGACGGCACGGCCGAGTGGAACCGGGTGATGGCCATTCTCGACGCGCAATTGGCGCGCACCGGCGCGTTTGTCACCGGCGAGCACTTCAGCCTGGCGGACGTAGTGCTGGGCTTGTCGGTAAACCGCTGGAAGATGACGCCCATCGCGCATGCGGCGTTGCCGGAAGTAGAGGCCTATTACCTGCGCCTGCAGGAACGCGAAGGCTTCCGCCTGTACGGCGCCAACGGCATGCCGTGACCGCCGGGACGCAAGTATCTCCGTAGCAGCGGCCGCAGGCCGCGTCCGGGGTCACCCCAGAACTATCGCCGAACGCAGTTCACCAAACAACGTCACCACCGACCGCAGCGCCCGGCAATCGGGCCGCGTCAGCATCCACAGCGCGCTGTCATGCCCGGCCAACGGGCCACCGAGCACCGTCAGGTCGCCGATCAGGAACTGCGGCAACACCGCCACGCCCATCCCCGCCCGCACCATCTGCGCCACCGCCAGCATGGAACTGGCCCGGTACAACGGCGTCACTCCCGGCAGGTGCTCACGGCGCCAGGCCACGCCGGGGTGGTCGGGAATGAAATCGTCAGCGGCAATCCAGTTCATCAACGCCAGGTCGGTGCTGGCCTGCGCCGCCAGGTAACCGGGGCTGGCACACACCCGGTATTGCACGGTGCCCAGGCGGCTGCCCACCAGGTGTTCGGGCGGTGCCTGGGTCAGGCGCAGGGCGATATCGGCATCGCGGCGGCTGAGGTTGGCGAAGTCATTGCTGGTGGTCAGCTCCAGCGCCAGCGCCGGGTAACGCGGCATGAACGCCGCCAGAGCCGGTAACAGCAGGTGCTGCAGCACCGCGTCGGTGCAGGTCAGCCGCACCGTCCCGCTGACCACCTCGCCGCCCTGCTCCACGCTCACCTGCGCCACCTGCAACGCCTGTTCGGCCTGCTCGGCCTGGGCCGCCAGGCTCACCGCCACCGCCGTGGGCAGGTAGCCGCCGCGGCTTTTCTCGAACAGCGACTGGCCCAGCGCCGATTCGAGCCGCCGAATTGAACGGAACACCGTCGACACGTCCACGCCCAGCAGGCGTGAAGCCCGCGCCAACGAACGCCCACGCACCAGGGCGAGGATCAGGGCAAGGTCTTGGTGACTGAGGCGATATTGCATGAATGCACGGATACTTTGCCGAAATGCCAATATTGATTGCGCGAGTGCCAGCTTATAGTGGCCCCACTTCCACCGGCAAGGCCTCACTGAAGGAACAGCACCATGCCCCGCTCGCGCCCGCTGCACATCGCCCTGGTTGGCGATTTCGACGCCTCCATCACCGCCCACCGCGCCATCCAGGCGGCCCTGCCGCTGGCCGGCCGCGCCCTGGGCCTGAGCGTGGAGGCGCGCTGCCTGGCCACCGACCAGGTCACCGCCGCCAGCCTCGACCAGCCCTTCGACGCCATCTGGTGCATGCCCGGCAGCCCCTACCGCTCGCTGGAAGGCGCGCTGGCCGCTATCCGCCATGCGCGCGAACAGCGCATCCCGTTCCTGGGCACCTGCGCCGGCTTCCAGCACGCCCTGCTGGAATACGCCCGCAACGTGCTGGGCTGGGCTGACGCCGAGCACGGCGAAAACTTCCCCGACGCCGCCCGGGCCATCATCAGCCCGCTCAGCTGCTCGCTGGTGGAAAAGCGCGGTGGCCTGCACCTGACGCCCGGCAGCCTGATCGCCCAGGCGTACGAGCAGTTGGACATCGAGGAAGGCTACCACTGCAACTACGGCCTCAACCCCGCATTCGCCGACGCGCTGTTCGAAGGCCCGCTGCGGCCTTGCGCGCACGACGCAGCAGGCGATGTGCGCGCCGTGCAGCTGGAAGGCCACCCGTTCTTCATCGCCACCCTGTTCCAGCCCGAACGCGCCGCCCTCGAAGGGCGCGTGCCGCCGCTGCTGACCGCGCTGCTGCACGCCGCCAACCGGAGCGCCTGAGCATGTTCGCCAACACCCCGAAACCGCCCTATTACGCGGTGATCTTCACCTCCACCCGCACCGACGTCGACGCCGGCTACGGCGAAGCAGCCCAGCGCATGGTCGACCTCGCCAGCGACCAGCCGGGCTTCCTCGGCGTGGAATCGGCGCGCGGCGAGGACGGTCTGGGCATTACCGTGTCTTACTGGCAAAGCGAAGCCGCGATCCTTGCGTGGAAGCAGCACGCCGAACACACCGACGCCCGCAACACCGGGCGCGCGCAGTGGTACCAGCGCTGCATCACGCGGGTGGCGCATGTGCAGCGGGCGTACGCGTTCGATCGCGAAGGCTAGCGGCCGCTCAGGGCAGCACGGGGGGCACGTACTGCAACGTCGTCCCCAACGCCCACAACAGCACCAGCACCAGCGGCACGTGCACCAGCAGTTGCACGAAGCTGAAGCCGATCAAGTCGCGCGCCTTCAGCCCCAGCACCCCCAGCAGCGGCAGCATGTAGAACGGGTTGATGAGGTTGGGCAGCGCCTCGGCGGCGTTGTAGATCTGCACGGCCCAGCCCAGGTGGTACTTGAGGTCAGTGGCCACCTGCATCACGTACGGCGCCTCGATGATCCACTTGCCGCCGCCCGAGGGGATGAAGAAGCCCAGCACTGCCGAGTACACGCCCATCAGCAACGCGTAGGTGTCGTGCGAGGCAATCTGCACGAAGAACGTGGAGATGTGCTGCGCCAGGGTCTGGCCTTCGCCGCCCTTCACCGTGGTGAGGATGGCGGCGATGGAGCCGTACAGCGGGAACTGGATCAGCACGCCGGTGGTGGTGGGCACCGCGCGGGCCACGGCGTCGAGGAAGCTGCGCGGGCGCCAGTGCAGCAGCGCGCCCAGCATGATGAACAGGAAGTTGTAGGTGTTCAGCCCGGAAATGGCGGTGATCGCCGGCTTGCTGGAGAACTCGTGGTACAGCCAGCCGGCCGCCAGCGCAACCAGCAGCAGGGTCAGCAACGGGCTGTGTTCCAGCCACTCGCCCGGGCGCGTGCGCTGGGCCTGGGGCGGCAGGTTGAAGCTGGGGTCGATGCCGCAGGCCTTGGCGTCGCGGGCGCTGTTGGGGCCGGGCGCAGTGGCGTAGGCGATGACCAGCGACACCAACACCAGCACGGCCAGCATCAGCCCCGACTGCCAGAGGAAGATGGTCTGGGTGAAGGGAATGACGCCGGTGATGGCGAGGATTGACGGCGGCAGGCTGGCCGGGTTGGCCTGCAATTGCGCAGCCGACGACGACAGGCCCAACGCCCACACGGCGCCCAGGCCCAAATAGGCGGCGGCACCGGCGGCGCGGTAGTCCATTTTCAGGTCGGTGCGCCGCGCCAGGGCGCGTACCAGCAGGCCGCCGAACACCAGCGACAGGCCCCAGTTGAGCAACGAGGCGACCATGGAAATCAGCGCCACCCAGGCCACGGCCGAGCGGCCGTTGCTGGGCAGGCGCGCCAGGCGGTCGATGAGCTTCACTGCTGGCGGCGAGCTGGCGACCACGTAGCCGCCGATGACCACGAAGGCCATTTGCATGGTGAACGGAATAAGGCTCCAGAAGCCGTCACCGAAGGCGGTGGCAGTATCGTTGGGCTTGGCGCCCATGGCCATGGCGGCCAGCGCCACGACGATCACCGCCACGGCGGCGAACACCCAGGAATCGGGGAACCAGCGCTCGGCCCAGTTGGAGCAGCGCAGGGCGAACCGCGCGTAGCGGCTCTCTTCAATGTCTACGGACATGGGGTGCTACCTTTTATTGTCTTTATTTTTGGATATCAGAAACGCCGACGGCCCCTTCGCGGGCACGGCCCGCTCCTACAGGGTTGGCAGTCAACCTGTAGGAGCGGGCCGTGCCCGCGAAGGGGCCGGTGAAGCCTGCAGAAAACCTAGAACGTCATTTCGATCACATCATCCGGCACAATCAGCTTGCCCGCAGTCTTGGCGATAATTTCCTCGACGCTGATGCCGGGCGCCCGCTCGCGCAGGATGAACGCGCCGTTCTCGATTTCCAGGTACGCAAGGTCGGTCAGCACCTTGCGAATGCAGCCCGCGCCGGTCAGCGGCAGGCTGCACTGGGGCAGCAGCTTGGACTCGCCGTCCTTGGAGGCGTGGGTCATGGTGACGATGATATTGTCGGCGCCGGCCACCAGGTCCATGGCGCCGCCCATGCCTTTCACCAGCTTGCCGGGGATCATCCACGAGGCGATGTTGCCCTGCACGTCCACCTCGAAAGCGCCCAGCACGGTCAAGTCGACGTGGCCGCCACGAATCATCGCGAAGGATTCGGCCGAATTGAAAATGGACGCACCAGCACGCGCGGTGACGGTCTGCTTGCCGGCGTTGATCATGTCGGCGTCAATGGTTTCCTCGGTAGGAAACTCGCCCATGCCCAGCAGGCCGTTTTCCGATTGCAGCATCACGTCGATGTCGTCGGGAACGTAGTTGGCCACGAGCGTCGGAATGCCGATGCCCAGGTTCACGTAGTAGCCATCCTTGAGTTCGCGGGCCACACGCTGGGCCATTTGTTCGCGGGTCAGTGCCATGTGCAAAACCTCTTGTTATTCGGGGCCGGACGTCAGGCCTTGACGGTGCGCTTTTCGATGCGTTTTTCGAAGGTGCCGAGAATCACCCGGTCGACGTAGATGCCGGGGGTGTGGATCTGGCTGGGCGGCAGCTCGCCCGGGGCGACGATTTCCTCGACCTCGACCACGGTGATCTTGCCGGCTGCAGCCGCCAGCGGGTTGAAGTTCTGCGCGGTGTGGCGGTAGATGACGTTGCCGAAGTGGTCGGCTTTCCAGCCCTTGACGATGGCGAAGTCGCCGGTGATGGCCTCTTCAAGAATGTACTTGCGGCCGTTGAACTCGCGCACCTCCTTGCCTTCGGCCACCGGGGTGCCGTAGCCGGTGGCGGTGTAGAACGCCGGGATGCCGGCGCCGCCGGCGCGCATTTTTTCCGCCAGGGTGCCTTGGGGGGTGAGTTCCACTTCCAGCTCGCCGTCCAGCAACTGGCGTTCGAACAGGGCGTTCTCGCCCACGTACGAGGCGATCATTTTGCGGATTTGCCGGTCTTCCAGCAGCACGCCCAGGCCAAAGCCGTCGACGCCGCAGTTGTTGGACACCACGGTCAGCCCGCGCACGCCCATGCGGCGGATCTGCGCAATCAGGTTCTCGGGAATGCCGCACAGGCCGAAGCCACCGGACAATACCGTCATGTTGTCGGTGAGGCCGGCGAGGGCCTCTTCCCAGGTTGTTACTCGTTTATCGAGTCCAGCCATGTCAATCCGCCTTTTTATCGTTATTGGGCTATTCGAAGCTTAGCCACCGAAGCGTGTCCGGCCCATCTTCTCGCCAACCGAGTTATTTGTTAATTTTGTTTTTCTGATGGATTGATTGAGTTTGCAAAACAATGAACATCAAGCAGCTTCGCGCGTTCCTGGCCGTGGCCCAGGCCTTGAGCTTCGCCCAGGCGGGCGAGCGCCTGCACCTGTCCCAACCGGCCCTGAGCCTGACCATCAAGGGCCTGGAGGAAGACCTGGGCGGCGCGCTGTTGATCCGCACCACCCGCAGCGTGGCGCTGACACCCGAGGGCGAGACCCTGCTGCCCCTGGCACGGCAGCTGCTGGCCGACTGGGACAACGCCGAAGAGCTGCTGCGCCAGCACTTCACCCTGCAGACCGGCAAGGTCTCGATCGCCGCCATGCCCTCCTTCGCCGGCAACCGCCTGCCCGCGGCGCTGAAGACCTTCCGCGACCGCCACCCGCGGGTGAACGTGGCCGTGCACGACGTGATCAACGAGCAGGTACTGGAAATGGTGCGCCACCGGCGCGTGGAGCTGGGCATCGGCTTTGAGCCGGAGTCCACCAGCACGCTGGTGTTCACGCCGTTCTACCTGGACCGCTTCGTGGCAGTGGTGCCGGCCGATTCGCCCCTGGCCCTGCGCGAAAAACTCAGCTGGACCGAGCTGCTGCAGGAAGATTTCGTCACCCTGCAGCGGCCCTCGGCGGTGCGCCTGATGCTGGAGCAGGACTTGGCCAACACCCACGGCAAGTTGTCTGTCGCCTTTGAAAGCCACCAACTGAGCACCGTCGGCCGCATGGTCGCCAGTGGCCTGGGCGTGAGCGCGGTGCCGTCGCTGTGCATCGAACAGATGGAAGAACTGGGCGCGCGTTGCGTGGCCCTGGACGAGCCGCGCATCGAGCGGCGTATCGGCCTGATGCGCCTGGCCGACCACAAGCTGTCGGCGGCGGCGCAGGCGTTGCAGGAGGTACTGATTGAGACTTCCGCCCAGCACCAGCCCACGCCATGACGACGAACGATTTGTGGGAGCTGGCTTGCCAGCGAGCTGTTGGGGCCCGAAAAACTCGCTGGCAAGCCCGCTCCCCCAACACGGTTGCGGCTACGGGGGGGGGGGGGGTTG
>NZ_JBWCAM010000020.1:0-45405 GCF_056175065.1 Pseudomonas sp. JC1203
TGCCACCTCATGAACACTGCCCGCAGACAGACATTCCTCAATCAGTGATTGTTTGAGCGATCGGTCGTACTTCGTCATTGAACACCCTCCGGCGAGGTCAGGTGTCCAACATTCGGGGGTCAGTTCAACGCCGACTCACTTTTTGGCAGTCGCCCCAAAAAGTAAGCAAAAAGGGCTTGCCCCTGCTTGGGCCCTCCGCTGCGCTACGGGTCCCCTCCTTCCGGCGCCGCTCAACGGGCAGACGGCACCCGCTATAGAAGCCTGCGGGTTACCGTCTCTGCGGCCTCGGCCCTTCGGGCAGCCCGTTGATCGACGCCTCCAGTCGGCCCGGGCGCTTTACGGGGCATACAATCAAGATCAAGAGCCAGATCACAAGCCAGATCACAAGCCAGATCACAAGCAGATCAACAGCCAGATCAAAAGCCTAAGCTACGGCGGGGGAGGTGGGCGGGTGTGGCGCGGGGGCAGAAACGAAACGTCGCCGCAGCCTGATGGCAGCGGCGACGCAGTTGCGGCGATAGTTACAGGATGCTGATCGGGTACGACACAATCACCCGGTTCTCGTTGAACTGGTTGGTGCCATAGTCACGACGCATGCTGGAGTTGCGCCACCGCAGGTTCAGGTCCTTGAGCGTGCCTTCCTGGAAGGTGTAGGCGATTTCCGATTCACGGCCCCACTCGCTGCCACCGTCGATGGTCGCGGTGTGGATGTTGTCACCGTGGATGTAACGGTTCATCAGGGTCAGGCCCGGGACGCCGACCGCGGCGAAGTTGTAGTCGTGACGCAGCTGCCAGGATTTTTCCTGCGCGTTGTCATAGCTGGAGTTGTAGCTGTCGTTCGCCAGGGTGCCGCCGCTGGTGCCATTGACGCGCATCCAGTTGCTGTCGCCGGTCAGCTTTTGCAGGCCGACGTAGAAGGTGCTGCCGCCATACTTGGCCGAGAGCATGGCCGAGTAGGTGTTGTTGTCCAGCTTGCCGTCCAGTGCGCTGCCGTCGTCGGAGCCGTGGAAGTAGCCCAGGTTGGCGCCCAGGGTCCAGGCACCGACGGGTTGCGAGTGGATCAACTGCAGGTATTGCTGGTGGTAGATGTCTTCCAGCTGCGAGTACCACACGCCCACCAGGGTGCGCTTGTCGTTGAAGGTGTACTCGGCACCGGCGAAGTTGAAGCGATCCGACTCGTGGCTGGTGTTGCCGGTCATCTGCATGGGCAGCATGCTGGCATCGTTACGTGGGCTGTTGTCACGGAACTGACCGCCGTACAGGGTCAGGTTGGTGATTTCCTTGGAAGTGACCTGCGCACCACGGAAGGTCTGTGGCAGCGAACGACCATCGTCCGAGCGCAGGATCGGCAGCACCGGCATCCACTCGCCCACTTTCAGTTCGGTGTTGGAAATCTTCGCTTTCAGCGCCACGCCCAGGCGGCCGAAGTTGTCCACCGCCTTGCCGCTGCTGTCCAGCGGCAGCAACTGGGTGCCGCTGGTGCCGCCACCGCCGTCGAGTTTCTGCGAGTAGGTGCCCAGCACGTCGACGCCGAAGCCGACTACGCCCTGGGTGAAGCCGGACTTGGCATCAAGAATGAAGTTCTGTGTCCACTCGGCCTGGGTGCCTTGCGCGGCGGCGCTGTCGGTGAAGTTGCGGCCGAAGTAGAAGTTGCGCAGGGTCAGGTTGACCTTGGCATCTTCGGCGAAACCGCCGGTGTCGGCTGCCATCACGGGCAGGGAAGAGCCGGCGACGGCCAGGGCGATCAGACTGCGGGTGTAGGACGAGCGAGTGATGGCTTTCATTATTGTTCTGGTCTCTCTAATTATTGGCAACAGGGCGCCGTCGCGACGGTTGTTCAGGTCGTCGTGATTCATGCAGTGCGTGGTGGTGCGGGAGTATCAGCCGGGAAGCGGAGAGAGGGTGTGCATGGTGGCGTTTCCTGTTGTTATTGTGTTTTTTGTATTCGGGATCTGGCGATTCCTTCACCTGTCCTGTTGAGCGGATGGTGCTTGGTCGCAAGGGGTGAATCAATCTGTCGCACCTGAAACGGGGCGATAAACGAACACTAACTAACTTGTTAGTTCTGTTCAAGTCCCCCCATTTTGTTAGCGCATGTGTTTTATAGCACTGATTCTGACAAAAATGACAGAAATTCATCAGTTGTCGTACATCTTTGCCGGGCCTTGGACGCGGCCTATGGCCGCTGCTACAGGGGCCTGCGTTACAGCAACTGTCTGTTGGGCACCTGTAGGAGCGGGCCGTGCCCGCGAAGCAGACGCCGCGCAGAGTTTCAGGCACTACGCGGTGAGGCCTTCGCGGCCGCAGGCCGCTCCTGCAGCGGGCCAGGGTGGCCCGAACCGCGATGCCGTAGCAGCTGCCGCAGGCGGCGTCTTGTATGCGCGGTGCAGACGACGCCGTTTCAAGACAGTTGCTGCTACGTGATCGTGGTCGGCCGCGAAATCTGCCTTCCAGGCACAAAAAAGCCCGCCGGGGAGGGCGGGCTTCTGGTGCTACCTGCAGCTATCAGCTTTTCGAAGCGTCTGGCTGGTCCTGCTTGGCCTGGGCATCACCCGACTGCTGGTACCAGCCGCCACCCAGTGCCTTGTACAGGTTGACCTCGCTGGTCAGCTGCGACAGGCGATCGCTGATGGCCGACTGCTGGGCGCTGAACAGCGAGCGCTGGGCGTCCAGGAAGGTCAGGTTGCTGTCCACGCCGATGCGGTAGCGGCGCTCGGCCAGGCGGTAGTAGTCCTGGTTGGCTTGCACCAGGTCTTTCTGCGCCTGCAGCTGCTCCTTGAAGGTCTTGCGCGCGGCCAGGCCATCGGCGACTTCCTGGAAGGCGGTCTGGATGGACTTTTCGTACGACGCGACGTTGATGTCCTTCTGGATCTTCGCGTAGTCCAGGCTGGCCTTCAGGCTGCCGGCGTTGAAGATCGGCAGGTTGATGGCCGGGGCGAACGTCCAGGCGCCCTGGCCGCCCTTGAACAGGTTGCCCAGCTGCGAGCTGGCGCTACCCGCCGAGGCGGTCAGGGTGATGCTTGGGAAGAACGCCGCGCGGGCTGCGCCGATGTTGGCGTTGGCCGCCTTCAGCGCGTGCTCGGCTTCAAGAATGTCCGGGCGGCGCTGCAGCAGGTCGGACGGCAGCCCGGCCGGTACTTCGGTCAGCAGGTCGCCATCAAGCGGCTGCGGCTTGGCCAGGTTGGCCGGCAGCGGGCCGCCCAGCAGCAGCACCAGGGCGTTTTCGTCCTGGGCTACCTGGCGTTGGTATTTGCTCAGGCTGACCTTGGCGGTTTCCACCGAGGTGCGCGCCTGGGCCAGGTCCAGCGCCGAGGACACGCCCACTTCGCTGCTGCGCGAGGTCAGGCGGTAGCTTTCCTGGTACGCCTTGAGGGTGTCTTCAGTCAGCTTCAGCAGGTTCTGGTCGGCCTGCCAGGTGTAGTAGGCGTTGGCAACGCTGGCCACCAGGCTGATCTGCGTGGAGCGCCGGGCTTCCTCGCTGGACAGGTAGGTTTCCAGGGCCTGTTGGCTCAGGCTGCGCACCCGGCCCCAGAGGTCCAGCTCGTACGAGCTGATGCCCAGGTTGGCGGTGTATTCGCCGCCCACCACGGCCTTGCCGGTGGAGCTCAAGTCGGCAGGGGTACGGGCACGGGTGCCGGTGGCGTTGGCGCTGACCGCCGGGAACAGGTCCGCACGCTGGATGCGGTACTGCGCCTGGTAGGCCTGCACGTTGAGGATGGCGACTTTCAGGTCACGGTTGTTGACCAGCGATGCCTGGATCAACTGCTGCAACGCCTGGTCATGGAAGAACTGCTGCCAGCCCTGCTCGGCGGCGGCCATGCTGGCTGCCTGGGCAGGCGAGTACGCCTGCCCTTGCGGGTACTGGGCCGGCACAGGCGCGGCCGGCTGCTTGTAATCCGGGATCAGCGAGCAACCGCTGAGGATGGCCGCGGCGACCGCGATGGACACTAGGGACTTGCTCATTGCCCAGCCTCGTTACGTGGAGTGTGGGTCGATTCGATCGACTCGTGCGACTCGTGCTCATCCTTCTTGCGTTTGTCGCCGAACAGCGCCGATACCGACACGAAGAACAGCGGTACCCAGAACAGTGCCAGGGTAGTGGCGGTGATCATGCCGCCGATCACGCCGGTACCGATGGCGTGCTGGCTGCCCGAACCGGCGCCGTGGGAGATGGCCAGTGGCACAACACCCAGGATGAACGCCAGGGACGTCATGATGATCGGGCGCAGACGCATCCGGCAAGCCTCGATGGCAGCCTCGGTGTACGTGCGGCCCTGCTCATGCAGTTCCTTGGCGAACTCGACGATCAGAATGGCGTTCTTCGCCGCCAGGCCCACCGTGGTCAACAGGCCCACCTGGAAGTAAACGTCGTTCGACAGGCCGCGCAGGCTGGTGGCCAGCAGCGCACCGATGATACCCAACGGCACCACCAGCATGACCGCGATCGGGATCGACCAGCTTTCATACAGGGCTGCCAGGCAGAGGAACACCATCAGCATGGAAATGGCGTACAGCGCCGGTGCCTGGGAACCCGACAGGCGTTCCTCGTAGCTCAGGCCGGTCCACGACAGGCCCACGCCCTTGGGCAGCTTGGCGGCGATGCGTTCCACTTCGGCCATGGCCTCACCGGTACTGTAGCCAGGCGCCGGCGAACCGAGAATCTCGATACCTTCAACGCCGTTGTAGCGGGCCAGCTTCGGCGAGCCGTAGATCCACTTGCCGCTGGCGAAGGCCGAGAACGGCACCATGGTGCCCGTGGCGTTGCGCACGTACCACTTGTTCAGGTCTTCAGGGGTCATGCGCGACTTGGCTTCACCCTGCACGTACACCTTCTTCACCCGACCGCGGTCGATGAAGTCGTTGACGTAGCTGCCACCCAACGCCACCGACAGGGTGGTGTTGATGTCGGCGATGGTCACGCCCTGGGCACTGGCGCGTTCGTCGTCGATTTCCAGCTGGAACTGCGGCTCGTCGTTCAGGCCGTTAGGACGGGTCTGCGTGAGGATCTTGCTTTGCGCGGCCATGCCCAGGAACTGGTTGCGCGCTTCCATCAGCTTGTCGTGGCCGATGCCGGCACGGTCCTGCAGGTAGATGTCGAAGCCGGTGGCGTTACCCAGCTCCAGTACCGCTGGCGGTACGAAGGCAAACACCATCGCGTCGCGCAGGCTGAAGAAGTGCTGTTGGGCACGGGCGGAGAGGGCGGCAGCGGTGTTGTCGCTGTTACGCTCGTCCCATGGCTTGAGCATGATGAACGCCATGCCCGAGCTCTGGCCGCGGCCGGCGAAGTTGAAGCCGTTCACGGTGAACACCGAGCTTACCGCGCCTTTCTCGTCGTCCAGCAGGTACTTGCGCATGTCGTCGATGACGGTCTGCGTGCGCTGGGCGGTGGAGCCTGGCGGGGTCTGTACCTGGGCGAAAATCACGCCCTGGTCTTCTTCAGGCAGGAACGAGGTAGGAATGCGCGTGAACAGCCACGCCATGCCCAGCACGATCAGCACGTAGGCCAGCAGGTACGGCACCTTGCGGCGCAGCACGTGGCCAACGCCTGCTTCGTACTTCTGCACGCCGCTGTCGAAGGTGCGGTTGAACCAGTTGAAGAAGCGACCGTGCTTGTGGTGATCCTCGCCCTTCTTGATAGGCGCAAGCATGGTGGCGCACAGCGCCGGGGTGAAGATCAGCGCGACCATTACCGACAGGGCCATGGCCGAGACGATGGTGATGGAGAACTGACGGTAGATCACACCGGTGGAACCGCCGAAGAATGCCATTGGCAGCAGTACCGCCGACAGCACCATGGCGATACCCACCAGGGCGCCCTGGATCTGGCCCATGGACTTCTTGGTGGCTTCCTTGGGTGACAGGCCTTCCTCAGCCATCACCCGCTCCACGTTTTCCACCACGACGATGGCGTCGTCCACCAGCAAGCCGATGGCCAGCACCATGCCGAACATGGTCAGGGTGTTGATGGTGAAACCGGCCGCGGCGAGGATACCGAAGGTACCCAGCAATACCACCGGCACCGTCATGGTGGTGATGATGGTGGCGCGGAAGTTCTGCAGGAACAGGTACATCACCAGGAACACGAGGATGATGGCCTCGACCAGGGTTTCCACCACGTTATGAATCGAGGTGGTCACCACTGGGGTGGTGTCGTACGGGAACACGGCCTTCACGCCAGGCGGGAAGAACGGCTGCAGGTCGTTGATGGTCTGTCGGATGGCCTTGGCGGTGTCCAGGGCGTTGGCGCCGGTGGCGAGCTTGATCGCCAGGCCCGAAGCCGGTGCACCGTTGAACTGCGCATCGATACTGTAGTTTTCACCACCCAGGCCTACTTCGGCGACATCGCCTACGCGCACCTGGGAACCGTCGGTGTTGACCTTCAGGAAGATGTTGCGGAACTGCTCGGCGGTCTGCAGGCGCGTCTTGCCGATGATGGTGGCGTTCAGCTCCTGGCCGGCCACGGCAGGCAAGCCGCCCAGCTGGCCGGACGAAACCTGTACGTTCTGCGCCGAGATGGCGGTGGAAACGTCGCCCGGGGTCAGCTGGTACTTGTTCAGCTTGGCCGGGTCCAGCCAGATACGCATGGCGTACTGGGCACCGAACACCTGGAAGTCACCCACGCCTGCGGTACGCGAGATGGGGTCCTGCATGTTGGAGACGATGTAGTTGCTCAGGTCGTCCTTGGTCATGCTGTTGTCGGTGGACACCAGGCCCACCACCATCAGGAAGTTCTTCACCGCCTTGGTCACGCGGATACCCTGTTGCTGCACTTCTTGCGGCAGCAGCGGGGTAGCCAGGTTCAGCTTGTTCTGCACCTGCACCTGGGCGATGTCAGGGTTGGTGCCCTGGTTGAAGGTGGCGGTGATGGTCATGCTGCCGTCGGAGTTACTTTCCGAGGCCACATAACGCAGGTTGTCGATACCGTTGAGCTGTTGCTCGATAACCTGCACCACGGTGTCCTGCACGGTCTGTGCAGAGGCGCCTGGGTAGGTTACCTGGATGGCGATGGCCGGTGGCGCGATCGCCGGGTATTGGTTGATCGGCAGGCTGAGGATCGATAGAGCACCGACCAGCATGATCACCAGGGCAATTACCCAGGCGAAAATCGGACGGTCGATAAAGAATTTCGACATGGTTTACTCCCCTTTGCCGCCTGCGGACGCATTGGTGGCGGGGGCAGGGTTTGCAGGTTTGACGTTGGTGGCTTCGGTCGCCTTGACCTCCACGCCTGGCTTCACGTACTGCAGGCCTTCGGTGATCACGCGGTCACCGGCTTTCAGGCCATCTTCCACCAGCCATTGGGTGCCAACAGTGCGGCTGGCCTTCAGCTCACGCAGCTCGACCTTGTTGTCGGCATTCACCACCAGTGCGGTCGGGGTGCCTTTCAGGTCGCGGGTCACGCCTTGTTGCGGCGCCAGGATGGCCTGGGCGGCAACGCCGGCTTCCAGCTGGGCGTGCACGAACATGCCGGGCAGCAGGGTGTGGTCGGGGTTGGCGAACACGGCGCGCAGGGTCACGGAACCGGTGGTTTCGTCGACCGACACTTCCGAGAACTCCAGCTTGCCTTCCTGGGCGTAGGTGCTGCCGTCTTCCAGGGTCAGCTTGACCTTGGCGGCGTTGTCACCGGCTTTCTGCAGGGCGCCGCTGGCCAATTCGCGGCGCAGCTTCAGAATTTCCGCCGAAGACTGAGTCACGTCAACGTAGATCGGGTCCAACTGCTGGATGGTCGCCATGGCGTCGGTCTGGCCGCTGGTGACCAGCGCGCCTTCGGTCACGCCCGAACGGCCGATGCGGCCAGTGATCGGTGCGTATACCTTGGTGTAGCGCATGTTGATTTGCGCGGTCATCAGCGCCGCTTCATTCTGCAGCTGGGTGGAACGTGCGTTGTCGTATTCCTGGCGGCTCACCGCCTGCTCGTTGATCAGCTGCTTGTAGCGGTCGGCCAGGGACTTGGACGACGCCAGGGTAGCCTGGGCGCTGGCCAGGGTGGCTTCGTACACCGACGGGTCGATCTGGTACAGCTGCTGGCCGGCCTTCACGTCCGAGCCTTCGACGAACAGGCGCTTGAGGATGATGCCATTCACCTGAGGACGGACTTCAGCCACGCGGAAAGCAGTGGTGCGGCCCGGCAGTTCGGAGGTCAGTGTGTAGGCTTGTGGTTGCAGGGTTACGACGCCGACCTGAGGAGTTTGTGGGGCGGGGGCCGCCTCTTCCTTTTTACAGCCGCTGAGCAAAGTGGCCAGGGCGACGGCGGAAACCAGAGCGGTAACAGCTGGCTTGAATTGCATGAAGATCCTCGGGTCAGGAGCACTGTGAATGCTCAAGAATAGTGGAATGGCAAAAAAGAGGTGCTACTAGATTAGTAGCTTACTAACGAATATACTTACATTCATGGTTGTTTGTAAACACCCGAAACGCCTGGAAATGGCCTTACGGGTACGATTCAGCAAGCGCGGTAGCAGGCACACAAACGCCGCACCGTCTCGACCCCGACTGCCGAACACAGCGGGGCCACCGAAAGAGGTTTTTACTGCCATGGTCCGACGTACTAAAGAGGAAGCCCAGGAGACGCGGAACCAGATCCTGGAAGCTGCCCAGAACGCGTTCTTCGAACGTGGCGTGGCGCGCACCACCCTGGCCGATATCGCGGCGCTGGCGGGCGTGACCCGCGGTGCCATCTATTGGCACTTCAGCAACAAGGCTGACCTGGTGCAGGCGATGCTCGACTCCCTCCATGAACCGTTGGACGAACTGGCGCGCGCCAGCGAAAGTGAAGAGGAACTTGACCCGTTGGGCTGCATGCACAAGTTGCTGGTGCACCTGTTCCGGCAAGTGGCGCTGGACCCCAGCACGCGGCGCATCAACGAGATCATGTTTCATAAGTGCGAGTTCACCGACGAAATGTGCGACATTCGGCGCCAGCGGCAAGCCGCCAGCCTGGACTGCAACGTGCGCATTGATCTGTCCCTGCGCAATGCGGTAAAGCGTGGGCAGTTGCCCGACAACCTTGATACCGCTCGCGCTGCGGTGGCCTTGCATGCCTATGTAGATGGCATGTTGGCGCAATGGTTGTTGGTCCCCGAGAGTTTCGACCTTGATCTGCAGGCCGAAAAATGGGTAGACGCATGTTTCGATATGCTGCGCTTGAGCCCGGCGCTGCGCAAATGAAAGTATGATTCCAGTTGTATCAACGTATAAGCTGATAGCAGAATTAATAATAATTGGCTGTGTGCCATTATCCATGTTCAGAGCGGGTTTGGATAGTTAGCCGGCTAAGTATTTTGTGCTTTTTGCGCCGAGCGTGTGAATGACTTCGCAGACCAACCTGCTGAACGGCAATGATCAACCCCTCAAGGGCATTGGTCTCATCTGCCTGTCCGTACTTTTATTTGCAAGCCACGACGCCCTGTCGAAATTCCTCTCCGGTATCTATCCGATTGTCATGGTGGTGTGGGCCCGTTATGTGGTGCACACCTTATTGATGCTGGTGGTGTTTGTGCCGCGCACTGGCCTTTCCAGCGTTATTCGTACCAAGCGTCCCGGCCTGCAACTGGTGCGCGCCTTGTGCCTGATAGGCACCAGCCTGCTGTTTACCACTGGCCTGCGTTATATCCCGTTGGCGGAAGCCACTTCGGTCAACTTCCTTGCGCCGTTGCTGGTCACTGCCCTGTCGGTGGTTATATTGGGCGAGCAGGTTACCCGTGGCCAATGGTGCGCAGTGCTGGCCGGTTTTGTCGGGGTATTGATAGTGGTGCGCCCGGGCGGTGAGCTGTTCACGCCGGCCATTCTTTACCCGCTGGGTTCGGCGTTGTGCTTTGGTTTCTACCAGCTGATCACGCGCAAACTCAGCAACATCGACAGCCCCACCACCAGCAACTTCCTGGCAGGCATATTCAACAGCCTTATCATGTCAGCTTTATTGCCGTTCTTCTGGGTGCGCCCCGATTGGCTGCACGCGGTGTTCATGATCGGCCTGGGCACCTGCGGCATGCTCGGCCACCTGTTGCTGACCCAGGCGTTTCGCCACGCGGCGCCGGCCATGCTGGCACCGTTCAGTTACGGGCAAATCCTGTTTGCCGGCATCTATGGCTACCTGATCTTTGATCACACCCCCGATGCCTGGGCGCTGACCGGCATTGCCGTCATCTGCCTCAGTGGCCTGGCGGTGGCCTGGACGCAACGCAAACGCTGAATCGGCGGCTACGCTCTGTTGGCAATTACAACAACAAGAGGTGTGGCCCATGAAGGACATTGCGCGCAGGTGCTGGGCGCTGGTGCTGTTGGCGGTGCTGTCGCCGGTGGTGCTGGCCGCCACCAACGACGATGCCAAAGAGGCGGCGGCAGCCAAGGCGCTGCTGGAAAAGGCCTTGGCGTACTACCACGACAATGGCGACAAGGCCTTCGCGGCGTTCAGCCGCCAGGGGCAGTTCATCGACGGCGACCGCTACGTGTTCGTGGTCGACACCCAGGGCGTGATGCTCGCCAGCGGCGGCCCTTCGGCGGCGCTGATTGGTCGTAACGTCAACGACGTCATCGGCCCCGACCTGCAGCAGGCGTTCAAGCAGGCGGTGAATATTCCCGAGGCCAACGGCATCCAGCAGACCGAGTACAAATGGCAGAACTGGCAGGACGGCCGCGTAGAGCGCAAGCGGGTGTTCTACCAGCGCATCGGCAACCGCATCCTTGCCGTGGGCTACTACCTGCCGCGCGCCTCGCCGCAACAGGCCCAGGCGTTGCTGGACAAGGCAGTTACGGCTATCAGGAACGACCAGAAACAGGCCGTGCAGGACATCAACAACCTCAAGGGCGGCTTCCTGCAGGATGACCTGTACGTGTTCGTCGTCGACCTCAACAGCCACCGCTACGTGGCCCATGGTACCAACCAGCGGCTGGTGGGCGTCGACTTCACCACCGTGCGCGACCCCGACGGCAAGCCGGTGGGCGAGCCTATCCTGGCGATGATGGCCAAGCAGGACAGCGGCGAATATGACTACCGCTGGCGCAACCCGGTGACCAGCCATGTCGAAGACAAGCACGTGTATGTGCGCAAGGTGGGGCTGGTGATGGTTGCGGTGGGTTACTACAGCCGCTGAACTGCATCATCCAGTGTCGCCTACAAGTGTGGGAGCTGGCTTGCCAGCGAGCTGTTGAGGCCCCAAAAACTCGCTGGCAAGCCAGCTCCCACAAATACAGATACTGCTGTACCAGCGTTACCGCCCGCGCAAGATGGCGTTGGGCATTGCCAGCGCTGCCGCCAGGCCCAGCACCGACACAGCGGCGCTACCCAGCAACAACACCCGGAACGTCTCCAGCAACTGGCCGCGCAAGGCCTCCTGGGCCGCGCCGCTGCTGGCGTGCAGGCTGGCCAGCAAGGCATCGCCCGAGGCGCCGTCGGGGCCCAGGTCCAGCCCATGCAGCAACGCCAGCAACAACGCCGACATGCACGCCACACCCATGGCGCCGCCCAGGGAACGGAACAGGTTGGTGGTGCTGGTGCCCACGCCAATGTCCTTCTGCTGCACTGCGTTCTGTGCGCCCACCAGCGAGGTAGGGAATTGCAGGCCGGCGCCGAAGCCGGTCAGCAGCATGAATGCGCCGCTGAGCAGCAGCCAGTCCGGCGGGGTGAAGGCCAGCCCCAGGATACCCAGGGGTATCAGCACCGCGCCGGTCAGGATCACCGGCTTGTAGTAGCCGGTGCGCGCCGTGGTGCGGCCGCCCAGGAAGGCGCCGATGGGCAGGCCGATGGCCAGCGGCAGCACGTCCAGTGCCGCGCTGTCGGCGCCGGCACCGGTCACGGCCTGGAAGCGCAGCGGTATCAGCACTGACAGCGAAATGGCTTGGAATGAAGTGAAGAACACCGTGCACCAGCACAGCACCGCCGGCCGAATGGCAAACAGGTGCATGGGCAGCAACGGCTCCGGCGCGCGCCGCTCGTGGCGCACGAACAGGCTCAGCGCCACCACCGCCAGCAGCAGCGTGCCCCACACGGGCGCCTCGCCCAGACTGCGGCCCTGGCCCAGCTCGGTGATGCCCAGCAGCAGCGACGTCAGGCCGACGATCATCAACATCGTGCCCAGGTAGTCGATCACCGGTTGCCGACGGTTCACCACCAGGCCCCGCAGCACATGGCGTGCGTACAGCCAAGCGCCAAGGCCCAGCGGCAGGTTCAGCAGGAAAATCCAGCGCCACGACAGGTACTCGGTCATGTAGCCGCCCAGTACCGGCCCGGCGACGCTGGCCGCCGCGTACATGCTGCTGAAGTAGCCCTGGTAGCGCCCGCGTTCACGCGGCGGGACGAAATCGCCGATGATTGCCTGGCTTACCGAGACCATGCCGCCAGCGCCTATGCCCTGGATGATGCGCGCCAGCACCAGTTGCTCCATGCTCTGGGCCATGGCGCAGAACAGCGAGGCGCCGGTGAACAGCCCCAGGCCGATGAGAATCATGCGCCGGCGGCCGTACAGGTCGCCGAACTTGCCATAAATGGGTACGGCCACGGTCATCGCCACCATATAGCCGGAGATGACCCAGGCCAGCAGGTTGACGTCGTGGAACTGGGCGGAAATGGCCGGCATCGACACGGCGACGATGGTCTGGTCGAGGGCGCCAAGAAAGATCGCCAGCATCAATGAAATGAGGATGCTGCGCAGGGCAGGTTGGGGATGATTGAGGTTGGTCACGGGGCAGGCCTGCAAGGCAGAGAAACCCCGGCGGCACCGGGGGGAAAGTCCCCCCAGTCTACTAGATAGCTAGCTATGTGTTCTATTCGATTGTTTCATAGGGCAAACCGACGTAGTTCTCGGCGATAGTCTTGCGCCCGGCTTCGGAGCCCACGTAGTAGTCCAGTTCGGTCTGCTGGATGCGCTGGCTGAAGTCGTCGGTGTCAGGGAATTTGTGCAGCACCGAGGTCATCCACCAGCTGAAGCGCTCGGCCTTCCACACCCGGCGCAGGCACACTTCCGAGTACTTGGCCAACAGGTCGGTGCGGCCCTCGCCGTAGACCTTGCAGAGAATGTCGAACAGCGTGCTGACATCGCTGGCGGCCAGGTTCAGGCCCTTGGCGCCGGTGGGCGGAACGATGTGCGCGGCGTCGCCGACCAGGAACATGCGCCCGTACTGCATGGGCTCCACCACAAAGCTGCGCAGTGGCGCGATGCTTTTCTCGATGGACGGGCCAGTCACCAGGCGCTCGGCCAGGTCGGCGGGCAGGCGCGCCTTCAGCTCATTCCAGAAGCGCTCGTCGGACCAATCCTCGACCTTCTCCTCGGCGCTGACCTGCACGTAATAGCGGGTGCGGGTTTCCGAGCGCATGCTGCACAGGGCGAAGCCGCGTTCGTGGTTGGCGTACACCAGTTCTTCGTTGACCGGTGGGGTATCGGCGAGGATGCCCAGCCAACCGAATGGGTACACGCGTTCGAAGGTCTTGATCGAATCGGCGGGGATGGATTGCCGCGCCACGCCGTGGAAGCCGTCGCAGCCGGCAATGTAATCGCAGTCCAGGCGGTGCACCTGACCGTCTTTTTCATACGTCAGGTACGGCGCCTCGCCCTTCATGTCGTGGGGGCGCACGTTGCTGGCTTCGTAGATGGTCTGTGCGCCACAGGCCTGGCGGGCGGCCATCAGGTCGCGGGTGACTTCGGTCTGGCCGTAGATCATCACGGTCTTGCCGCCGGTCAGGGTCTTGAGGTCGATGTGCGCGCGGCGGCCGTTGAAGGCCAGTTCGAAGCCGGTGTGCACCAGGCCTTCGGCGTCCATGCGGGCGCTGACGCCGGCCTTGCGCAGCAGGTCGACCATGCCTTGCTCAAGCACGCCGGCACGGATGCGGCTGAGCACGTAATCGGGGGATTGGCGTTCGACGACCACGTTGTCGATGCCGGCCTTGTGCAGCAATTGGCCGAGCAGGAGGCCGGAGGGACCGGCGCCGATAATGGCGACTTGAGTCTTCATTGTTATCATCCCAGGCAAGGTTCGCAGGGCCCGAGGGCGGCTTGCGAAGTGTTTTTATGATTGGAGTGCCTGCATTTTTCGCTTCAAACGCCGGGTCAGGAAGGTGAAAACCGCGCGTTATTTTGTACTTTTCGCTAATCGGTGCGATTATCGAGTGAAATCCGCGTCCTGGAGTGCGTCACGATGTCACGGCCTGCCGCGCCACCTATTCCGGTGTTCAAACTCTACGGCGAGGGTCAGGACTGGCTAACGCCCGACCTGCTGCACTGCGAAACCATCCCCAAGCGCAGCCGCCTGTACCACTGGGAAATCCAGCCGCACCGCCACGCCGACCTGTGCCAGTTGCTGTACGTGCATGCCGGGCAGGCCGAGATCGAGGTAGAAGGCCAGCGCCGCCTTATCGCCGAAGCCACCTTGCAGGTGGTACCACCGCTGTACGTACATGGCTTTCGCTTTTCAGAGGACATCGACGGCCACGTCATTACCCTGGCGGCGCCCTTGGTCAGTGAGCTGAAAACCCTGCTGGGGGCGGCGGGGGAGGTGCTGATGGCGCCGGCTACATTCGCGGCGGGCGCAGATAGCGGCTACCTCAACACCCTGGTGTCGGCGCTGCAGCGCGAGTACGCCGAAGACCACCCGGGGCGCGACCTGGCCCTGCATTCGTTGATCAACATGATTGTGGTGTGGGTCAGCCGGCAAATGATTCAGCGCAGCCGTGCCGGGCAATCGGTGGAACGTGGGCGGGAGTATTTCAACGGCTTCACGCGGCTGGTGGAAGCGCGGTTTCGCCAGCAGCCCAGCGTCGAGGGGCTGGCCCATGCCGCCGGCCTTTCCGTGGCGCACCTGAACAATGTGTGCCGCGAGCTGGCGGGGCAGTCGGCGCTGCAGATCATTCACCAGCGGTTGTTGCTGGAGGCCAAGCGCAACCTGATCTACACCAGCATGACCGTCAGCCAGGTGTCGGACAGCCTGGGCTTCACTGACCCTGCCTATTTCTCGCGCTTCTTCCGGCGCCTCGCGGGGGTGTCACCGCGGGCGTTTCGCCAGGCGGACAGCCTGCCTGCCGACCTCAGCGCAATGCGTTGAAGGCGCCGGAGTGGGGCAGGCACATGGTGGTGCTGCAACTCAATTCCATGCGCGGTGCGTTGCGCGCCTGCTCCACTCGCCAGGCGGCAGTCGCGTACAGGGCTGCGGCGAGAATGATCAGGAAGGTCATCAGGTAGTTTCTTGTTGTAATGATCATGACGCTCACCTTGGCATTAAGGGAGGTGTGTTCATTAACAAGTCTAGACCAGGTTTTCGCCCTGCAATGTGTTTGCACAGGGTACGGATTTCTGTCAATAGTGATACGAAATGTTTCGTTATCAGACGCCGGTTTTTTACTTCAAAAAGGAATTGATTTGTAGTTATTTCATTATAAAACAATATCTTATGTTGTCTGATAACTTAAAACTTAATGTGTTACTTTAAATTGACACAGCACATGACTCTCTGGAACTATCAACTCATGGCTATGGGCCTTCTTTGGTAGCCATCCACGAGTACAGGTTTTCTCGAAACCCGCGTCCCATCTAGTCCCAGAGCGCCTCTGTGCGGTAGCTTTGACCCGCGCGCCCGGGCTCGTTCGCTGCAACCTTGCATACCTTTGGACATATTTAGCGCCGCCAGTTCTCTGACGGTTCGCTGGTGTTCGTCCGGCATTTCTCAATAACAATTTCCCTCAACGGATGCATGCGTGCGCTCGGCGCCGTCCCATGCAAAGGGGTCACATCATGTATGGAAAATACCTAGAAACTTCCACCGGTTGCGTAGTGGGTGGTGCCGGGCCGGCGGGCATGGGCTTGCTGTTCAACGCCGTGCGCACAGGCGCTATCGCCGAATTGGCGCAATACGGGTTGATCATTGTCGATGCCAGCGTAACGCCGGGTATCGGCCGCCTGGGCGAGTACCAGATCACCGCCAACTCGGTGGGCGACGTGTTCCTTGACTGCCTGCGTGACCCGGCCATGGCTGAAGTTTTCGCGCCATTGCAGGCATCGCCGGCGTACTGGCGCATCCGCAACCAGGCGCAGGAAGCCCCGCTGCTGTCGCAGGTGGGTGAGTTGCTGCTGGAAGCTTCGCAATTGGTGCTGGACCACATCGTGGCGCGCTACAGCGTGCAGTTGTGGAGTGAAACGTTGATCACCGAAGTGATTTGCGACCACGACGAGTACCACATCTGGGTTGAACACCGTGGCCAGAAACAACGCATCCGTGCCCGGTCGCTGGTGCTCAACCTGGGTGGGCGCCAGGATCCGGAGTGCCTGTTGAACAGCCTTCGGGGGCAAGGCCTGGCCGTGCCGCCGGCCAAGGCGATCCATAGCGCCGACAGCCTCCTGCGCCTGTCGCCCCAGGCGCTGCGCGACACTTTCGCGCCGACGGTGGAGCAGCACGGCAGCTTCACCGTTATCGGCGGTTCCCATAGTGCGTTCTCGATGCTGGAGAACATTGCCGTGGCGCTGGAGCCGATCGGCCTGCAGCAGGTCAACCTGATCCATCGTTCGGCCATCCGGCTGTTCTACGAGAGTGCAGACCAGGCCCGCGCCAACGGCTATGCGTTCGACCCGGTCGCCGACGTCTGCCCCATCTCCGGGCGGGTGAACCGCTCGGGTGGCCTGCGCTACCGTGCCCTGACGGTCGGGCGCGAGGTGCTGGAGCGCGGTATGGTGGGCGGCACCTCGGTGCGTGCCCGCCTGTTGCGCACCGATGGCAGCGACCCGCAGCAATTGCTGGCGGCCAGCGACGTGCTGCGCAGCGCCGCCGTGGTGATGCAATGCACCGGCTACCAGCCGCTGCTGCCACGGCTGCGCTATAGCGACGGCACGGCTGTGCAATTGCGCCAGGTGACCGGTGGCCTGGATTCGGACCCCAGCGGTTGCCCCTGCGATGTGGCCGGCCGACGCCTGCATGGCCTGCACCTGTTCGGGCTGGGTTCGGGGCTGGGGGTTGATCCGTTGCTGGGCAGCGAGCCGTCGTTCAGTGGGCGTATCTATGGGGTATGGCAGTTCCACCATGATGCCAGTCGCGTGGTGATCGATGCGGTGCTGCAGCGCCTGGCCGACCTGGCCAGCCCGCCGGTGGCGGTGGTGCATGGGGAGTTGGAGTTAGTCAGTGGTTGGCCCGAGCGTTCACCGGGTAGTGGGTGGGCGGAAGCGGCATCGTGAAAAAAGGGCGAACCCAAGCGGGTTCGCCCTTTTTTTTGGGTCTTGCGCACGACCCGCCGTAAGGGCGGAAAGGTGATTCAGCAGCACTGTTGATAATAGATGTGCTCACGATCCTGCTTTTGAGATTCTGAACATATCCATTTTCGCGGCGAGACCACCGACCGTTTCGGCCTTACGCCGACTCACTTTTTTTCAGACGCCAAAAAAAGTAAGCAAAAAACGCTTGCCCCTGCTTGGGCCCTACGCTGCGCTACGGGTCCCCTCCTTCCGGCGCCGCTCATCGGGCAGACGGCACCCGCTATAGAAGCCTGCGGGTTACCGTCTCTTCGGCCTACGGCCTCGGCCCTTCGGGCAGCCCGTTGATCGACGCCTCCAGTCGGCCCGGGCGCTTTACGGGGCATACAATCAAGATCAACAGCCAGATCAACAGCAGATCACAAGCAGATCAACAGCAGATCAACAGCAGATCAAGATCGAGATCTGCTTCCAGATTAATGGCTAGCGCTGCGTTGCCTGGCGCGCCAGCCAATCGATGAACGCCACCGTACCTTCGCTAGCGCTGCTGCGCGGCGGCTGTACCAGGTAGTAAGCCAGCCCTGTGCGCACTTTCAGGTCGAACGGCATGGCCAGCCGCTGCTGGGCCAGGTCTTCGGCAATCAGCGACCAGTCACCGATGGCCACGCCGGTGCCCTGGGTGGCCACCGACATGGCCAGGTCCAGGGTCTCGAAATGCTGGCCCTGGCTCAGGTTGGGCAAGCTCACGCCGGCGCCGGCCAGCCAGGTTTCCCAGTCTTCTTCGTCACGGGTGGGGTGCAGCAACATGTGCTGCGCAAGGTCTGCGGGTTGCTTGAGCGGCAGCGCCCCGGCCAGCAGCGCCGGGGCGCACACCGGGGTCAGCAGTTCGTCGAACAGGTGCCGTGGCTTTTGCCCGGCGGCAGGTTCCGGCCCGTAGATGATGGCCGCCTCGAAGCTTTCGTGGCGGAAGTCCACGCCATGCTGAACGGTGGTGGTCAGCTCCACCGGAATGTCCGGGCGCTCGGCCTGCCAGCGCATCAGCCGTGGCCACAGCCAGCGCATCACGCAGGTTGGCGCCTTGAGCTGCAGCGCCTGGCGCTGGCCGCTGGCGGCCTGCACGGCTTCCTCGATCAGGCCGAACACCTGCTGGATGCGCGGGAACAGTTCGCGGCCTTGTTGGGTGAGGCTCAGCCCGCGGGCCTGGCGCATGAACAGCGGGTAGCCCAGGTGGCTCTCAAGCCCGGCTATCTGCCGGCTCACCGCGCCTTGGGTGATGTGCAACTGCTGGGCAGCGCGGGTGAAGTTGCAGCATTGCGCGGTTACCAGGAAGGTGTGCAGTGCGGGCAGCGGGGGCAGGCGTTTCATCAGCTTCAGCCATGATATGGGGACATGGCTAGTATGACTATATTTGCCTTGTGCGCACCAGCCGCCAACCGCTGAAATGCCGCCTGTTTACCGAACAATCAACAGGCGATGAAACAATGGCGACGTGCGGCGAAGTGTTGGTCAAACTCCTCGAAGGCTATGGCGTGGAACAGGTCTTCGGTATTCCCGGGGTGCATACCGTGGAGCTGTACCGCGGCTTGGCGCGCTCGCCTATCGAGCACGTCACGCCGCGCCACGAGCAGGGCGCCGGCTTCATGGCCGACGGCTATGCCCGCACCCGTGGCAGGCCGGGCGTGTGTTTCATCATCACCGGGCCGGGGATGACCAACATCACCACTGCCATGGGCCAGGCCTACGCCGACTCGATCCCCATGCTGGTGATTTCCAGCGTGCAGGCGCGCGGCCAATTGGGCGGCGGGCGCGGCAAACTGCATGAGTTGCCGAACCAGAGCGCACTGGTGGCCGGTGTCTGTGCGTTTTCCCACACCCTGATGGCTGCGGCCGACCTGCCGGCCGTACTGGCGCGTGCCTTTGCCGTGTTCGACGGCGCCCGGCCGCGGCCGGTGCACATCGAAATTCCCCTGGACGTGCTGGTTGAAGACGCCGACGCGCTGCTGGGCAGCGAACCGGTGCGGGTTCAGCGCGCCGGTGCCGCGCCGCAGGCGGTGGCGCAGATGGCGCAGTGGCTGCGCCAGGCGCGGCGGCCATTGATACTGGCGGGCGGTGGCGCCGTCGACTCAGCGCCGGCGCTGGCGCTGCTGGCCGAACGCTTGCAGGCGCCGCTGGCCATGACCATCAACGCCAAGGGCCTGCTGCCGGCCGGCCACCCGCTGCAGATCGGCTCGACGCAGTCGTTGCCGGCGACTCGCGAGCTGATCGACGAAGCCGACGTGGTACTGGCCATCGGCACCGAGCTGGCGGAAACCGACTACGACATCACCTTCAAGGGCGCTTTCCGCATTCCCGGCACCCTGCTGCGGGTGGACATCGACCCCGACCAGACCGTGCGCAACTTCCTGCCGAAAGTGGCCCTGGTGGCCGACGCCAGCAGTGCCGCCCAGGCCTTGCTGGCCGCCCTGGATGTCGGTTTCCTGCCACCACGCGACCCGCAGTGGGGCGCCGCCCGTGCCAGCCAATTGCGTGCAACCCTGGCCGCCGAGTGGGACGCGCCTACCCGCGCCCAGACGCTGATGCTCGAGACCTTGCTGCAAGTGCTGCCAGACGCGGTGCTGGTGGGCGACTCCACGCAACCGGTGTACACCGGCAACCTGACCCTGGACATGCACCGCCCGCGCCGCTGGTTCAACGCGTCCACCGGCTACGGCACCTTGGGCTACGCCTTGCCGGCCGCCATGGGCGCCTGGCTGGGCGGCGCGGGCAAGCGTGAGCAGCGCCCGCCGGTGGTGTGCCTGATCGGCGACGGTGGCGTGCAGTTCACCCTGCCGGAGCTGGCCAGCGCTGTGGAAGCGCGCATCCCGGTGATCGTGCTGCTGTGGAATAACCAGGGCTATGAAGAGATCAAGAAATACATGGTCAACCGCGCCATCGAGCCGGTGGGTGTCGACATTCACACCCCTGACTTCATCGCCATCGCCCGCGCGATGGGCTGCCATGCCCAGGCCGCCAACAACGTGCAGGCCCTGCGCGAGGCGCTGCACGGCGCCGTCGAGCGCAGCGTGCCGACCCTGATCGAAATTGACCAAACTACCTGGATGAGCGAATTCCACCCATGCTGAATTTCCCGCACCACCTCGCAGGCCTTTACATCGATGGCCAGTGGAGCCACGGCCCCCAAGCCCTGCCGGTGATTAACCCGGCCAACGAAACCTTACTGGCCCAGGTCGATGGCGCCGATGCAAGCGCCGTCGACCTGGCAGTGGCCGCCGCCCACCGCGCTTTTGCCCAGTGGGCCAAGACCAGCGGCTGCGAGCGCGCCGGGTATTTGCGTGCCATCGCCGCCGGCGTGACGGCCCAGCGCGAGCGGCTGATGCAGTTGCAGGCGTGCAACAACGGCAAACCGCTGTTCGAAGCCGGTATCGACGTGGACGACGTGATCGCTACCTTCACCTATTACGCCGAACTGGCCGATGGCCTCGACGCGCGTCTGGACAGCCCCGTGCCGCTGCCCACCGACGAGTTCAGCGCCCGGGTGCGCCGCGAACCGTGCGGTGTGGTTGGCCTGATTGTGCCGTGGAACTTCCCCATGGTCACCACCGCGTGGAAGCTGGCGCCCGCGTTGGCCGCAGGCTGCTGCGTGGTGTTGAAACCGTCGGAAGTGACGCCGCTGGCCGAGCTGGAGTTGGCGCGCATCATCGCTGAGTGCGGGCTGCCCCAGGGTGTGTTCAACCTGGTGTGCGGCACCGGCCTGGCGGTGGGCGCGCCCATGGCCACGCATCGGCGCATCGCCAAGGTGTCCTTCACCGGCAGCAACGCCGTGGGCGTGCAGGTGATGCAGCGCGCCGCCGAGACGGTAAAGGGCGTCAGCCTGGAATTGGGCGGCAAGTCGGCGCTGCTGGTGCTGGAAGACGCCGACCTGGAACTGGCGGTGGAGCTGGCCAGTGGCGGCGGCTATTTCAACGCCGGGCAGATGTGCTCGGCCACCAGCCGCGTGCTGGTGGCGCGGCCGCTGTACGCCGAGTTCGTGCAGCGCCTGCAGGCCCGCGCCGAAGCCATCGTGCAGGGCGACCCCTTTGAACCGGGCACCGAGATGGGGGCGCTGGTCAACCGCGCACAGTACGAGCGGGTGCTGGGGCATATCGAAGCCGGCATCGCGGCAGGCGCTACCCTGGTGACCGGTGGCTCACGCCCGGCGGCGCTGCCTGCAGGCTTCTTCGTGCAACCGACGGTGTTCACTGACGTGCCGCTGGACAGCGCCCTGTGGAACGAGGAAATTTTCGGCCCGGTGCTGTGCGTACGCGCGTTCGACAGCGAGGCGCAGGCCATCGAGCTGGCCAACGACAGCGACTTCGGCCTGGTGGCCAGCATCATCAGCGCCGACGTGGCGCGGGCCGAGCAGGTGGCCAACGCGTTGCAGGCCGGGCTGGTATGGATCAACGCGCCGCAGGTGATCTTCCCGCAGACCGCCTGGGGCGGCTACAAGCAGAGCAGCCTGGGCCGCGAGCTGGGGCCGTGGGGGTTGCAGGCGTTCCAGGAGATCAAGCACGTAGTACGCGCCAGGTAATCTTGCGTGGGCGCCGGCTGAGGTCAGCCAGCGCCCACGGGTCACACGGTCATGCGCAGCCGTTGCAGGTCGCGAGCGGGCGGGGCGCCGAACAGCCGGCTGTATTCGCGGCTGAACTGCGAGGCGCTTTCGTAGCCCACGCGGTAGCCGGCGGCGCAGGCGTCCAGCCCGTCGGTCAGCATCAGCCGGCGGGCTTCCTGTAGCCGCAGCAGCTTCTGGTACTGCAAGGGGCTCATGGAGGTCATGGCCTTGAAGCGGTGATGCAGGGTGGACACGCTCAGGTTCACCTCGCGGGCCAGGTCTTCCATGCGCAACGGTTGGTCGAAATGGCTGTTCAGCCAGTCGATGGCCTGGGTCACGCGGTGCATCTGGCTGTTGCTCACGGCAATCTCGTAAAGCCGATGGCCCTGCGGGCTGCGCAGCAGGCGATAGAGAATTTCCCGGCGTACCAGCGGCGCCAGCATGGCGATGTCCCGCGGGGTCTCCAGCAGCCGTACCAGCCGTACCACGGCGTCCAGCAGCGGCGCATCCAGTTGCTCTACATACAGGCCGCGTGCGGTGGGGCGCGCGGGCACGCCCGTAGGGCCGGCGGCGGCAATCAGCGCGTTGATCTCGGCCGGGTCGATGTCCAGCCGCAACGACAGGCACGGGCTTTGCGGCGAGGCTTCCAGAATGGCGCCGCTGACCGGCATGGCCACTGACACCACCATGTAGTTGAGCGGGTCGTACAGGTAGTCTTCATCGCCCAGGCGCACGCGCTTGCTGCCGTTGGCCAGGATGCACAGGGCCGGGCGCATCAACTGCGGGAACGATTGGCTGCACTGTTCCGAGCGGCTGAGAAACAGCGCCGGTATGGCCGATTCAAAGCTGCCGTTGCCGGCGATGTGCCGGTCGATCAGGTCGGCAAGGGTGGCGCGCTGGCTTTCCATGAAAGGGTCCAGCTGCGCGTGAAGACGCTCGAAATCGGTCATGGCGAAGCCTCGGTAGGCGGATGCAGCGAGGATAGTTTTGTGCAAGAAGAACCGCCAGTCCAATCCTGCGGCATGCTTGCCTGATCCTGCCGATGTTTCCGAACGGGCCCGCTGCCATGGGCGTGGTTGCTGGGCGCCGGCGGTCAGGCTGACCAGCGCTGGCACCTGGCCTTTTTCGCAGGCCTGCAGGATCAGGCAAGGCTTGAGCAGGAATCGGCTAACGCTGGCTGGTGGCAGCGCTTAATCTCTGTTGCCGTACCACCAGTATCAGCCGACTACGGAGAGACATCCCATGTCACTACCCACCCCCGTCAGCCATTGCGCTTTCATTCGTGCCCGCGCCGGGCGTTCGGCCGAGCTGGGCCAGCGCCTGGAGCGTTTGCTTGCACCGTCGCGCCACACCCCGGGCTGCCTGCATTTTGCCCTGCAGCATTCCCAATGCGATGACGACCTGTGGTTGATCAGCGGTTTCTGGGCTAGCCAGCAGGCCATGGCCATCTGGTTCGATTCGCCGGTGATGCAGGTGTTCGATGCGCTGGTGAACGACATGCTGGTCACCAGCCTGGACTTCCATACCTTCAGCGACGTGGACAGCCGCAGCACTTGCGCGGTGCACAAACTGGCGAGTTGAGGCGCTAGAATGCCCGGCTTCAATAACCGCCGGGGCACTGAGAATGGCACGCAAAGAGTTTCAACACTTCGAGGCCGTTTCGGCCGTGGTACCGGGCGAGGGCGGCTACAGTGCAGCCATTGCCGTGAAGGCGCTGGGCGCCGGTGGCGCGCCGCGCTTCCACAAGATCCTGCCAGGCAACACTTTCGCCACCGCCACCAGCGCTGACCAGGCCGCCTGCGACGAGCTGGAAAAGCTTGCCGGCGTGGACGCCGACGGCGAGCTGGTGTGGTAACGACCTACTGCGGGCGGTACATCTTGAACAGGGCCTCCGGGCCCAGCTGGAAGTAGTCGGCCGGGCCGCCGCCACGCAGAATGGGCTGGGCGGCGGCGGTGTCGTAGATACCGTCCTTGAGCAGCCATTTGGCGATATGCACCGCCACCACTTCACCCAGAATCAGCCAGCTGGGCACCACCTGCTTGTCGGCCCGTTGCAGCTGGATGATCTGCGTGACTTTGCACTCGAACGACACCGGGCTTTCCTGCACCCGTGGCACCGCAATCACCTTTGAGGCCACCGGCGTCAGGCCGCTCAAGCTGAATTCGTCCACTTCCGGCGCCACGGCGGCGCAGCTCTGGTTCATCTGCTCGGCTAGCGGCCGGGTGGCCAGGTTCCAGGCGAACTCGCCGGTTTTCTCGATGTTGTTGAGGCTGTCCTTGCGGCCAACGCTTGAGAAACCGATGATCGGCGGGATGTAGTTGAAGGCGTTGAAGAAGCTGTAGGGCGCCAGGTTCAGGCGCCCTTGCTCGTCCTGGGACGAGATCCAGCCAATGGGTCGTGGCCCGACGATGGCGTTGAACGGGTCGTGGGGCAGGCCGTGGCCCTGGGAGGGTTCGTAGTAGTGGATGTCGTCGGGCATTGCACGATCCTGGTGGCGGGATGAGGGCGACCAGTGTGCCGCCCTCACGCCCGATACCACAACGGGTCAATCGGTTTCGATGCGCGAATGGGTGCGGGTGTCTTTCATGAATACGTACACCAGCAGCGAACAGGCAATGCACGCCGTCACGTACCAGTAGTAGCCGCTTTCCATGCCGATGCTCTTGAACCACAGTGCGATGAACTCGGCGGTGCCGCCGAATATCGACACGGTCAGGGCATACGGCAGGCCTACGCCCAGCGCGCGAATCTCGGTGGGGAATAATTCAGCCTTCACCACCGCGTTGATCGAGGTGTAGCCGCTGACGATGATCAATGCCGCCATGATCAGGAAGAACGCGCCCCACCAGGTTTCGATGGTGTGCAGGGTGGTGAGGATCGGCACGGTGCACAGGGTGCCCAGCACGCCGAAGGCGATCAGGATGGGCCGGCGGCCGATCTTGTCCGACAGTGCGCCGATCACCGGTTGCAGGCACATGAACAGGAACAGCGTGGCAGCCGAGATCATGGTCGAGTCGGTCTTGCTCATGCCCACGGTGTTCACCAGGTACTTCTGCATGTACGTGGTGTAGGTGTAGAACGCCAGGGTACCGCCCATGGTCAGGCCGACTACGGTCAGCAGTTCCTTGGGGTGGCGCATCAGGGTGCGCATCAGGCTTTCCTTGGGCGCTTCCTTCTTTTGGCTGAACGAGGCGGTTTCTTCCATGCCGCGGCGCAGCCACAGGGCGACCACCGCGCACAGCGCGCCGATCACGAACGGCACGCGCCAGCCCCAGGCCAGCAGCTGCTCTTCGGTGAGCGTCTGTTGCAGCACGATCAACACTGCCAGGGCGATGAGCTGGCCCGAGATCAGGGTCACGTACTGGAAGCTGGAAAAGAACCCGCGACGCTCCTTGGTCGCCATTTCGCTGAGGTAGGTGGCGGAGGTGCCGTACTCACCGCCCACCGACAGCCCCTGCAAGAGCCGCGCGAACACCAGCAGGATCGGCGCGCCGACGCCGATGGTTTCGTAGCCGGGGGTGAGGGCGATGATCAGCGAGCCGAAGCACATGAGCAACACCGAGGCCATCAGCGCCGCCTTGCGGCCCTTGCGGTCGGCGTACAGGCCCATCAGCCAGCCGCCGATGGGGCGCATCAGGAAGCCCACGGCGAAAATCGCGGCGGTGTTGAGCAGTTGCGCGGTGAGGTCGTTCTTGGGGAAGAACACCTGGGCGAAGTACAGGGAGAACGCGGCGTACACGTACCAGTCGTACCATTCGACCATGTTGCCCACCGAGCCGCTGAAGATCGATTTCAGCCGGCTGGACGTGGTTTTCGGGGCGGCCTGCGCGCCCGCGGGCAGGCTTGGGGAGATTTCCATGCTGGTTCCTTCTCGTTGTTGTTGTGTGGCAGCGAACCGCGTGCCTTGAGAAGGGCTGTAGCAGGGGGCGTGCCAGGTTGCAGAGGCACGTTCCAGAGGGCTCAAGCCTGCATGATCGGCAAGAATCCGCCCAATACCCATCCACCAATGAGCGGATATCCGCCGACCCGTAGCAGCTGCCGCCAGGCTGCGTCCGGCCTCTGCGCGGTCCGACCGCCAATGCGCGGCGGCTGCGGACGCGGCCTACGACCGCTGCTACGGGGCCACGTGTACCTCGTCGATCGCGTCGTCTGCATCGCGGCCAAGGCCGGCTCCTACCACGGGCGGCGTAGGAGCCGACTTTAGTCGCGATGCAGGCGGTGCGGTTTTTGTCAGGCCAGGAAGTCTTCGCGCTGCAGGCCGTGGCGCTGCATCTTCTCGTTGAGGGTGCGGCGCGGCAGTTGCAGTTCCGCCAGCACCGCCTTGATGTCGCCACGGTGGCGGTGCAGGGCGGCGCGCAGGCACTGCGCCTCGAAGGCTTCCTGCTGTGCGGCCAGGGAGCTGCCGACGCTGGCGGCCGCTGGTGCTTCGGGTGCTTCAAGGCCCAAGGCATGGCGCTCGGCGGCGTTCGCCAGTTCGCGAACGTTGCCGGGCCAGTCATGGCTGAGCAGTTGCGCCAGGCGCGCGGCGCTGAGCCGTGGCACTTCGCGGCCAGCCCGGGCGGCGCTGTGGGCAGCGAAATGCTCGAACAGCAGGGGGATGTCTTCGCGCCGGTCGCGCAGCGGCGCCAGGCGCAATTCGGCCACGTTCAGGCGGTACGCCAGGTCCTCGCGGAAGCGCCCGGCGCGGGCTTCCTGCAGCAGGTCCGGCTTGGTGGCGGCGACAATGCGCACATCGATGGCGATGCTCTGGTTGGAGCCCAGGCGTTCCAGCGTCTGCTCCTGGATCACGCGCAACAGCTTGGCCTGCTGGGCCAACGGCAGGCTCTCGATTTCGTCGAGGAACAGCGTGCCGCCATGGGCATGTTCCAGCTTGCCGATGCGCTTGCCCTGGGCACCGGTGAACGCACCGCTTTCGTGGCCGAACAGCTCGGCCTCGAACAGTACTTCGGGGATGGCCGCGCAATTGACTGCCACGAACGGTTTCGTCGCCCGCGGCCCGCATTCGTGCAGGCAGCGGGCCACGCGTTCCTTGCCGCTGCCGGTCTCGCCGCGAATCAGCACGTTCACCGGCAGGCCGGCCAGGTCGAGGATCTGCCGGCGCAGCTGCTGCATGCCTGGCGAATACCCCAGCAGGTCGGCCTGCAGCCGGTCCTGG
Organism: Pseudomonas sp. JC1203; assembly: GCF_056175065.1. Taxonomy (NCBI): domain Bacteria; kingdom Pseudomonadati; phylum Pseudomonadota; class Gammaproteobacteria; order Pseudomonadales; family Pseudomonadaceae; genus Pseudomonas; species Pseudomonas sp. JC1203. The sequence continues at coordinate 26,910 of NZ_JBWCAM010000020.1, forward strand.
TGAGTGGCGCGGGCTTGCAGCTGGCGGTTCTCCAGCACCAGTGCACGTTTGTCGAGGGCACGGCGCAGGCTGCTCATCAGCGTGTCGGGGCTGAACGGTTTTTCCAGAAAGTCATAGGCACCCCCTTGCAGTGCCTGCACCGCCATGGGCACGTCGCCATGGCCGGTGAGCAGGATCAACGGCAACTGCGGGTCGCGTGCCTGCAGCTGTTCCAGCAGTTGCAGGCCGTCCATGCCCGGCATGCGCACGTCGCTGATGACCACGCCGGGGAAATCCGCGCCCAGCGCTGCCAGGCAAGCTTCGGCGCGCTCATGGGTGGTGACGGTGAAGCCGGACAGGGTCAGCCACTGGGTCACGGCGTCGCGGATGCTGGCGTCGTCATCGACCACTATCACCTCATGCAAAGGCGTTGCGTTCATGGGGCCTCCGGTTCGGTGGGCATGACCAGCGTGAGGATAGCGCCGTTGCCTTGGTTGGCGGCGCTCAGGTGGCCGCCGCTTTCGTGGGCAATCGCGTAGGACACGGCCAGCCCCAGCCCCAGGCCGTCGCCCACCGGCTTGGTGGTGAAGAAGGGGTCGAATACCGTGGCCAGGTGTTCCGGGGCGATGCCGCCGCCGCTGTCCGCCACCGATACACGCCAGTGCCCGGCTTCTGCATCGATGCGCACTTCCAGGCGGCGCTGGGGCTTCTGGCTCATGGCGTCGAGGGCATTGCGCAGCAGGTTGATCAGCACTTGTTCCAGGCGGATCGGGTCACCGCGTACCCACGCTGGCCGAGTCAGGTGCAGCACTGTGCTGACCCGTTCCTGGCGGATGCGCGGCTCCAGCAGCTGCAGGGCCTGGTCCACCACCTCGGCGAGATCGACACGCTCGCGCAGGCCTGCCGGGCTCTTGCGCGCGAAGGTCTTCAAGTGCCCGGTAAGTGCGGCCATGCGCGTGAGCATCTGTTCAAGTGGCAGCAGCGCTTGGTAGGCGTCGTCCACGCGGCCGTGGTCCAGCAGCAGGCGCAGGGTGGCCAGCTGCATGCGCTGGGCGGTCAACGGCTGGTTGATCTCGTGGGCAAGGGCCGCCGACATCTGCCCCAGGGCTGCCAACTTGGCGGCCTGCACCAGGCCGTCCTGGGCGGTTTGCAGCTCGCGGGTGCGCGCCTGCACCAGCGCCTCCAGCTCCTCCCGGCTGCGCTGGCGCAGCCGGCCCAGGCGCCAGCGCTGGTACAGGAACAGCGCCAGGAACACCAGGCTCAACCAGCCGCCGGCTGCGGCCAGGGCTGCGTTGCGGGCGTCCTCGGCGGCCAGTTGCGGTTTGCGCAGCAGGTGCAGGGTCCAGCCCTCGCTGGTCAGCGGCAGCGACTCCCACAGGTAGTCGGCGCTACCGCCCGGGCCATCGACCCGGGCCAGCTGGCTGTCGCCGTCGAAGGCCTGCAACGGCTTCACCTTCAAGGGGCTGAGGGGCTGGCGGTCGTACTGACGGGTGCTGGCCAGCTCGGCCTGGTCAGCGGCGCTCAGCGGCCTGAGCTGGCGGTAGCGCCAGCCTGGCTGGTTGGCGATGAAGACGATGCCGCGCGCATCACTGACCAGCAGGGTGTCGCTGCCCTGGCGCCATTCGCGCTCAAGTTCGGGGAACTCCAGCTTGACCACCATGGCGCCCAGGAACCCGCCACGCTCGTCCTTTACCGCGCTGGACAGGAAGTAGCCCGGCACCCCGCTGGTCACGCCCACGGCATAGAAACGGCCGCTGCCCTGGCTGCGGGTCTGCAGGAAGTAGGGGCGGAAACCGTAGTTCTGGCCCACGTAGCTGGTGGGCAGTTGCCAGTTGCTGGCCGCCACGGCCAGGCCGCTGTGGTCGAGCAGCTCCAGGGTGGAGGACTGCGCTGCCTGGTTGATTTTTTCCAGCTTGCGGTTGAGCGCGTCGCGGGTGCTGGCGTCCACCGGGCCCTGGAGCGCTGCGATCAGTTGCGGGTCCAGCGCCAGCACGGCGGGCAGGCTGCGGTACCGCTCGATCAGGGTGTGTAGCGAATTGGCGTACAGCCCCAGTTGCTGATGGGCGCGGCCAGCTTCCTCGGCCATGGCCAGGCGCTGGGCGTGCCGCATGGCCAGCAGGGCAGAGGCCAGGGTGCCGGTGATGATCAGCAGGGCTATCAGGGGCAGGCGCAGGGCGCGAAACGGGGGACGCATGGGCATCGCCAATCGGTTGGGGGGCAAAACCATAGCATGATGGGCGGGTGTGTAACTTTGTCGCACATCATTGGTAATACTTCGCCGGGGCCTGAGTTTCCCCAATATTCCGGGAAATGCGCGGCGCTTTCGGACGCGGCCTGCCGGCCGCTGCTACGGGACTTTGACGAACCCGTAGCAGCTGCCGCAGGCGGCGTCTCCTACAGCAACGTAAAGCTCTGCTGCTTGACGTGCTGCGAGTCCAGGCCGATCTGTACCTGGAACTCCCCTGGCTCTGCCGCGTACTTGAGCTGCGGGTTGTAGAACTTCAGGTCGTCCTCGGTAAGGGTGAAGCGCACGGTTTTCTCCTCGCCGGGCTGCAGGGTGACCTTCTCGAAGTTCTTCAGCTCCTTGATCGGGCGCGCCATGGAAGCCACCACGTCATGCACGTACAGTTGCACCACCGTGGCACCGGCCACCTTGCCGGTGTTCTTCACGGTGACGCTGGCGGTGACGTTGCCGCCGCGCTTGAGCGTGGTGCTGGACAGGCTCACGTCCGAGAGGCTGAAGTCGGTGTAGCTCAGGCCATAGCCGAAGCTGTACAGCGGCCCGGTTTCCTCGTCGAAATACTGCGAGGTGTAGTTGCCGGGCTGGCCTGCGGTGAACGGCCGGCCAATGGTGAGGTGGCTGTAGTACACCGGAATCTGCCCCACAGAGCGTGGGAAACTGATAGGCAGCTTGCCCGACGGGTTATAGTCGCCGAACAGCACGTCGGCGATGGCGTTGCCACCCTCGGTGCCCGAGAACCAGGTTTCCAGCATGGCGTCGGCCTGCTTCTGTTCGTCCACCAGCGACAGCGGGCGGCCGTTCATCAGCACCAGCACCAGCGGCTTGCCGGTGGCCTTCAAGGCCTTGATCAAGGCCTTCTGGGTGTTGGGCAACGCCAGGGTGGTACGGCTGGCTGACTCGTGGGACATGCCCCGCGCCTCACCCACCGCTGCCACGATCACATCGGCCTGTTCGGCGGCCTTCACCGCCTCGGCGATGATTTCGCCGGCGGGGCGCTTGTCGATGCTTACCTCTTCGCGGTCGAAGATGATGCGGTTGAGGAAGGCGATGGCGTCCTGGTTGTCAGTGACGTTGGCGCCCTTGGCGTAAATGATTCTGGCGCGGTCGCCCACGGCGTTCTGCAGGCCGTGCAGCAGGGTCACCGACTGGTCGGGTTTGCCGGCTGCCGACCAGCTGCCCATCATGTCGATCGGCGCATCGGCCAGGGGGCCCACCAGGGCGATGGTGCCTTGCTTCTTCAGCGGCAGGGTGTGGTCGTGGTTCTCCAGCAGGACCATGCTGGTGCGCGCCACTTCCCGCGCGGCCTGGCGGTGCAGGCGGCTGTCGGCATAGGTGTCGGCCGGGTCATCGCTGGCCTTGCCGATGCGGCGGTACGGGTCCTGGAACAGCCCCAGGTCGTACTTGGTACCCAGTACCTCGCGCACGGCATTGTCGATGTCGGCCTGGCTCACCTCGCCGGACTTCACCAGCCCCGGCAGCTCCTTGCCGTACACCTGGTCGTTCATGCTCATGTCGATGCCGGCCTTGATCGCCAGCTTCGCCGCCTCGCGGTCGTCGCGGGCCACGCCGTGCTTGATCAACTCGTGGATGGCGCCGTGGTCGCTGATGGTAATGCCCTTGAAGCCCCAGTCCTTGCGCAGCAGGTCCTGCATCAGCCAGGTGTTGGCGGTGGCGGGCACGCCGTTGATGGAGTTCAGCGCCACCATCACTCCGCCGGCACCGGCGTCGATGGCGGCGCGGTAGGGCGGCAGGTAATCCTGGTACATGCGCGTGGGGCTCATGTCGACGATGTTGTAGTCGCGGCCGCCTTCCACGCCGCCATACAGCGCGAAGTGCTTCACCGCGGCCATGACGCTGTCGGGCGCGGCGACGTTGTCGCCCTGGTAGCCCTTGACCATCACCTTGGCGATGCGCGACACCAGGTAGGTGTCTTCGCCGAAGCCTTCGCTGGTGCGGCCCCAGCGCGGGTCGCGGGCGATGTCCACCATCGGCCCGTAGGTCATGTCCAGGCCATCGGCAGCGGCTTCCAGGGCGGCAGTGCGCGCGCTGAGGGCAATGGCGCTCATGTCCCAGCTGGACGCCAGGGCCAGGCTGATGGGGAAGATGGTGCGCTGGCCGTGAATCACGTCATAGGCGAAGAACATCGGGATCTTCAACCGGCTGCGCTGCATGGCCGCGTCCTGCATGGGGCGGTTCTCGGCGCGGGTCACCGAGTTGAAGGTACCGCCGATGTGCCCGGCGGCAATCTCGTCGCGAATTTGCTCGTGGGTCATTTCCGGGCCGATGGAAATCAGCCGCAGCTGGCCGATTTTCTCGTCCAGGGTCATGCGCTTCATCAAGTCGGCGATGAACGCTTCCTTGGTCTTGAGTGGAGACGGGGCGGTGGCCGCCATGGCCGGTGGAAAGGCCAGGCTTGTAATGATGCCCAGCAGACACAGCTTCTTCATGAATTGCTCTCGTCATGGCTTGCGGTGGTTCGCGAAGGAAAACAGGCGAGCCCAAGAAGGTGGAACGAATATTTTTGTAATGTGCGCGCTTCTTTTAGCCCATTGGGGGGCGGCAATCCAGAGTTGTTTTGCCCAAGGTCGCATTCAGGCCGTGGCTGTCGGCCAGGACGCAGGCGAGCAGCCGCAGGCGTTGCAAGTAGGATAAAACCTACGCTCTGACAGACAAGGCAGTAGGACTACGTAACTGTTTACTTAAGTTTTTGTAGGTTTTCTCTGCCGTTCTTGAAAGTCAATGCAGCGCGTTTAGGGGATTTATAAGCAGGTATTTCTGCGCGTTGTTTTTCCCTCTGTGCTTATTTAAGGTGCCCGCTTGTGCTGGTCCATGAGCAGGTAACCCGCATGCATATGACCCCACGGGAGAAGGAAGTCCTGAACCTTTTGCTGGCAGGTTCCACCAACAGGGAAATCGCCGAATTACTGGGTATCAGTGCCTATACCGTGCGTGATCACGTGTCGGCGCTGCTGCGCAAGGGGCGCGCCCGCAACCGCACGGAACTGGCCATGTCGCCGTTGCCGTCGGCGCCCGTCGCGGCCACTGCCAGGCATGGGTGTGTGTTTAGCTGATCGAGTTTGGGAAAACTGAAATGCTGGTGTTATTGATAGGCGAGCTGATGCTGGCCATTGCCGTTGTAGGGTTGTGCGTGTTCCGCATAGGTGCAGGTTCGGGCCTGGGCAGGGAAGCGCTGCTGCAACGGGTGGTGATGTTCTATTCCGCGGTGTTGATGGGCATTGGCGGGGTGGCTGCGGCGGCATGGTGAGGGCAGTTGCGTCGGGAAAATGAACAAGTCCGTGCCCTGGCAGGGCAAAGCCCCGTAAAATGCGCGCATCCTTTACTTTGCCCAGGCTTTCCGATGTCCGCCCCTGCTGCCAGCCTCAAGACCGCGTCCGACCCGCGCGCCACGTTCCTCGACCTGCTGGGCGCAAGCCTTGCGCAGGATGCCCTGGTCAAGCTGGTGCTGGCCAGGCACGTGGGCGCCGAGGCGCAGTTGCAGAAGGTGATCATCAAGCCGGTGACGGTGAAGGAGCAGGCCTGCCTGTCGTTCGTCTACCGCTACCAGACCCGCGACATCACCAAGAACCTGCCGCTGGACGAAGCCGTGGCGCTGATTGCCGAGTTGCTGCCGGCAAGCTTCAAGAACGCGCACCTGCTCACCCTTACCGATGAGGTGCAACTGGAGTTCAGCAAGAAGAACAAACCCATGCTGCACCGCAACGCCACGCAGCAGCCACGCCAGGCGGCATCGGCCGAGCATGACCGCGAGAAGAAGCGCTACCTTGAGCTGAGCCGGCCGTTCCTGGTGGACCTGGGGGTGACCAACAAGCAGCATGAGCTGATCCCGGCCATGTCGCGCAAGTGGAAGCAGATCAACAAGTTCATCGAGGTGTTTTCCCACGCCTTCGCCGGGGCGCCGATCGCCGCAGAGCAGCCGGTGCGCGTGGCCGATTTCGGCTCGGGCAAGGGCTACCTGACCTTCGCCATCCACGACTACCTGCGCAACACCCTGGGCCGCGAAGGGCAGGTCACCGGCGTGGAGTTGCGCGAAGACATGGTCACCCTGTGCAACACCGCCGCCGCGCGCCTGGAGCACCCGGGCCTGGTGTTCGAGCACGGTGACGTTCGCACCGTGGTGCCCAGCGCCATCGACGTGATGATTGCCCTGCACGCCTGTGACATCGCCACCGACTACGCCATTCACACCGGCATCCGTACCGGCGCGGCCATCATCATGTGCTCGCCGTGCTGCCACAAGCAGATCCGCCTGCAAATCCAGAGCCCCGGGCTGCTCAAGCCCATGCTGCAGTACGGCCTGCATTTGGGCCAGCAGGCTGAAATGGTCACCGACAGCCTGCGCGCCCTTTACCTGGAGGCCTGCGGCTATGACACCAAGGTGTTCGAGTTCATCTCGCTGGAGCACACCAACAAGAACAAGATGATTCTTGCGGTGAAGCGCGCCGAGCCCCAGGACCCACGTGCGCTGCTGGAAAAGATCGAGGCGCTGAAGGCGTTCTACGCTATCCAGGAGCACTGCCTGGAAACCCTGCTCAAGGCCGACGGCCTGATCTGACGCTGCTGTTTCCGACGCCAGCGTAGGACAGTTCTTTTTTGCCGTCCGGGGCTTGATGTCGGATAGGCACCCCCTGCGTACCCCTGAACACTCGCCCCTTTTATTGGGCGAGGTGTTCACATGGTCAATGGCATTTACTTCCTGGCGCTGCTTTGCTGCGGCGCGGGCCAGGCCTGGGCGCAAGACGCGCCCAGCGACCCCGACTACCCGCTGCAAACCTACCTGCACCAAAGCAACGTGCCCTCGGTGTGGGCACGCTACACCGGCCAGGGCGTGCGCATTGGCCAGTTCGAGGCGCACGGCAAGGCCCACAAGAAAGCCTTCGCCTATCACCACGCAGACCTGCTGCCCAACGTCGACCCGCATTGGCAGGCCAATAGTGTGCCTTGGCTATGGGCCAGCAAGGCCAGCGTCGACAAGCATGCCGAGCACGCCAGCAGCGTGGCCGCCGTGATGGTGGCCGCGCGCAATGACCAGGGCACCGTGGGCGTGGCGCCCCAGGCGACCATTGGTGGCCATTGGGTGAGCGGGCAACTGGAGACGCTGGCCAAGCTTGCGCGCTATCACGTGGCCAACCTCAGTTGGGGCGCCACCGGGCGTTTCGAACCGGTGCTGGACGTACCCGCCATCGGCGCGGTGCCGGTGCAGTACCGCCGGGCGTTGAGCGAGGGGCGCGGGGGGCTTGGCACGGTCATCGTGATGAGCGCGGGCAACGACCGCCAGGCCGGCGGCAACGCCAATTACGCCAGCCTGAGCAACATGCGCGGCAACATCATGGTTGCCGCCACTTGCCCGCCACCGCGCAGCGAACCCTGCGCGGCGTCAGGTTTTTCCAGCCCCGGCGCCAACCTGCTGGTGAGCGCCCAGGGCGTGGGCGTGTTTACCCGGGTGGGCCTGCCCCAGGCGGGCACCAGCCTGGCGGCGCCGATTGTCAGCGGCATCGTCGCGCTGATGCTGCAGGCCAACCCACGGCTGGGCTACCGCGATGTGCAGGACATCCTCGCACTTACCGCCCGGCAGGTGCGCGACCCTTCCACTGTGTGGCAATACAACGCCGGCCGGCACTGGAACGGCGGTGGCATGCACGTAAGCCACGACTACGGTTACGGTGAGGTCGACGCCCAGGCTGCGGTGCGCCTGGCGCAGGACTGGCCGGCGCACCAGCGGTTTGCCAACGAGGCGTTGCTGGAACAGCCGCTCACCAGCAGCAGCGGCGAGTTCGCCATTCCTGACCATGACACGGGTGGGCTCAACTACAGCATGGCCATGGAAGACGCGCGCCTGCGCATCGAATACGCCTTGGTGGAGGTGAAGCTTGCCCACCAGCGCCCGGGGGATCTGCAACTGGTGCTGGTCTCGCCTTCGGGCACCCGCTCGGTGCTGATGGACCGCCCTGGCAAGCCGCCTGCCGACGCGACACACCCGGGCGACCTGCGCTTTCATCGCAAGGGCAGCGTTACCTTCGTCTTCAACACTGCGCGCCTGCGTGGCGAGCCGGCGAATGGCGAGTGGCGCTTGCAGGTCCTCGACCTGGCCCAAGGCAGCACCGGGGTGCTGAAAGGCTGGCGCCTGAACCTGTTCGGGCGGTTGGACAATGGCAACGATCATTACGTGTACACCAACGAGTTCGCCTCGCTGCACGCGCCTGCACGCAGCGTGCTGCACGACGTGAATGGCGGCATCGACACGCTCAATGCCGCTGCCATCAGCAGTGCCTCGGTGATCGACCTGGACCGTGGCGAGGCGCGCCTGGCGGGGCGTGCGGTGCGTCTGGAAAACCCCGGGCAGCTGGAGCACCTGATAGGTGGTGATTACGCCGACACGCTGACCGGCAATGCCGCCAACAACGCGCTATTGGGTGGCTATGCCGATGACCTGCTGCAAGGCGGCGCCGGTGACGACTGGCTGGACGGCGGGGCTGGGCGCGACACGCTGAGTGGCGGCCCGGGCCGGGACCGCTTCGTTATTCACGCGCGGGCCGAAGACGGCGATAGCGTGCTGGATTTCGAGCCAGGGCAGGACCGTCTGCTGTTCAGTGGTTTCGCCGAGGGCGTGCGCCCGGTGTTTACCCGCAGCGGCGAAGATACGCAGGTGGCGTTGCCACAAGGGCAGGTCGTGAGCCTGCGCCATGTGCTGCCCGAACAGCTGCGTGACAGCGATTGGCAGCGGTTAGCCGAAGCGCCGGCGCTGGACCTGCTGGGTGCAGGCCTGCCGCCATTCTAGCGCTTGCGTTTTACCGCTGGCTTGGGCACTGGCACGTTCAGCGACGGCGCGCCCAGCGGGTGGCTGGTGGCGTCGAAGAACTGCACCTCCCGACCAGCGAACAGGCGGGTGAAATACTGTTTCTGGCTGAGAACCCAAGCGTCGCTCAGCGGGAAGATCGACACCGCCAGTTGCTGCACGCCGGCCTGCTCGATGGCGTCCAGCAGGTAGCGGTCCTGTTCGCCCAGGCTGTGCCCGAACAGGCACAGCGGGCCCTGGTGTTGCGCCAGTTGCGCGTGGCACCAGCTGAGGTAATCGGACTGGCGAATGGCACGCAGCTTGTCCTCGCGGCGGCCTTCGTTGACGAACAGCGGCACCTCGCCGGGCTGGTTGATGGCAAAGCCATCCAGCAAACCGCTGCCCACGGCATTGCGCTTGCGTGTAGTGCCATCGGCCTGGCGAATCAGGTGCAAGCCGCCGTGCAGGTGCAGCACGCGGGTGGCGTCGCTGCGCACCCGGCGCACGTCGAAGCCCTGGTCCACATCGAACAGTTCGTCGAAACCTTCGGGGGCCTGCTCCACGGCCCAGGTCACCAGCAGGTCGTAGTTGCTCGAATACACCGTGGTGTAGTCGCGCAGGTGGCGAGCGATGGCCTGCAAGCCCTCGGTTGGCACCAGCCGGAACGGAATGTGGGCGCTGCGCATGGCGTGGATCAGCGCTTCCTTGATCGCGTAGTAGCGGTTCAGCGGCGCCGAGGCACTGATGGCCAGCGCGGCGTTGACGCGCACGGTGGTGTTGAGCGCGCTCAGCACCTGCTCGAAATTCTCGGTGCCCATGGACTTGAACAGCGCCAGGTCAGTCTGGCCCAGGGGTTTGTTGCGCACTTTCTGCGCGCGCTCGAACAGCGAGTCATAGGCGAAGTTGCGCCACATGGCACGGCTGGCACCGTTGCCAAGCAACAGGCCGGTGCAGTGAAAGGGCAGCTGCGGCCATTGGCCCAGGCTGGCGTCGAAAGCGTCGAGTTCCATGGCGTGCGTCTTGCTCGGGATCGGTTACAGGGCGCGACTGTACCATGGGGTGCGGGCGGGGAAACCGTCTTGTCATATTCGTCGCGGACTATGCTGGTCTCTTTTGACCTTGCAGGAAGCTCCCATGTCGCTACGTTGGCTTGTCACCGCCATGTTCATGACTACCGCTGCCATGGCCCATGCCCAGGCGCCAACGGGCGAGGCGCTGGCCAAGGCCGCCGGCATTCCCTGGCCGGCCGTCATCGCCCACCGCGGCGCCTCCTATGACGCCCCGGAGTCCACCCGCGCCTCCTACCTGCTGGCGCGCGAACTGGGCGCCGACTACCTGGAAATGGACCTGCAGCGCACCCGCGACGGCCAGCTGATTGCCCTGCATGACACCAACCTGGGGCGCACCACCGACATCGCGACGAAATTCCCCGGGCAGAAGGACCAGCCTGTCAGCCAGTTCACCCTGGCGCAGTTGAAGACCCTGGACGCCGGCAGTTGGTACAACACCGCTTACCCTGACCGTGCGCGCCCGGCGTACGCAGGGCTGAAGATCCAGACGCTGGACGACATCATCGACCTGGCCGATCAGGACCCCGCGCACCGCCCCGGGCTGTACATCGAGACCAAGGCGCCGCTGCTGTTCCCCGGCATCGAAAAGGAGCTCACCGCCAAATTGATCCAGCGTGGCTGGCTGACCGCGGCCGGCGAGGTCGCCCCGGGGCACCGCGTGGTGCTGCAGACCTTCGAGAAAAGCAGCCTGAGCCTGCTCAACCAGTTCATGCCCAAAGTGCCCAAGGTGCTGCTGTTGTGGGTAGGCGAGGGCAGCATCGAGCCGGCTTCGGCAGAAGCCTACAACCCCGCCAGCGGCGAAACCAAGGCTGCCTACTACGCCCGCCAACAGCCCCGCGACCATGCCGCGTTCGAACAGTGGCTGGACTTCGCCAAGGCCAACGGCGCCATCGGCACCGGCCCATCGGCGGCCCTGACCCAGGGCGGCGACCAGAGTTACATGGACCTGGTGCAACCCTGGATGAACCAGCTCACCCACGCCAAGGGCATGCTCGTGCATGTCTACACCGTGGATGACCCGGTGGATTACCAAAAGGTCATGGACGCCGGCGTGGACGGCATCTTCACCAACCGCAGCAGCGAACTACTGAAGTTCTACCACCGCCCGGCCAGCCGCACCGTGCCGGAGATCCTGCAGGCAAACGGCTATTGATCCACCCTGACCCAGCGAGCTTTTACGGCCCCAACAGCTCGCTGGCAAGCCAGCTCCCACAGGACGTAGCAGCTGCCGAAGGCTGCGTCCCGGGCCCACCTCCGCGAATGCGCTACCCGCAACGCGGCCTGCCCGTGGGCCGCCCAGATGAGCGACAGGCACCCAGGTTCACAGGTCCGACCGCTCCTTGCGCAGCGTGGCGATGGTGCGGTTGATGTAGTCGGCGTTGCGGTCCAGGGTTTCGAGGGCGCTGCGCACATTCTCGGCAATGTCCTCGGCCTCCCAGCGCACCTCAACCCACAGGGCCAGCTCCTCGACCGCAGCGGCGATTGCCAGCTGGTTTTCATACAGCTTGTCCAATAACGCGGGTTGCAGCAGCTGGTCCGTCATGCCGAGCTCCTTTTTTCACAGGGTAGCGGGAAGGTCTTAACGGTACTGACCTGTGGGGTTTGTAATCGTTCTATCGTGTTGGTGAGGTGGATCCATTGAGCAGATATTATGGGCAATGGACAATCAGTGTGCATGGCCATGCTGCCAATTCTGGTCACGCAGATGGTTGAAGTTGATGCAGTCGACACCTTTACGTGCAGCGAACACCGAAAAACGCAGGTCGTCGGTGAGGATCAGGTAACTGCCCTTCGCCGCTACCAGCAAGCCCGTGTCGGCCAGCCCGTAAGCTGCAAAACCGTCGGCATGTGATATCTCGCTGGCTGGATCGATCAGACAGTGCGGATCTTCATCGCCTTCACCTTGCCCGTTTCCGAGTCGACGCTGAAGACCTTGTACTTACGGGTGAACGGGGAGCGCCCTGAAAGTGCAGCGCCGAGGCCGTGCAAAGGGCTTTTATCGGGGACATTGAAGCCCAGGGTGATCAGCCACAGGTTGTGTGCGTCATCCAGTTCGACTTCCTCCAGAAGCAGCTCCTGCAGTTCAGTGTCGTCGGCAAGAAAATCTACCGCAGCATTCTTGGCGACTTGAACAGCTTCCTTCACGTCAAGCATGGCGTGGGCTCCTGAAGTGTGGGGTGGCGAGTATATCATTGCAGGGGGTGGCTCCTTGGGGGCAGGAGAGCGTTTCAACGCTCACAGGGTAGGCGCCCCAGTCAAACATGCTTAGCCAAGCATTTCGTTAGTCCGCGTCTCCATTGCCTGTGGGACGGATCCGAGACTAACAATTCTGGCGCATCCGCTTTCAATACAGGTCGATTCATTATTTGTGCATCGCGTTACAACTGGCCTATAACGTTAGCTGGCTACGTTTCCATTTCTATCGCACCCACAACAACAATGACCACACTCAACAACCCCATCCCCGCCCAGCCCTCATCCGCTACCGCCAAATCCCTGCGCCGTCGCTCGCTGTTCGCCGCTTGCGGCGCCCACGCGGTGCACGATGGCCTGACCGACCTTATCTATGTGCTGCTGCCCATCTGGCAGGCACAGTTTGGGTTGAGCCTGGCCCAGGTGGGGCTGTTGCGCGGGGCGTATTCAGGGACCATGGCCGGCTTGCAGTTGCTGGCCAGCCGTGCGGCGCGGCGCTGGGGCAGGGAGCGGCTGCTGGTGGGCGGCACGGCGCTGGCGGGGCTGGCGTACCTGCTGGTAGGCCAGGCGGGTGGCCTGGTGGCTTTGCTGGTGGCGCTGATGCTGGGCGGGTTGGGTGCCAGCGCCCAGCACCCGTTGGCGTCATCGCTGGTTACCGACAGCCATGAAGCGGGCGGTGGGGTGAAGGAGGCGCTGTCGCAGTACAACTTTGCCGGCGATATCGGCAAAACCTTGATCCCGGGCCTTGTGGGCCTGCTGTTGACGGTGATCAGCTGGCGCGCCAGCGCCACCCTGATCGGCGTGCTGGGCATTGCTGCGGCCGCAGTGCTCTGGTGGCTGATCCCCAGCCGGGCAGTGGCTGCCCTTCATGCCGGGAAAAGCACGACACCCTCTGCGGGCGCGGGCTCTGTCACCGGCTTGCGCGCGCTGCTGGCCACCGGCACGCTGGACAGCGCCGTGCGCATGGGCTTCCTGACCTTCCTGCCATTCCTGCTGCAAAGCAAGGGCGCGGGCAGCGCCGGCATCGGCCTGGCGTTGATGCTGCTGTTCATTGGTGGCGCGTTCGGCAAACTGCTGTGCGGCTACCTGGGCGCGCGCATCGGCATGATGAAGACCGTGTGGCTGACCGAGACCACCACTTCGGTGCTGATCGTACTGGCAGTGTTCCTGCCGCAGTTCGCCTTGATGGCGATGTTGCCGCTGCTGGGGCTGGCGTTGAATGGCACGTCATCGGTGCTCTACGGCGCCGTGCCGGAACTGGCCGGTGCCGGCAGGCGCGAACAGGCTTTCGCGCTGTTCTACACCGGCACCATTGGCGCGGGCGCGCTGGCGCCGGTGCTGTTCGGTCGGCTGGGGGACGCTACTGGTATACCGGTGGCAGTGATGACCCTGGCGGGAATGTTGTTGCTGACGGTGCCGTTGGCGTGGGTGGTGGAGCGCGAAACTCGGGAAAAGGGTTGAACTCGGGGAAATAAGCCGCTGCTGCGTTTCTGGAATGGGCGTGCAAGATCTGCCGAAAATCTTCAGAACGCACGAAGGCCAGCGCAGCCTGGCGGCAGCGGCTACTGGTGTTTGAATATTCTGGGGGAGTATCAGGCGGCATCAGCAGCAGGGCTGACGCTTGCCTTGGACGGTTTCACTGGCTCAGGACGAGTAGCGAACCGTGGGGGAATGCTGGAGCGGGTGAAGGGAATCGAACCCTCGTTATCAGCTTGGGAAGCTGGAGTAATGCCATTATACGACACCCGCTGAACGCGGTTCACTTTTTACCAGAACTCGCCGGTCAATTGAAGCCTTTTATCCGCCCAAGGCGGAATTTGCCGGCCGGCCGCTGCGGTTGTTGCGCTTCTTTGCCTGGTTATCGGGCGTCGAGCAGCAAGCACAGCGGTCGGCAGGCCGGGCGTTCAGATGGCCAGCGCATGGTGACCGTCGAACGGGCGGTAGCGGATACGGCTTTGTTGCTGGCTGGGCTTGAGGAAGTCCATCAGGGCCAGGCGGGTGTCGCGGCAGGCTGCCTTGTGTTCCATGTCAAGGAAGTGCCCGGTGCTCTGGATGGTGGCGAACTCGGTCCGTGCCACGTGGTTGGCGAAATGCCGTGCTTCATGGGCGGTGGTGTATTCGTCCCATTCACCGTTCATGAACAGCACCGGTACATTGATTTTCGCCGCGGCGTGCAGGGCGTTGCCCAGGTCGTGCTGGAGTACTTCGCTGATGTGGAAGTGCATCTGCGCGTACTCATGGTCGTCGAGACTGCTGACGTGCCGGTAGTTGAAGCGTTTGAACAGCGACGGCAGGTGCTTGCCGATGGTGTCGTTGACCAGGTGCCCGACCTTGTGGCGGTCGCAACGGCCCAAGTAGTGGGCACCACGCTCCAGGTAGTCGCGCATCGGCTCGTTGAGCACCGGCGAGAACGAGCTGATCACAGCCTTTTCGATACGCTTTGGCTGGTGGGCCAAGGCCAGCAGCGCACAGGCGCCGCCCCAGGAAAAGGACATTACGTGTTCAGCGTTGAAGTGGTCGATCAGCTCCACCAGGATCTGGCCTTCCTCTTCCTTTGTCAGTGCACGGTGGTGCACGTTGTGGGGCTTGGATTTACCGGCGTAGGGCTGGTCGTACAGCACTACGTTGAACTGAGGATGCAGATTGCGCACTGTCTGGGCAAATGACGCGGTAGTGGCCAGCGACCCATTGACCAAAATGATGGTCTTCTCAGCGGCATCCGCGCGATAGAACTCCGTGTAAACCCGATACTGACCCTGTATATCCAGCACAGCGATTTCTGGCCTCATGTCGTAAGACTCCTGGCAAAAAAAACGGGTACTCGCGCAAGCGACTCTGCACGCAAGACTCTGCACGCAATTTGTGACAGGTAGGCAATTGCCTGGGAATTTTTTGCCCATGTCGATCCGTACAATCTGGTCGACGGGTATTGTTATAAGCGGGCGATCTGCTGGTTCTCGGTCCGATGAAAGCTACCGGTTGCCAGCAAAAAGGTTTCTTAGAATATGGTGGTGACTGCCGAGTCACATGTGGACCGACGATTGGATTCAAGCAGGCCGATGACGTCTGCGCAAGTACCGTTGGCACAATGTCAGTGAGGTTTCTGCCCGGCGGTAAGACGCCTAGATTTGCTGAATCTCTTCAGCGCTCAGCGCCCGGTACTGGCCCGGCGACAGCTCTGGATCAAGGGTTAGCGGACCCATTTGCTCACGATGTAGCCGTAACACCTTGTTTTGAAAGTGACCGAACATTCGCTTCACCTGGTGGTACCGCCCCTCGACGATGGTCAGGCGGGCGCTACGCGGCCCCAACAGCTCCAGTTTCGCCGGTTGGGTGGTGAGGTCTTCGAAGGCAAAATAAATTCCGCGTTCGAAGGTCTCGATGTAGCGCGCATCGATCAACTGCTCGGTTTCAACGTAGTACACCTTGCCTAGCTTCGTCTGCGGCTGGGTGAGGCGGCGCGACCACTGCCCGTCGTTGGTGAGCAGCATCAGCCCCGAGGTGTTGTAGTCCAGGCGCCCCGCCAGGTGCAGGTCGTGCTTGTCTGGCTCGTCCAGCAGGTCCAGCACCGTGGGGTGCTGCGGGTCTACCGTGGCGCTGACGCAGCCCATGGGCTTGTGCAGCATGAAGTAGCGCGCCGGGCGCCCGGCTTGCAGCACCTGGTCGTCGAGCGTTACCTGGCTGAACTCGCGCACCTCGTGGTGAGGGTCGCCGGTGGCCACGCCATCGACGCGCACGCGCCGCTCCACCAGCAACAGGCGCACCTGCTTGCGGTTGAGCTGGGGCAGGTTGCTCAGGAAGCGGTCGAGGCGCATGCCGGCCCTTGGGGTGGCAGTTGGTCCAGCACCTGGGCGCAGCGCGGGCACAGGCAGGCCTTGTCGCGCAGCGCCTGGGGCAGGGCGGCGAGTACGCTGGGGTCAATGCTCACACCGTAGCACCAGCAGGGCCGGGTGGCGGTGCGTGGGTCGGCCAGGCTGCAGGCGTTGGTGGCGCCACAGGCCGGGCACAGGCTGACATCATTCATGACAGGATTGGGGCAACTCGCTGCGCACGCAATTGCGTCCGCTCTGTTTGGCGCGATACAGCGCATGGTCGGCGCGGTTGAGCAGGGTGTGCAGGGTGTCGTCCGACTGCAGCCCGGTCACGCCGACGCTGGTGGTGATTTTCAGCGATTTGCCGCCATAGGGGAAGGTGTATTCCTCGGTGTGCCGACGAATCTTCTCGGCAGCCTGCAGGGCATCGGCGCCGGGCGTGGCGCGCAGCAGCACTATGAACTCTTCGCCACCCCAGCGGCAGAGAATGTCGGAGTGGCGCAGGCTTGTGCGCAGCACCTCGGCGAAACCCTTCAGCACTTCGTCGCCGGCCAGGTGGCCGTGGCTGTCATTGAGTTGCTTGAAGTGGTCCAGGTCCAGCAGCAACGCCGCCAGCGGCTGGGTGTCGCGCATGGCTTCGTTGATGGCCTGGGTGGCCAGCAGGTCGAAGCCGCGGCGGTTGGGCAGGCCGGTCAGGGTGTCGCAAGTAGCCAGCAGCTCAAGGCGCTGCTGGTAGCGGCTGATCACGCGCTTGAGCAAGGCCAGCACCAGCGCGGTCACCAGCAGGCAGATCATCAGGTTCAGGTACAACGACTGGCGGATGTCGCCCAGGGCGTTGTCTTCGCGCTTGTCGACGAACAGGTACCAGTCGAGCTCAGGGATAAAGCGCACGTTAAGGTAGTGCTGGGCGCCGTCGGCCAGGTATTCGTGGTTGCCGCCGGTGGGCTTCGGCATTTGCGCCAGCAACTCGCCTAGGCCCGGCACCGCGCTCAAGGCCTGGCCGCTGCGCGCGCCTTGCGGGCCGCCGTGGGTACCGGTGAGCACGATGCGCCCCTGGCGGTCGACGAAGTACACGCGGCGCTGGTAGCGCTGCTCGTAGTCCTCGATCAGCCCCACCACGGCATTCACTTGCAGGCCCACGCCGGCGGCGCCGATGAAGCGGTCCTGGTAGTCGAACACCTTGTAGTTGATGAAGATGGTGAGGGCGTCGTGGTTGGCCATGTCGACGTCGACGTTGATCTCGTAGGGCGTGGCCATGTTGCGCACGCGGTAGTACCAGGCGTCGCGCGGCTCGTCGGCCTGCACCTTCTTCAGCACGCCCTTGGCCTGGTAGTAGGTGTGGCTGGCGTTGGAGACGAAGAAGGCGGTGTAGGCGCCGTAGTGCGTCATCACTTCCTGCAGGTAGCGGGTTATCTGCTGCGGGTCGCGCTCGCCGGCCAGCACCCAGTCGCGCATGAAGGTGTCGCGCGACATCATCGAAGAGATGAGCACCGGGCGCACCAGGTCTTTCTGGATTTCGGAGTACACCGTGTCGCTGGTCAGGGGCAGTTCGGTGTTGACGATGTTGTCGCGGATCGAGCTGCGCGAAGCGTAGTAACTCAACAAAGAGGTCAGCACGAAGCCGCTGGTCAGCAGTACCACCAGGGTCAAGATCAACGAGCGCTGGGAGAGCGTGGTGAGGCGGGGCGGCATAGCAAATCCATTGGCTGTAGACCGGTGCGGCATTCTAGGGGAAAGCGACGTCGCACGGGAAATGCAGGCCTAAAGTACTAGACGGCAATGAGAGTGTTTCGATGTTGTAGCAAATTATTTCCGCGATGGCACTGAGTCGGGTTTCACCTGTCTTAATCTATGCCGATCGCTATATTTTGCTCGGCGCCGACCAGCGTCGCTGGTTCGAGCTGTCCAGCGGTCCGGGAGGCCGCCATGAAAACGAGACTTCTGCTGCTAGTGTTGCTGGGTCTGTTGACCACCGCCTGTGCACCTTACGAGGGGCCAGCCTATTACCGAACCGACGTGTATGCCGGTAGTGCCTACCCATCCGGCTACTACCCCTACGGGCCGACGTATTACAACTCTGGTTACTACATTCGCTCGCCGCGGTATTACGCGCCGCCGCCTCATTACTACCGCCCGCCGCCCGGCCCCGGTTACCGTCCCGTTGGTTGGGGTGGCCCGGGCTGGGGTGGGCACCGCCCGCCCGGCCCACCACCGGGCCGCGGCCCTGGCCGGGGTGACTGGCGCGGCCATGGTGGCTATGACAACCACCGTGGCTATGATAACCACCGTGGCGCGGACGGCCCTGGCCGCAGGTGATGCCTGCCGACGCGACCTGGCGGCCGCTGCTACGCAAACCCCCGCACAGCGGCCCCCCCGCCCCGGCCCCCCCGGGGGATAAAAAACAGAC
>NZ_JBWCAM010000020.1:45415-66684 GCF_056175065.1 Pseudomonas sp. JC1203
GGCCGCCCCCCCCCCCCGCCCGGGGCGCCCCCCCCCCCCCCCCCCCGCGCGCCGCCCCCCCCAGGCCGCGTCACGCGCGGTACTTAATAATCAGACAAATCCGCCAACGGGTGCCGGCCTTCCCACGCCTTGCTGAAATGTGCCTCGACAACGGCGCGCGGGATGCTGGCGATGTCGGGCCAGTGCCAGCGTGGCTTCTGGTCCTTGTCGATCAGCCGTGCGCGCACGCCCTCACTGAATTCGGGGTGGCGGCAGCAGTTCAGGCTGAGGGTGTATTCCATCTGAAACACCTGGGCCAGTGACAGGTACCGCGCCCGTTCGATTTGCTCCCACACCAGGTGCGCCGTCAATGGGCAGCCTTCTTCCAGGGTGTGCGCGGCCTTGGCCAACAGCACGTCGTCGCTGTGACGTTGTTGCACCACTGCCCGCCAGGCCGCTGCCACGTCGCTGACATCCAGCAGCGCGTCGATGCGTGCACGCCGCGGCAGCCACTGGGCCTCGGGCAGTTCGCCCACGGCCTCCTGCTGCAGCGCCTTGAGCAGGCTGTTGAGCTGCACTGCGGTCTGTTCCTGCCAGTTGAGCTGCAACAGGCCTTCGATCAGCGCCGGTTGCTGGTCATCGCCCAGGAAGCGGTCGGCCAGGCCCAGGTCGAGGGCGTCATGGCCATTGATGTGCGAGCCGGTCAGGCCCAGGAACAGCCCCAGCTTGCCGGGCAGCCGCGACAGGAACCAGCTGGCGCCCACGTCCGGGTACAGGCCAATGCTGATTTCCGGCATGGCCAGGCGGGTGCTGGGGGTGACGATGCGGATGTTGGCGCCCTGCAGCAGCCCAAGGCCGCCGCCCAGCACGTAGCCGTGGCCCCAGCAGATCAGCGGCTTGGGGAAGGTGTGCAGGCGGTAGTCCAGGCGGTATTCGCCGGCGAAGAAGTGTGCGGCCAGCGGCGGCACCTCGCCGGGGTGGGCGCGGCAGGCCTGCACCAGGCTGCGTACGTCGCCGCCGGCGCAGAACGCCTTGGCGCCGTTGCCGCGCAACAATACGCAGACAATCTGATCGTCCTTTTCCCAGCGTTCCAACTGGTCGTTGAGGGCCTCGACCATGGGCAGCGACAACGCGTTGAGGGATTTTTCAGCGTCCAGGGTAGCCACGCCGAGGCGTGCGCCGTCGACGCCGACAAGCTCTTCGAATTGCAGATTCATCCTGACCTCTTGAATGACGCGAATGGGGCAGTGTCCAATTCAGCAGTATGGCCCGCTGTCGGCAGCACGTCAGTCTCCGGTTACATTGATTGACAATTGGGGGCGCCTTTCCTAGTGTCCGCCCCATTGTTTGCCAGGCTACGCCCATGACCACCGACGACCGCATCAAACTCGAACCCAGCTGGAAACACGCCCTGCGTGACGAATTCGACCAGCCGTACATGAACCAGCTGCGTGAATTCCTGCGCCAGGAGCACGCCGCCGGCAAGGAAATCTACCCACCGGGCCCGCTGATTTTCAACGCGCTGAACCTGACGCCGCTGCCGCAGGTGAAGGTGGTGATTCTCGGCCAGGACCCCTACCACGGCCCGGGCCAGGCCCATGGCCTGTGTTTCTCGGTGCAGCCGGGCATTGCCACGCCGCCCTCACTGGTGAATATCTACAAGGAATTGAAGCGCGACCTGAACATCGACATCGCGCCCCATGGCTGCCTGCAGCATTGGGCCGAGCAGGGTGTGCTGCTGCTCAACACCACCATGACCGTGGAGCGCGCCAACGCCGCGTCCCATGCGAAGAAGGGCTGGGAATCGTTCACCGACCGCATCATCCAGACCGTCAGCGAGCAGCAGGCTAGCGTGGTGTTCCTGCTGTGGGGCGCCCACGCGCAGGGCAAGCAGAAGCTGATCGACAGCAGCAAGCACCTGGTGCTGACGTCGGTGCACCCTTCACCGCTGTCCGCTTACCGCGGCTTTATCGGGAATGGGCATTTCAGCCGAACCAACAAGTTCCTGCAGCAGAGCGGCCTGGCGCCGATTGATTGGCAGTTGCCGCCGGTCTGAAAGCCATGCGCTGGGTTGGGGAGGACGCCGCCTGCGGCAGCTGCTACGGGGCGGCGCCTTTCACTACGCGGTGGCCAATTTGGTGCGCTTGCGCCACAGGCGCAGCAACGGCAACAGCAGCATCAGCGCCGTCAGCACCCACACGCCGGCAGTAATCGGGCTGGACCACAGAATGCCCAGCGCCCCGTCCGAGATCGACAGCGCACGGCGCAGGTTCTGCTCCATCAACCCGCCCAGGATGAACCCCAGCAGCACCGGCGACAGCGGGAAGTCCAGCTTGCGCAGGATGTAGCCGAAGATGCCGATGCCCACCATCAGGAACAGGTCGAAGGTAGTGGCGTGCACGGCGTATACGCCGATGCCGGTGATGATTGCGATGACCGGCACCAGTGCCCAGTTGGGCACTGAGAGGATACGCGTGAAAATTCGGATCATCGGGATGTTGAGTATCACCAGCATGATATTGGCGATGAACAACGAGGCGATCAGCCCCCAGACAATGTCCGGCTGCTGCTGAAACAGCAGTGGCCCCGGGGTGATGTTGTACAGCGACAGCGCGCCGATCATTACCGCCGTGGTGCCCGACCCCGGCACGCCCAGGGTCAGCATCGGCACCAGGGCGCCACAGGCCGAGGCGCCGATGGCGGTTTCCGGTGCCGCCAGGCCGCGCTTGTCGCCCTGGCCGAAGGTGCCGCTGGCGCCGGCCATGCGCTTCTCGGTCATGTACGCCACGGCGCTGGCCAGGGTGGCGCCGGCACCGGGCAGCACGCCCATCACGAACCCCAGCAGCCCGCAGCGGATGTTCACCGCGAACACCGAGGCCGCCTCCTTGAGGTTGAACATCATGCGCCCGGTGGCTTTCACCGCTTCCTGGCCCCGGTGGGTCTTCTCCAGCAACAGCAGAATCTCGCTGACCGAGAACAACCCCAGCACCAGCACTACGAACTGGATGCCATCGGCCAGGTGCACGTTGTCTCCGGTGAAACGGTACACGCCGCTGTTGGCGTCAATGCCCACGCAGGCCAGGAACAGCCCGATCAGCGCGGCAACGAAGGTTTTCAGCGGCCGGTCGCCGGCCATGCCGCCCAGGCAGACGATGGCGAACACCATCAGCACGAAGTACTCCGCCGGCCCGAAGGCGATGGCCCACTTCGCCAGCAGCGGCGCAAACAGCACCATGCCGCAGGTGGCGATGAATGCGCCGATGAACGAGCTCCAGGCCGACAGCGACAGCGCCACCCCGGCCAGGCCTTGGCGCGCCATGGGGTAGCCGTCGAGGGTGGTCATCACCGTCGAGGCTTCGCCGGGGATGTTGAGCAGGATCGAGCTGATGCGCCCGCCGTACTCGCAGCCCAGGTACACCGCCGCCAGCAGGATCAGCGCCGACTCGGGCGGTAGCCCCAGGGCGAAGGCGATGGGGATCAGCAGCGCTACGCCATTGATCGGGCCCAGGCCCGGCAGCAGGCCGACCACGGTGCCGATCAGCGTGCCGCACAGCGCGGTGACCAGGTTGTAGGGGCTCAGGGCCACGCCGAAGCCCTGGCCCAGATAGCTGAAGGTATCCATGTCAGTTCTCCAGTACGGCAAGCAGGCCCAAGGGCAGGGGCACATCCATGGCCTTGTCGAACAGCAGGTACAAGGCCACGCTCATCAGGCTCACCACCACCGTGCTGGGCAGCCAGCGGCCGCCGTACAGGCGTGCCATGGGGATGCCGGTCAGCACGCTGGCGAGCACGAAGCCCAATGGCTCGAAGGTGCCGGCGAACACCAGCAACAGCACCACGCAGGCGCCAATCTTGGCCAGGGTGGCGCGGTCCAGTGGCGGTTCTTCATCGCTATGGGTGATGGTGCTGGGGCGTACGGCCATGTACAGCAAGGCTGCCGCCATCAGGCCCAGCATCAGCAGTGGGTAGGCGCGCGGGCCCACCGGTTCGTAGGAAAAAGCAGCCTGGTAGGGCCAGGCCATCACCGCCAGCGCGGCGCAGGCCAGCAGCAGGGCAATGGCAAACAGTCGTTGCAGGGCCATGGTCGAAACTCCTTGGCGAGAGGGGGGCTGCCTCGGGGCGAGGCAGGCCGCAGGTCACTGCACCAGGCCGAATTCCTGGGCCAGGGTCTTGTACTCGGTGACCTGTTTCTTCACGTAGCTGTCCAACTCGGCGCCGGTCATGGCGAACGGGAACAGCGCGCGCTGGGTGCGCAGGGTGGCGAAGTCGTCGGAGGCCAGCATCTGGTCGAACGCCGCCTTCCACCAGGCGTACTCGGCATCGCTGACCTTCGGCCCCAGGTAGAAGCCGCGCACCACCGGCCAGACGATGTCATAGCCCTGCTCGCGGGCGGTGGGGATATCCTTCATGCCCGGCTCGTCGATGCGCTTGTCGGCAAACACCGCCAGCATGCGCATGTCGCCGCTCTGGATATGCGGCATGGAATCGGAAATGTCCGTGCTGCCCACCTGAATGTGCCCGCCCAGCAAGGCCGTGGCTATTTCACCGCCGCCTTCCAGGGCCACGTAGCGCAGCTGGCGCGGGTTGATGCCGGCGGCCTTGGCAATCAACGCGGTCTGCATCCAGTCCTGGCTGCCGACGGTGCCGCTGGCGCCGATCACTACCTTGCCCGGGTCCTTTTTCAACGCCTGCACCAGGTCGTCGAGGTTCTTGTAGGGCGAATCGCTCTTCACCGCAATGGCGCCGTAGCTGGTGCCCACCGCCGCCAGCCAACGCACCGCGTGTTCGTCGAAACGGCCGAACTTGCCCTGGGCCAGGTTCAGCAACGAACCGCTGGACCAGGCCACCAGCGAGCCGCCATCGGCCGGGCGCTGGGCGACCACGGCGTTGTAGGCCACGGCGCCGACACCGCCAGGCATGTAGGTGACGCGCATGGGTTTGGTGAGGATTTTCTCGTTGACCAGGGCGCTTTGCACCAGCTTGCAGGTCAGGTCGAAACCGCCGCCGGGCGAGGCCGGGGCAATGCATTCAGGACGCTTGGGTTCGGCGGCGAAGGTGCTGTTGGCCAGCAACAGGCAGCTGGCGGCCAGGGCCAGCCGGCGCAGGGTAGGGCTCATGTGATGTCTCCAATTCTTGTTCTTGTTATGGCGAAAACGCATCGTGGCGCTTTGCGTGGCAGGCCCATGGCGGACCTGTCGTACCCCGATGCTAGGGCTTCAACCTTTCGCCAACCTTTCAGCCGAAAATTGCCCGCGGCAGCCCTTCACAGCGCTTGGCCTGCGCGTACACTGCCGCCTTGATACCTACAACAAGAGTGCCCCTGCCATGCGTGTTCTACTTGCCGAAGACCATCTGCCGCTGGCCGAAAGCGTGGCCCAGGCGCTCAAGCATACCGGCCTGACGGTGGACGTGCTGCATGATGGCGTGGCCGCCGACCTGGCTTTGGGCAGCGAAGAGTATGCCCTGGCCGTGCTGGACGTGGGCCTGCCGCGCATGGACGGTTTCGAGGTGCTGGCGCGCCTGCGCGGGCGTGGCAACAACCTGCCGGTGCTGATGCTGACCGCCCGCAGCGACGTCAAGGACCGGGTCCATGGCCTCAATCTGGGCGCCGACGACTACCTGGCCAAACCCTTCGAACTCAGCGAACTGGAAGCCCGGGTCAAGGCCTTGCTGCGCCGCAGCGTGATGGGCGGCGAACGCCAGCAGCGCTGCGGCGCGCTGGTGTACGACCTGGAGACCCGGCGCTTCACCCTCGCCGATGAACTGCTGACCTTGACCTCCCGCGAGCAGGCCGTGCTGGAAGCGCTGATCGCGCGGCCGGGGCGGGTGATGAGCAAGGAACAGCTGGCCGCCCAGGTGTTCGGCCTGGACGAGGAGGCCAGCGCCGACGCGATCGAAATCTATGTGCACCGCCTGCGCAAGAAACTCGATGGCCAAGCCGTGGCCATCGTCACTTTCCGCGGCCTGGGCTACCTGCTCGAAGGTCGCGATGCGTAAGCTCGACAGCCTGCGTGGGCGGCTGCTGTGGAACCTGGCGCTGCTGCTGGTGGTGCTGATGCTGGCCAGCGGCCTGAGCGCCTACTGGAACGGCCGCGAGGCCGCCGACACCGCCTATGACCGCACGCTGCTGGCCTCGGCGCGGACCATCGCCGCCGGGCTGTCGCAGCGCGATGGCAGCCTGAGCGCCGACGTGCCCTACGTGGCCCTGGACACTTTCGCCTACGACAGCGCCGGCCGCATCTACTACCAGGTCAACGACATTCACCAGAAGCTGATTTCCGGCTACGAAAACCTGCCGGCACCGCCCCCGGGCACCCCGCGCACCGATGACTACCCGGCGCTGGCGCGCTTCTACAACGGCCGCTACCTGGGCCAGGACGTGCGCGTGGTGAGCCTGCTGAAAGCGGTGAGTGAGCCGGAAATGAACGGCATGGCCGAGATCCGCGTGGCCGAGACCGAGGAGGCGCGCATTCGCATGGCCCGCGGGTTGATGGCCGACACGCTGCTGCGCCTGGGCATGCTGGGGCTGGGCGCGCTGATGCTGGTGTGGTTTGCGGTCAGCGCCGCGCTGCGCCCGCTGGAGCGCCTGCGCGCCGAGGTGGAGGCGCGCCAGCCGGATGACCTGCGGCCGCTGCCGGTTGTCAGCGTACAGCGCGAACTGGTACCGCTGGTGGCCTCGCTCAACCATTTCACCGAACGCCTGCGCGGGCAGTTCGAGCGCCAGGCGCAGTTCATCGCCGATGCCGCGCATGAATTGCGCACGCCCCTGGCGGCCCTGAAGGCGCGCATCGCCCTGGGCCTGCGCGCCGAGCAGGGCGAGGTGTGGCGCCAGACCCTGGACGCCGCAGGCCAGGACGCCGACCGCCTGACTCACTTGGCCAACCAGTTGCTGTCCATGGCGCGCGTGGAGAACGGCGCCCGCGCCATCGCCGAGGGTGGCGCCCAACGGCTGGACCTGAGCCAGGTGGCGCGTGAGCTGGGCATGGCCCTGGCGCCACTGGCGCATGCCCGTGGCGTGGCCCTGGCGCTGGAGGCCGAGGAGCCGGTGTGGCTGCGCGGCGAGCCGACGCTGCTCAACGAGCTGCTCAGCAATCTGCTGGACAACGCCCTGGCGCATACGCCGGTGGGTGGCAACGTGATCTTGCGGGTCAGCGCCCCGGCGGTGCTGGAAGTCGAGGACGATGGCCCGGGCATTCCCGAAGGCGAGCGGGGCAAGGTGTTCGAGCGCTTCTACCGGCGCAGTGCCAAGGGTTCAGGCTTGGGCCTGGCCATTGTCGGCGAGATCTGCAAGGCGCACCGGGCGCAGATCAGCCTGCACGATGGTGCGCAGACCGGCTTGAAGGTACGGGTGAGTTTCAGCGCCGATTAACGGAACATCGCCATCGCCGCATCCAGTTCCAGCCGGTCCAGTGGCACTTCCTCTCCCAGGTTCAAATGCTGGAACGCCGGCAGGTCGGGCAGGCGGTGGAAGTCGCGCTGGCGAAGCATTCGGGCGATCTGGATGAGGTCGGTGTAGTCGATGTGCGCACTGCGCCGGGTAAGGTCAAGGTATTCGCCCGGCACCTGCACCAGCGCCTGGGAGAACTCCCACTCGGCAAGAATCTGGCTGCCCAGCACGGGCTGGATGCGTTCGATCACATGGTTCAGGCACACCGGGTCGGCCAGCAGGTCGTTGTGCTCTTCGGCGTAGGTCAGGATAGGCAGCACCCCGATCTGGTGCACCAGCCCGGCAAGGGCGGCCTGGTCGGGCTTGAGCCGGGTATAGCGGCGGCACAGTTCATAACTGATGCCGGCCACCTCCAGGCTCTGCTTCCACACCTCATGCAGCTTGGCCTGCACCACGGGCGAGCGGGCGTTGAAGATCTGCTCGATCACCAGGCCGATGGCCAGGTTGCTGCTGTAGTTGATGCCCAGGCGGTTGATGGCCCCCGTCAGGTCAGTGACCTCCTGGGTGGCGCGCAGCATCGGGCTGTTGACAACCTTGATCAGCCGCGCGGCCAGTGCCGGGTCGCGGCCGATGACCTTGCCCAGGGCAGGAATGCTGATGTCGATGTCCTCGGCCGCCTCGCGGATCTGCAAGGCGACTTCGGGCAGGGTTGGCAGCACCAGGTCATCGTTCGCGATGGCGGCCAGCAAATGCACTTGGACTGTATCGGCCAGCTCGCTCATGGGGACTTCCTGGACGCTTGCGCGGGGGGCAACCGGGCGTTGCCTAGCGTTGGATCTCGCGGTCGCGATCCAGTTCATAGGGTAGTTCCAGCAAGCTCAGGCGCGGGCCCTCCGGGCTGCCGAGGTGCAGGTTGCCGTCTTCCACGGCGTCGGCCTGCAGCACGGCCAGCAGTTCTGCACCCTGGCCGGCGCTGGCGGCCAGGGCCACCTCGCCCACGGCGCTGCCGTGGTTGGGCGAGAACAGTGCGGTGCCGGGTGCCGGCGGCTGGCCGTCTGCCAGCGCAAGGCGGTACAGGCGACGCTTGAGCTTGCCCAGGTACTGCATGCGCGCGACGATTTCCTGGCCGGTGTAGCAGCCTTTCTTGAAACTGACGCCGCCCACGGCCTGCAGGTTGAGCATTTGCGGAATGAAGGTTTCGCGGGTTTCGGGCATCACCTGGGCGATACCGGCGCGCACCTGGCCCAGCAGCCAGGCGTTCAGCGTGCCTTCGGGCAGGTGCTGTGCAAGCTGCTGGCGCACGGCCTCGGCCTGCTCGGCCGGCACCCAGAGCTCGGCGCGCTGGGGCGACACGCGCACGGCGATCAACGCTTCGTTGCGTGCGGCGACGTTGTTCTCTTCGCCCAGTTCCAGGCCCAGGGCAGCCAGCGCTGCCTGGCCGTCGGCCAGGCCGAAGCGCACCCAGGAATCACTTTCGTCGGTGAGTTTGGACTTGGAGAACACCGCGTACTTCTTCAGGTCCGCCAGTTGCGGCTCGACCAGCTCGCGGGCCATGGCCAACAGCACGCCATCGCCTTGCAGCACGATGCGGAAGCTGGACTGCATGCGCCCCTTCTGGGTGCAACGCGCGCCCAGGCTGGCGTACTGCTCGGTGAGGTAGTTGATGTTGCAGGTCAACTGACCCTGCAGGAACTTGCCGGCATCGGAGCCGCGTACGGCGAGGACGCCTTCGTGGGACAGCGCGCAGAAAAAAGCAGAATCGGCCATGGGACATCGCAAGGGCTAAAAGACTGGGCTCCATCATAGAGCGCCGCCGGGAAAATAGGTAGGTGACTATGGTTGAACAGCGTGTTGGGGCCGGACGCCGCCTGCGGCAGCTGCTACAGATTGAAGGTGTGCCGCATACCGGCGCCGGGTTCCGGATTGGCGGTGAACCGCATACCTGCGCCGGACTCCGGATTCGCGGCATCCCCCACACCTGTAGCAGCGGCCGCAGGCCGCGTCCCTCGCCCCCCCACACATATATAGACATGCGTCCAAGTGCCGCGCGGCGCAGGTCGCTGTATACTGCGCGCCTATTTGAGGAGCGCTCCATGGTCGAAGATATTGAACTCAACCGGCTCTACTGGCATAGCCGCCGCGGCATGCTGGAGCTGGACGTCTTGCTGGTGCCTTTCGTCAAGGAGGTATACCCAAGCCTCAATGACGTGGACCGCGAATGCTACCGTCGCCTGCTGGAATGCGAAGATCAGGACATGTTCGGCTGGTTCATGGAACGCGCCGAATCCGAGGACCCCGAGCTGCAGCGCATGGTCCGCATGATCCTGGACCGTGTCCAGCCCAAGTAAGCTCTTCCATTGCCGCTGGCACGCCTCGCGGCGGTTGCTGGTGGCCTACCTTGCGGCACTGGGGCTGGCGCTGGTCAGCCTGTTGCTGCTGGATGCACCGTTCGTCTGGCGTGGCCTGGGCATCATCCTGTGCCTGGCCCACGCTGCCTGGCATCTGCCCCGTACCCTGTTGCTCAGCCACCCCCACGCCTGGTGCGCCCTGCGCCGCGATGCGAGCGGCTGGGCGCTATGGAACCGCGCCAAGGGCTGGCAGGCGGTGCAACTGCTGCCCGACAGCATGGCGCTGCCGGGGCTGGTGCTGCTGCGTTTCCGGCTGCCAGGGCAGTGGTGGGCGCGCAGCCTGTGCCTGCCCGGCGACACCCTGGGCGCCGACGAGCATCGGCGCCTGCGGGTGCGGCTCAAGTTCAGTCGTCGAAGGTGGGCGGCACCAGAATAGTGTCCAGCGCCTCGGGCAGCATTTCCGGGTAATCCAGCGTGTAGTGCAGCCCGCGGCTTTCCTTGCGCTGCATGGCCGAACGAATCATCAGCTCGGCCACCTGGGCCAGGTTGCGCAACTCGATCAGGTCGCGGCTGACTTTATAGTTGCTGTAGAACTCGTCGATCTCGTCCAGCAGCAGCCGCACCCGGTGCTCGGCGCGCTGCAGGCGCTTGGTGGTGCGCACGATACCGACGTAGTCCCACATGAAGCGCCGCAGCTCATCCCAGTTGTGGGCGATGATCACGTCTTCGTCCGAATCGGTCACCTGGCTGGCGTCCCACTGCGGCAGGCGCTCGGGCAGGGCGGTGTGCGGCAGTTGCGCGACGATGTGCGCGGCGGCCGAGCGGCCATACACGAAACATTCGAGCAGCGAGTTGCTGGCCATGCGGTTGGCGCCGTGCAGGCCGGTGAAGGTGGTTTCGCCGATGGCATACAGCCCGGGCACGTCGGTGCAGCCGTGCTGGTCGATCATCACGCCGCCGCAGGTGTAGTGTGCCGCGGGTACCACCGGGATGGCCTGGCGGGTAATGTCGATGCCGAAGGTCAGGCAGCGCTCGTACACGGTGGGGAAGTGGCTGGTGATGAACTCGGCCGGCTTGTGGCTGATGTCCAGGTATACGCAGTCCACGCCCAGGCGCTTCATTTCGTGGTCGATGGCGCGGGCCACGATGTCCCGCGGCGCCAGTTCGGCGCGCGGGTCGAAGCGCGGCATGAAACGCTCGCCGTTGGGCAGTTTCAGCTCGGCGCCTTCGCCGCGCAGGGCCTCGGTCACCAGGAAGCTCTTGGCTTGGGGATGGTACAGGCAGGTGGGGTGGAACTGGTTGAATTCCAGGTTGGCCACCCGGCAGCCGGCGCGCCAGGCCATGGCGATACCATCGCCGCAGGCACCGTCGGGGTTGCTGGTATAGAGGTAGACCTTGGCCGCACCGCCGGTGGCAAGGATGGTGAAACGCGCGCCGAAAGTGTCCACTTCGCCGGTGTTGCGGTCCAGCACGTAGGCGCCCAGGCAGCGGTCGCCGGCAAGGCCCAGGCGGCGTTCGGTAATAAGGTCGACGGCCACGCGCTGTTCCAGCAGCTCGATGTTGGGCCGCAGGCGGGCCTGGGCCAGCAACGTCTTGAAGATGGCAGCGCCAGTGGCATCGGCGGCATGGATGATGCGCCGGTGACTGTGGCCGCCCTCGCGGGTCAGGTGAAATTCGAAACTGTTTTCGTCGTGGGCCGGGTCGTCGTCACGGGTGAACGGCACCCCCTGGTCGATCAGCCACTGGATGGCCTCGCGGCTGTGCTCCACGGTGAAACGCACCGCGTCTTCATGGCACAGGCCGCCGCCGGCATTGAGGGTGTCTTCGACGTGGGACTGTACGGTGTCGGTGTCGTCGAGCACTGCTGCCACGCCGCCCTGGGCCCAGAAGGTGGAGCCGTTGGACAGGTCGCCCTTGCTCAGTACCGCAATGCGCAAATGCCCGGGCAAGGTCAGGGCCAGGCTAAGCCCGGCGGCACCGCTGCCAATCACTAGAACGTCGTGTTGATACTGCTGGCTCATGTCTTTATTCCGCGGGGGCGACTATTGTTTTCGGCGCAGTCTCCTCCAAGCGGCCCTGCGCGCGCAATCCTCACTTCGTAGCGGTAGGTGCAGGACGCCGCCTTCGGCAGCTGCTACTGGCGCATGAGCATCGCGGATCGGTCATGGGCTACTAGTATATAGAGGGGGGTATCGGCACAATAGGTATGCCTTCATGGCGTTGTGGAACTATACCGTTGGTCGGGCTATCTGATACATGAACCGACGGGTGGGGCGCTTGCGCCTGAGCGACCGGGCTTGAGCCTTGTTTCATGGCTGAAACACCGGCGCTCAATGCACAATCGCGCAATGTCCGCGGGCGATCCCTGCAAATACCGGGAACTTTATCCAACACCCCGGTATCCATAGACGGTCGCCCATGAGAAGGGAAACGGCGTCGGCTTTATGTGGGGCTGAAGTCGCTGGCCACTGCAAGCGGATTCGACGACAAGATTATCGACGCAGCCGGCCATGACCGTGCTGCGGTTTTCGTGCAGGTCAAATCACGGCGTGCAGGAAACTTGCTTGGAGGGGAGAACTTTTGCGAAAAGCCCGAGTCTATGATTGCAAGCCTGAACGATGGCTTCAGCAATGCTCCTCCCGGCACTATGAGGAGTGTTCATGCTAACCCAGGAAGAGGATCAGCAACTGGTCGAGCGTGTTCAACGCGGCGACCGGCGAGCTTTCGATCTGTTGGTGCTGAAATACCAGCACAAGATTCTCGGGTTGATCGTGCGATTCGTGCACGACACCCATGAAGCCCAGGACGTGGCGCAAGAAGCCTTTATCAAGGCCTACCGAGCGTTAGGCAATTTTCGCGGTGACAGTGCCTTTTACACATGGCTGTACCGTATCGCCATCAACACGGCGAAAAACTATCTGGTTTCCCGCGGTCGCAGGCCGCCAGATAGCGATGTGAGTTCCGAGGATGCCGAGTTCTACGACGGCGATCATGGCCTCAAGGATCTGGAGTCTCCGGAGCGCTCCCTGTTACGAGATGAGATCGAGGGCACCGTCCACCGGACCATCCAGCAACTGCCAGAAGATTTGCGTACGGCGTTAACTTTACGTGAATTCGATGGTCTGAGTTACGAGGACATTGCCAGCGTCATGCAATGCCCGGTGGGTACCGTGCGATCTCGGATTTTCCGCGCTCGGGAGGCCATAGATAAAGCCCTGCAGCCTTTGTTGCAGGAAACCTGAGACAGCGGCGACAGCCAAGAGAGGAACCGCCATGAGTCGTGAAGCTTTGCAGGAATCGCTGTCCGCGGTGATGGATAACGAAGCGGACGAACTGGAACTGCGCAGGGTCATCAACGCCCTGGAAGATCCAGAAACACGTGCAACCTGGAATCGCTACCAGATTGCCCGTGCGGTAATGCACAAGGACTTGCTCGACCCACGCCTGGACTTGGCCACAGCCGTTTCGGCCGCCATTGCCGAGGAGATCGCCCCGGTCAAGGTTGCCCGTGGCCCGTGGCGCAGTATCGGCCGCCTGGCCGTGGCTGCTTCGGTCACCGTGGCGGTGCTGGCAGGCGTGCGCCTGTACAACCAGGACGAAATCGCCGGCAACCAGCTGGCCCAGCAGCAACCGGCTACCCAGCAGGCGCCTTCCGTGCCGCAGGTTCAAGGCCCGGCCGTGCTGGCAGGCTACACTGAAAGCAACGACCAGAGCACCGGCCCCATGGCCAATGGTGTGCTGCAAGGTCAGGCTGGCATGCATGACCAGCGTTTGCCAGGCTACCTGCGCCAACACGCCCAGGAAGCCGCGTTGAAAGGCACTGAAAGCGCGCTGCCGTACGCACGTGCCGCGAGCCTTGAAAACCGCTAAGGAGGACCATGCGCGCCATACCGCTACTACCGCTATTGCTCGGTTCCTGCCTGAGCGTCCCGGCCTTCGCGGCCAACGACGCTTCGCAGTGGCTTAACCGCCTGGCCCAGGCCGAGCAACAGCAGAGCTTCCAGGGCACTTTCGTCTACGAACGCAACGGCAGTTTCACCACCCACGACATCTGGCATCGCGCCCAGAACGGCAAGGTCAGCGAGCGGCTTCTGCAGCTCGATGGCTCGGCCCAGGAAGTCGTGCGCGTGGACGGTCGTACCCAATGCGTGAGTGGCACCCTGGTTCCCGGTGTGAGCGAGACGCCTGACTCCTCCGGCCGCGTCCTCGATCCGCTCAAACTGATGTCCTGGTACGACCTGTCGGTCGCCGGGCAGTCACGAGTGGCCGGGCGCGATGCCACCATCGTTACGCTGACCCCCAAGGATCAGCACCGCTACGGTTTCGAATTGCATCTGGACAGCAAGACCGGCCTGCCGCTCAAGTCGTTGTTGCTCGACGACAAGGGGCGCCTGCTGGAACGCTTCCAGTTCACCCGCCTGGATACCGACGCGCCCACGGACGCCGAGCTCGCCGCCAGCGACAACTGCAAGCCACTGGGCCCTGCGGTGGTTGCCCAGGCCCCCGCACCGGCAGCCAACCACTGGCGCTCCGACTGGTTGCCGCCCGGCTTCGAGCTGGCGGGCAGTTCGGCACGCAAGGACCCTGATACCAAAACCACCGTCAGCAGCCTTATGTACGACGATGGCCTGGCGCGTTTTTCGGTGTTCCTCGAGCCGCTGAATGGCAGCGTGGGCACCGATACGCGCACGCAATTGGGGCCAACCTCGGCAGTATCGCGGCGGCTCACCACCCCCAAGGGTGACGTAATGGTCACCGTGGTGGGCGAGATCCCCATCGGCACCGCCGAACGCATCGCCTTGTCGATGCGTGCCCAAGACAACCAGGCGAAGAATTGAGGCGCCTGTGCTGAGCAGGAGTGGGCGCGCAGGGAGCGCGTCGCATAGGGCTTCACGGCATCCGTTACAAAGGATGACGAAATGAAACTTATGTCAGTCAGGTTGCAAAACCCCCTGAATTTTTCTATAGGTCAGACCCTCAAGGGTCTGGCCTTGTCTGCTGTTTCAGGATCGCCACTGCCGACACCCCGGACCCGGACACTGCCTTGCGGCGGTGCCCGGGTTTTGTGCGTCTGGCGAATCCCTTTGCTAAACCTTGCTCGTGACCAACGGGAGCCGTATGTCCATATTACGCTTTAAGCATTACCTGACCGTGTGCGCCGCCGTGCTGATGCTCGGCCAGGTCGTCACCGCCCAGGCCGAGGCGCTGCCTGACTTCACCAACCTGGTGGAGCAGGCGTCCCCTGCCGTCGTCAACATCAGTACCACCCAGAAGCTGCCCGACCGCAGCGCCGGCGCCGGCGACATGCCGGACCTGGACGACCTGCCACCAGCCTTCCGCGACTTTTTCCGCAACATGCCGCGCTCCCCGCGTGGGCCCAAGGGCGGTGACCGCCAGCGCGAGGCCCAGTCGCTGGGTTCGGGTTTCATCATTTCCCCTGACGGCTACGTGTTGACCAACAACCACGTGATCGCCGACGCCGATGAAATCATCGTGCGCCTGTCCGACCGTAGCGAGCTGAAAGCCAAGCTGGTAGGCACCGACCCGCGCACCGACGTGGCCTTGCTGAAAATCGACGGCAAGAACCTGCCGACCGTGAAGCTGGGTGACTCCGACAAGCTGAAAGTAGGTGAGTGGGTGCTGGCCATCGGCTCGCCGTTCGGCTTCGATCACTCGGTCACCAAGGGCATCGTCAGCGCCAAGGGCCGCACCTTGCCGAACGACGCCTACGTGCCGTTCATCCAGACCGACGTGGCCATCAACCCGGGCAACTCCGGCGGCCCGCTGTTCAACATGAATGGCGAGGTGGTGGGCATCAACTCGCAGATCTTCACCCGCTCCGGCGGCTTCATGGGCCTGTCGTTCGCCATCCCGATCGACGTGGCCATGGACGTGTCGAACCAGCTGAAGAAAGACGGCAAGGTCAGCCGCGGCTGGCTGGGCGTGGTCATCCAGGAAGTGAACAAGGACCTGGCTGAATCGTTCGGCCTGGACAAACCGGCCGGTGCGCTGGTGGCGCAGATGGTCGAGGACGGCCCGGCGGCCAAGTCCGGCCTGCAGGTGGGCGACGTGATCCTGAGCATGAATGGCCAGCCGATCGTCATGTCCGCCGACTTGCCGCACCTGGTAGGCGGCCTGAAAGCGGGTGCCAAGGCCAGCCTGGAAGTGGTTCGCGAAGGCAAGCGCAAGACCATCGACGTGACCGTCGGCGCCATGCCGGCCAACGATGACGATATCCTCGCCGGCGGCAGCGCCAAGTCCCAGGCTGAAAGCAACAGCAACCGCCTGGGCGTGTCCGTGGCCGACCTGACCGCTGATCAGAAAAAGTCCCTGGACCTGCAAAGCGGCGTGGTCATCAAGGATGTGCAGGATGGCCCCGCGGCGCTGATCGGCCTGCAGCCGGGCGACGTCATCACTCACCTGAACAACCAGGCCATCGGTTCGGCGAAGGAATTCACCGACATCGCCAAGGGCCTGCCGAAAAACCGCTCGGTGTCCATGCGCGTGCTGCGCCAGGGCCGTGCGAGCTTCATCACCTTCAAGCTGAGCGAGTGACGGCGGGGCGGTGAAACAGGGGAGGGCGGCCAGTGGGTCGCCCTTTTTTGTGCATGAATGTGGGCGGGGTAAGGTTGCCACAGGATCTTCATGATCAACCGGCTCCCACACAACCCCGTATTTCAGGTACAATTCCCGGCTATTTTTCGTTGGGCGTCCGGCCCGCAGCCTTTTTGAGTGTTGATCCGTGAGTGATTTGAGTCATATCCGCAATTTCTCCATCATCGCCCACATTGACCATGGCAAGTCGACGCTGGCCGATCGGTTCATCCAGATGTGCGGCGGCCTGGCCGATCGCGAGATGGAAGCTCAGGTGCTGGACTCCATGGACCTGGAGCGCGAGCGTGGGATCACCATCAAGGCCCACAGCGTCACGCTGCACTACAAGGCTCAGGACGGTAACACCTACCAGCTGAACTTCATCGACACCCCTGGCCACGTCGACTTCACCTATGAAGTCAGCCGTTCGCTGGCCGCCTGCGAAGGCGCGCTGCTGGTGGTGGATGCCGGTCAAGGCGTGGAGGCCCAGTCGGTCGCCAACTGCTACACCGCCATCGAGCAGGGCCTGGAAGTGATGCCCGTGCTGAACAAGATGGACCTGCCCCAGGCCGACCCCGATCGCGTCAAGGACGAGATCGAGAAGGTCATCGGCATCGACGCCACCGACGCCGTGGCCTGCAGCGCCAAGAGCGGCATGGGCGTGATCGACGTGCTCGAACGCCTGGTGCGCGACATTCCGGCCCCTACCGGCAACATCGAAGATCCGCTGCAAGCGTTGATCATCGACTCCTGGTTCGACAACTACCTGGGCGTCGTGTCCCTGGTACGCGTGCGCCATGGCCGTGTGAAAAAGGGCGACAAGATTCTGGTCAAGTCCACCGGCAAGGTGCACCTGGTCGACAGCGTGGGCGTGTTCACCCCCAAGCACACCGCTACCGCTGACCTGAAAGCAGGCGAAGTAGGCTTCATCATCGCCAGCATCAAGGACATTCACGGTGCACCGGTAGGTGACACCCTGACCCTGAGCAGCACCCCTGACGTGCCGGTGCTGCCGGGCTTCAAGCGCATTCAGCCGCAGGTATACGCCGGCCTGTTCCCGGTCAGCTCCGAAGACTTCGAAGACTTCCGCGACGCGCTGTCCAAGCTGACCCTCAACGACTCGTCGTTGCAATACCTGCCGGAAAGCTCCGACGCACTGGGCTTCGGCTTCCGTTGCGGCTTCCTGGGCATGCTGCACATGGAGATCATCCAGGAGCGCCTGGAGCGCGAGTACGACCTGGACCTGATCACCACCGCGCCTAGCGTAATCTTCGAGGTGGTGCTCAAGACCGGCGAGACCATCTACGTCGACAACCCGTCGAAGCTGCCGGACGTGTCTTCGGTAGAAGACTTCCGCGAGCCGATCGTCGCCGCCACCATCCTTGTGCCTCAAGAGCACCTGGGCAACGTCATTACCCTGTGCATCGAGAAGCGTGGCGTTCAACGCGACATGCAGTTCCTCGGCAGCCAGGTGCAGGTGCGCTACGACCTGCCGATGAACGAGGTGGTACTGGACTTCTTCGACCGCCTGAAATCCACCAGCCGCGGCTATGCTTCCCTGGACTACCATTTCGATCGCTACCAGTCGGCCAACCTGGTCAAGCTGGACGTGCTGATCAACGGTGACAAGGTTGACGCCCTGGCCCTGATCGTTCACCGCGACAACGCCCACTACAAGGGCCGCGCGTTGACCGAGAAGATGAAAGAACTGATTCCTCGGCAGATGTTCGACGTTGCGATCCAGGCCGCCATCGGCGGGCAGATCGTGGCCCGTACCACTGTCAAGGCGCTCAGAAAGAACGTACTGGCCAAATGCTATGGCGGTGACGTCAGCCGTAAGCGCAAGCTTCTGGAGAAGCAGAAGGCCGGTAAGAAACGCATGAAACAGGTCGGCAACGTGGAAATTCCACAAGAAGCCTTCCTCGCCGTGCTCAGGTTGGATAGTTAGGTCCTATGTCTCTAAATTTCCCGCTGTTGTTGGTCATTGCCGTCGCCGTCTGCGGTTTGCTGGCCCTGTTCGATCTGGTCTTCCTGGCTTCGCGCCGCAAGACCGCGATCGCGACCTACCAGGGCAGTGTCAGCGAGCCGGACCCGGTGGTGCTCGAGCAGTTGAACAAGGAACCGACGCTTGTCGAATACGGCAAGTCGTTCTTCCCGGTGCTGTTCATCGTGCTGGTGCTGCGCTCGTTCCTGGTCGAACCCTTCCAGATCCCGTCGGGTTCCATGAAGCCGACCCTGGAAGTGGGCGATTTCATTCTGGTCAACAAGTTCTCCTATGGCATCCGCCTGCCGGTGATCGACCAGAAAGTCATCCAGATCGGTGACCCGCAGCGTGGCGATGTCATGGTGTTCCGCTACCCAAGCGACCCGAACGTCAACTACATCAAGCGTGTGATTGGCCTGCCGGGCGACAAGATTCGCTATACCAATGACAAGCGGTTGTACATCAACGACCAGCTGGTAGCCGAGCAGCTGCTGGGCGAGGAGCCCAACACCCTGGGCACCGCCGAGCTGTATCAGGAAAAACTCGGCGACGTCGAGCACCTGATCCGCAAGGAAATGGGCCGCTACCACATGCCGCCGGACAATCAATGGACCGTGCCTGCCGGGCACTACTTCATGATGGGCGACAACCGCGACAACTCCAATGACAGCCGTTACTGGGATGATCCACGTATTCCCAAGGAACTGCTGGGCATGGTCCCGGACCGCAATATCGTCGGCAAGGCCTTCGCGGTCTGGATGAGCTGGCCGGAACCGAAGATGAGCCACTTGCCGAATTTCTCGCGAGTCGGGCTGATCAAGTAACACCAGGCGGCGCTGTCCAGTGGACAGCGCCGAATGCTTTTCAGGCGGCAGCAGGGATGGAGAGCTTGAGCATGAACGCAGCCAGTTCGCAGAAAGGTATTTCGCTGCTGGGAGGGCTGGTACTGCTGGCCATACTGGGGTTTGTCGCCAGTACGGCCTTCAAGGTGCTGCCGCACTATTTCGATTACTGGACGATGAAGAAGATCATCGAGTCGGCAGCGACCGACAAGGCCCAGAAGATCGAAACGGTTGGTGAGTTCTACAACCACGTGGATGCAGGCATGGGCATCAACAATATCCGTGACCTGCAGGCCCGCAATATCATGACCGTGACACTGGACGACGACGTGTTCGCCGCCCATTTGCAATACGAACAGCGTGAGCCACTGATCGGCAATGTCGACCTGGTGGTGAAATTTGACCACGAATTCAGCGTGCGTAAACCGTGAGTGTTTCCTTGAGCCGTCTCGAGCGTCAGCTCGGCTATACCTTTAAAGACCAGGACCTGATGGTGCTGGCCTTGACTCACCGCAGCTTCGCCGGGCGCAACAATGAGCGCCTGGAGTTCCTCGGTGATGCCATCCTCAATTTCGTGGCGGGCGAATCGTTGTTCGAACGGTTCCCCCAGGCCCGCGAAGGCCAGCTGTCGCGCCTGCGCGCCCGGCTGGTGAAAGGCGAGACCCTGGCCGTACTGGCCCGTGGTTTCGACCTGGGCGAATACCTGCGCCTGGGCAGCGGTGAATTGAAGAGCGGCGGTTTCCGTCGCGAGTCGATCCTTGCCGATGCCCTGGAAGCACTGATTGGTGCCATCTACCTGGATTCGGGCATGGAAGTGGCCCGCGAGCGCGTGTTGTCCTGGCTGACCAGCGAGTTCGACAGCCTGACGCTGGTGGACACCAACAAGGACCCGAAAACCCGCCTGCAGGAATTCCTGCAGTCGCGTGGTTGCGAACTGCCGCGTTACGAAGTGGTGGATATCCAGGGCGAACCGCATTGCCGGACGTTTTTCGTCGAATGTGAAGTGACCCTTTTGAACGAAAAAAGCCGAGGTCAGGGCGTAAGCCGTCGTATTGCCGAACAGGTAGCGGCCGCTTCAGCACTGATTGCCCTGGGCGTGGAGAATGGCAATGACTGATACAACCCCAACCCGCTGTGGCTATGTCGCAATCGTCGGCCGCCCGAACGTGGGCAAGTCCACGCTGCTTAACCACATCCTGGGCCAGAAGCTGGCGATCACCTCGCGCAAGCCGCAGACCACCCGCCACAACATGCTGGGCATCAAGACCGAAGGCGAGATCCAGGCCATCTACGTCGACACCCCGGGCATGCACAAGAGCAACGAAAAGGCGCTCAACCGCTACATGAACAAGACCGCCTCGGCGGCCTTGAAAGACGTGGACGTGGTGATCTTCGTGGTGGACCGCACCAAGTGGACCGACGAAGACCAGCTGGTGCTGGAGCGCGTGCAGTACGTGCAGGGGCCGGTGATCCTGGCCATCAACAAGACCGACCGCATCGAGGACAAGGCCGAGCTGATGCCGCACCTGGCCTGGTTGCAGGAGCAGCTGCCCAACGCCGAGATCGTCCCGGTGTCGGCCCAGCAGGGTCACAACCTGGACGCGCTGGAATGCCTGATCGCCAAGCACCTGCCGGAAAACGATCACTTCTTCCCTGAAGACCAGATCACCGACCGCAGCAGCCGCTTCCTGGCCGCTGAACTGGTGCGCGAGAAAATCATGCGCCAGCTGGGCGCCGAGCTGCCTTACCAGATCACCGTCGAGATCGAAGAGTTCAAGCAGCAGGGCAAGACCCTGCACATCCATGCCCTGATCCTGGTGGAGCGTGATGGTCAGAAGAAGATCATCATTGGCGACAAGGGCGAGCGCATCAAGCGCATCGGCATGGAAGCGCGCAAGGACATGGAGCTGCTGTTCGACTCCAAGGTCATGCTCAACCTGTGGGTGAAGGTGAAGGGCGGCTGGTCCGACGACGAACGCGCCCTGCGCTCGCTGGGTTACGGCGACCTCTGATCGCCGCCACATTCCCCCTTTGGGGGAAATGGTTTTTTGTGGGAGCTGGCTTGCCAGCGAGCGTTTGAGGCCCGAAAGCACGCTGGCAAGCCCGCGCCCACCAATGTTTGGAACGCCTGAAAA
>NZ_JBWCAM010000020.1:66694-127323 GCF_056175065.1 Pseudomonas sp. JC1203
TATTTTTTTTTGGTGGGGCGTGGGGTGCCCCCCTTGTTTTGCCCCCCAAAAAGCTCGCGGGCAAGCCAGCTCCCACAATTGTTTGGAACGCCTGAAAACCGAGTGCTGACCGATGTCCACCCTCGTCCTTCACCCCGCCTACGTGCTGCACTCGCGTCCCTACCGCGAGAACAGTGCCCTGGTCGACTTCCTCACCCCCGGCGGGCGCCTGCGCGCCGTGCTGCGCAGTGCCCGGGGCAAGGCCGGCAGCCTGGCCCGGCCGTTCGTGCCGCTGGAAGCCGAGTTTCGCGGCAAGGGCGAGCTGAAGAACGTCGGGCGCATGGAAGCAGTGGGGGTGGCGGCGTGGATGGTCGGCGATGCGCTGTTCAGCGGCCTGTACCTCAACGAACTGCTGATTCGCCTGCTGCCCGCTGAAGACCCCAACCAGGTGATCTACGACAGCTACGCCGCCACGGTGCAGGCGCTGGCGGCCGGCCTGCCGCTGGAGCCGCTGCTGCGCGCGTTCGAGTGGCGGGTGCTGGATGAACTGGGCTACGGCTTCGCCATGGACAGCGACGTCAACGGCGACCCGGTAGAGGCCGACGGCCTGTACCGCCTGCAGGTGGACGCCGGCCTTGAGCGCGTGTGGCTGATCCAGCCGGGGCTGTTCAAGGGCACGGAGCTGTTGGCCATGGCCGAGGCCGACTGGACGGCACCCGGTGCATTGAGCGCCGCCAAGCGCCTGATGCGCCAGGCATTGGCCGTGCACCTGGGCGGTCGTCCGCTGGTCAGTCGGGAACTGTTTCGCAAGCCGTGAGCACCACGTATCCTTGGGGTCTCAATTCCAAGGAGCGCTCCCGTGACCACCAGCAATCGCATTCTTCTCGGCGTCAACATCGACCACGTGGCAACCCTGCGTCAGGCCCGCGGCACCCGCTACCCTGACCCGGTCAAGGCTGCGCTGGACGCCGAGGAAGCAGGCGCCGACGGTATCACCGTGCACCTGCGCGAAGACCGCCGGCACATCCAGGAGCGCGACGTGCTGCTGCTCAAGGACGTGCTGCAGACGCGCATGAATTTCGAGATGGGCGTGACCGAGGAGATGCTGGCCTTCGCTGAACGCATCCGCCCGGCCCACGTGTGCCTGGTGCCGGAAACCCGCCAGGAGCTGACCACCGAAGGCGGTCTCGACGTGGCTGGCCAGGAAGCGCGCATCCAGGCGGCGGTAGAGCGCCTGAGCAAGATCGGTTGCGAGGTGTCGCTGTTCATCGACGCCGACGAGCGCCAGATTGCTGCGTCCAAGCGCGTTGGCGCGCCGGCCATCGAA
This sequence comes from Pseudomonas sp. JC1203, assembly GCF_056175065.1. Lineage (NCBI taxonomy): Bacteria > Pseudomonadati > Pseudomonadota > Gammaproteobacteria > Pseudomonadales > Pseudomonadaceae > Pseudomonas > Pseudomonas sp. JC1203. The sequence continues at coordinate 68,001 of NZ_JBWCAM010000020.1, forward strand.
CTGCACACTGGCCGTTATGCCGATGCCGAAACCCCGGCGGAGGTGGCTGAAGAGCTTAAGCGCATCGCCGATGGCGTGGCGTTCGGCGTGGCCCAGGGGTTGATCGTCAATGCCGGCCATGGCTTGCATTACCATAACGTGGAAGCGGTGGCGGCCATCAAGGGTATCAACGAACTGAACATCGGCCATGCGCTGGTGGCCCATGCGTTGTTCGTTGGTTTCAAGGCGGCGGTGAGCGAGATGAAGCAGTTGATCGTGGCTGCTGCTCGCTGATCGCGTAGGCCTTGGACGCGGCCTGCGGCCGCTGCTACAGGTTGCGGTTTCGGACGCGGCCTGCGGCCGCTGCTACGCGGATCCCCGTAGCAGCGGCCGAAGGCCGCGTCCGCGATCTCAACCTTTCAAATAACCTTCCACCAACCCCACCCAGCACGCCGCGCCCAGCGGAATCACCGCGTCATCGAAGTCGTAGTGGTCGTTGTGCACCGAGCACCCGGTGAACTCGCCGGTGCCGTTGCCCAGGATGAAATAACAGCCCGGCTTCTCGTCCAGCATCCAGGCGAAGTCCTCGCTGCCCATGATACGCACCGGCATTTTCTCCAGCACGTTCTCGGCGCCCAGCACATCGCGGGTAACCCCCAGCATGCGCTCGGTCTCGGCTGCGCTGTTGACCAGCACCGGGGCCAGCAACTGGTAGTCGATAGCGGCCTTCACGCCAAAGCTTGCGGCTTGCCCCTCGACGATCTCGCGAATGCGCTTCTCCACCCGCTCACGCACGGCCGGGTCGGCGGTACGCACGCTGAGCATCACCTTGGCGGTCTCGGGAATGATGTTATAGGCAGTGCCGGCCTGCACCATGCCCACGCTGAGCACGGCGGCGTCATCGGTGGACAGGTTGCGCGAGATAACTGTCTGCAGCGCGGTAATGATGCTGGCCAGCGCCGGCACCGGGTCGATGGCGCGCTCGGGCATGGCGCCATGGCCGCCACGGCCGGTCAGGGTGATGGTCACGCGTTCGGAAGAGGCCATGAAGCCGCCGGCCTGCACCACCGCCTTGCCCACCGGCACGCCCGGCATGTTGTGGTAGGCGTACACCGCGTCGCAGGGGAAGCGTGTGAACAGGCCGTCGTCGATCATCTGCTTGGCGCCGCACAGGCCTTCTTCATCCGGCTGGAAAATCAGGTTCAAGGTGCCGTCGAACTGCGCGTGCAGCGCTAGCTGTTCAGCCGCTGCCAGCAGGGTTGCAGTGTGGCCGTCGTGGCCGCAGGCGTGCATGCGCCCCTGGTACTGGCTGGCCCAGGGCAGGCCGTTCTTTTCCAGGATGGGCAGGGCGTCCATGTCGGCGCGAATACCCAGGCTGCGGGTGCCGTTGCCACGTTTCAGCACGCCCACCACACCGCAGCCGCCCACCCCGGTGTGCACCTCGTAACCCCAGGCACCGAGCATCTCGGCCACCAGGCCGGCGGTGCGTGGCACCTCGCCGCCCAGCTCGGGGAAGCTGTGGATGTCGCGGCGAATGGTGGCGAAATGTTCAGCGCTGGCTTGCAGTTTCTGGTTGATGATCAGGTTGCTCACGGTTGCTTCCTTTTTCTGGCAGTAAAGGGGGGAGTCAGTCGCGGCCCGGATGTTCCGGGAACAGGCGCAGGGCGATCAGGCTCATGATCAGGGTAGCGATCAGGTACAGGGCCGGGGTCAGCGGGTTGCCCGTCAGGCCGATCAGCCAGGTCACCAGCAACGGCGAGAAGCCGCCGAACAGGGTCACGCCGAAGCTGTAGATCACCGACAGCCCGGTGACGCGCTGCTCGCGGGGGAAGGCCTCCATCAGCATGGCGAAGCTGGCACCCACGCCTACGGCCATGGGCATGATCAGCAGGGTGATGGCCAGCATGCACAGCCAGGTGCTTTGCAGGCCCAGCAGCAGGAACGCGGGGTAGGCGAACACCAGCGCCAGGCCGGCTATCCAGTACAGCAATGGCTTGCGCCGGGGCAGGCGGTCGGCGTAGCGCGAGGCAATGGGCGGAATCACCGCCAGCAGGGCGCTGGCCAGGCCCACCAGGGCGAAGGCGAAGCTGCTCGGGTAGTGCAGGGTGCGCACCAGGTAGGTGGGCATGTAGAACACCACCATGTACATGCTCACGGTGGAGGCGGCCATCCACATGATGCCCAGCAGCAGCGTGCCTTTGTGCTCGCGCAGCAGTTGCATCAGCGAAGGCGTGTTGGTGGTTTCAGTATGGGTTTCCTCCAGGTGCTGGCGAATGAACCAGCCCACTGGGCCAATCAGCAGGCCGATCACGAACGGCACGCGCCAGCCCCAGCTTTCGAGCGCTTCGGGGCTCAGGTTGCTGCTCAACAGCAGCCCGGTAAGTGCGCCCAGCAGCGCCGCCGCGCCTTGGCTGGCGCCCTGCCAGCTGACCATGAAGCAGCGGTTGGCGGTACTGCCCGATTCCATCAGGAACGCCGAGGCGCTACCCACCTCGCCACCTGCCGACAGGCCCTGCAGCAGCCGGCCGAACACCAGCAGCAGGGTGGCGGTGATGCCGATGCTCGAATAGGTGGGGGTGAAGGCGATGATGCCGGTGCCCAGGGTCATCAGCGCGATGGTCAGCGACAGCGCCGCCTTGCGGCCTTTGCGGTCAGCCACCCGGCCGATCACCACTGCGCCCAGCGGGCGCATCAGGAAGCCTACGGCGAAGGTGGCCAGCGACATCAGCAGCGAGGCCAGTGCCGACTCGCCAGGGAAAAACAGCTTGCCGATGATCACGGCGAAGAAGCTGTACACGGTGAAATCGTAGATCTCCAGGCCGTTGCCCAGGGACGAGGCGACCACCACGCGGCGCATCTTGCGCGCTTGCAGCGACGCCATGGCGGGGCTGGGTTGAAGGGGCAAATCACTGGCGGGGGTGCTCTTCATGGCGATGTTCCTGTACCCGGGATCGTGGTGGTCCGCAGTGTTGAACAGCGCCGGGGAAAGTGCACATCGCTTTTATGCAAGCCCCCAACCGTTGGTGCGGGTCAGGGGCGGGGCGCAAAACGCCAGGCGCGTGGGCTGGGCACTTTCCACCCGGGATGCGCGAATGTGGTGCCCTTGAGGTGGGCAGATGGGTAACGCGAGACGTCTGGTTGGCAGGGCTGCGGTGTCGGCGTATCAGAGCAAGGCCCGTGACAGAGGCCCCAACCACCTCATCCGGCGCTCCGCGCAACCCCTTGCGCAATGCTCCATCGGATGTTGCATCGTGTTGGTGGGAGCTGGCTTGCCAGCGAGCTGTTCAGGCCCCAAAAGCTCGCTGGCAAGCCAGCTCCCACCCTGTGTCGTTGTTACGCGTCAGACGATGGCGGGTTTGCCGGCGAGCTGCTCTTGCAACTGGGCAAACAGCTGCCCGGCGGTCTTGGTCAGGTAACTGCGGTTCACGCACACCAGGTTCACCGAGTACTCGGGCACCGGTTCCTGGATGTCGACCTTGAGCAGGTGCTTGGACATGTCACTCATCCCCACCAGGTCATGCCCCAGCGCCGGCTGGCTCATGATCATCACCGCGTCGCTGTCGATCAGCATCTTGATCGCCAGGTTCATGGCCGTGCACTCGAACACCTTGCGCGGGCGGCCCAGGGCGCTGCCCTCGAACAGCTGGTTGAACTGCGACTGGCTGTCGGTGAGCGGGTCGACGCTGATCCAGTGCGCCTGCTGCAGCAGCCGCAGCGAGCGCACCATGCGCAGTGGGTGGTCCTTGCGCACCACCACCACGCCGGGGATGCGGCACAGCGGCTGCCAGTCCAGGCCCACGGCGTTGGCCGGCACCTGGGAGGTCAGGGCGAAGTCCAGCAGGCCGTCGCGCAGGTGCTGCAGCAGCTGGGTGGGGCGCATCTCCAGCACCTTCAGCGTGGCGTTGGGGTAGCTGTGCTGGAAGTCCAGCAGGCTCTGCTTGAGGGGTTGCAGCAAAGCGGTGACCGGCGTCACGCCGATGGTGATCTCGCTCACCACCAGGCCCTTCATGTCTTCGATTTCCTGGCGCGCGCGGCGCACGCTTTCCAGCGCCTGGCGGGCGTGGCCAAGCATGCGCTGGCCGTATTCGGTGAGGGTCATGCCCTTGTTGGAACGCACCAGCAAGGTGATGCCCAGCTCGTTTTCGAGCTCCTTGATGGCCCGGCTCAGGGCCGACTGGGTCAGGTGCAGCACTTGCGAGGCGTCTTGCAGGCTACCGGTTTCGTGGATAGAGACTAATGCGCGGAGTTGATGCAGTTTCATTGTTATTCCCGACAACGGCCCGCAGGCCTGTTAGGTTGCCCTTCTGGACACTTGGGGGAAGTGTGCCAGAGGGCAACCCGGCGCGACTAGCGGCCGTACACGGGGAAGTCGCGGCTTAGTGCCGCAACCTGGGCGGCAACCTCGGCCTCCACGTCGGCGTCGCCCAGATGGTCCAGCACATCGCAGATCCAGCCCGCCAGGCGCGTGCACTCGGCCTTGCCGAAGCCGCGGGTGGTGACCGCCGGGGTGCCGATGCGCAGGCCCGAGGTCACGAACGGCGACTGCGGGTCGTTGGGCACGGCGTTCTTGTTGACGGTGATGTGTACGCGGCCCAGGGCGGCGTCAGCGTCCTTGCCGGTGATGCCGCGGCGAATCAGGCTGACCAGGAACAGGTGATTGTCGGTGCCACCCGACACCACGTCGTAGCCGCGTGCCACGAACACCGCGGCCATGGCCTGGGCGTTGTCGATGACCTGCTGCTGGTAGGCGGTGAACTCAGGCGCCAGGGCCTCCTTGAAGCACACCGCCTTGCCGGCGATGACATGCATCAGCGGGCCGCCCTGGCCGCCGGGGAATACCGCCGAATCAAGCTTCTTCTCCAGCGCCGGGTTGCTGCGCGCCAGAATCAGCCCGCCGCGCGGGCCGCGCAGGGTCTTGTGCGTGGTGGTGGTGACCACGTCCGCGAACGGCAGCGGGTTGGGGTACAGGCCGGCGGCAACCAGTCCGGCCACATGGGCCATGTCGACGAACAGGTAGGCGCCGACCTTGTCGGCAATGGCGCGGAAACGGGCGAAATCCAGGGTGCGGGAATAGGCCGAGAAACCGGCAATCAGCAGCTTTGGCTGGTGCTCCACGGCCAGGCGTTCCACCTCGTCGTAGTCGATCAGGCCCTGGTCATCGATGCCGTACTGCACGGCGTTGTACAAGCGCCCCGAGAAGCTCACCTTGGCGCCGTGGGTCAGGTGCCCGCCGTGGGCCAGGCTCATGCCCAGCACCGTGTCGCCCGGTTGCAGCAGGGCCAGGAAGACCGCGGCGTTGGCCTGGCTGCCCGAGTGCGGCTGCACGTTGGCGTAGTCGGCGCCGAACAGCTGCCTGGCGCGGTCGATGGCCAGTTGCTCGACCACGTCGACGAACTCACAGCCGCCGTAGTAGCGCTTGCCCGGGTAACCTTCGGCGTATTTGTTGGTCAGCACCGAGCCCTGGGCCTCGATGACCTGCGGGCTGGTGTAGTTCTCGGAAGCGATCAGCTCGATGTGCTGCTCCTGGCGGCGCGCCTCCAGGGCGATGGCGTCGTGCAGGGCGGGGTCGAAATCGGCGAGGGTGAGGCTTTTGGAGAACATGGCGCGGTCCTTGTGTTCTGTCTGGAATGAAAATGAACAAAGCAAAGGCGGTGCCATAAATTAAATCTATATAAATCAACTAGTTACGTTTTAATGTTTTTAAGATCGGAATGAAATCATTACGTCTGCAAAGCTACCGAGGCCTGGTATCGCTCGATAAGCCGGACGCCTGGTTCATTTCGTATTGATTTCATTCCTGTGGAGTGAAATCAATACGAGCTACCGCTCCGACAACCGAATCACCCACCGCGCCAGCCATGCGCCGGTCACGATCACCCCGAACAACCGCAGCGTCTGCATCGCCAGCACCAGCCCCACGTCCGACTGGGTATCCACGGCGATGATCGCCATCGAATCCAGGCCGCCCGGGCTGGTCGCCAGGTACACCGAGAGGAAATCCTTGCCCAGCAGCCCCGCCACCAGCCACGCCGACAGGGCGCACAGCACAATCAGCAGCAGCGAGCCGCTGATCATCGCCGGCAGCCGCTTGAACACGTAGCGGATGGTGCTGCGGTCAAAGCGCAGGCCCACGTAGCAGCCCACCGTGGCATAGGCCAGGCTCAGCACCGGCGCCGGCAGCACGATGTGGATCAGCCCGCACAACTGCATCACGCCGCCCAGCAGCAACGGCCCCAGCAGGGCGCCGGCCGGCAGGCGCGCGCCCAGCAGCACGCCGGTGACAATCACCGCCAGGCTCAGCGCCAGGTCCGGCAGCGGCGCGCCCTGCAGGCTGAACACCGCGCCGTGGGCCTGGGTGCCGCTGCCATCGGCGCCCAGCAGGCGGCTGACCAGCGCGCCGATCATCACCACGCACACCACCCGCACGTACTGCATGGTGGCGACGATACGGCCGTCGGCGCCGTTGTCCTCGGCCATGGAAACCATGGCCGAAGCGGCGCCGGGCGAGGTGCCCCAGGCCGCGGTGCGGGCGCCGATGCCGCCATAGCGGGCCATCACCAGGCCCACCGCGGTGCTCAGCAGCACCGTCAGGGCGGTGGCGAACAGCATCACCGGCCACGACTGCACCAGGGCGCTCAGCACCGCCATGCTGATGGAATGCGCCACCAGCAGGCCGATGGTGCCTTGGCATAGGCGGAACGCCTGGCGGTGGATGCGCAGGGTGGTGCCGCACACGCCAAAGCCGATGGCCACCAGCATGGGGCCGACGAATTGCCCGGCGGGTAGTTGCAGGTGGTTGAGCAGTTGGCCGGCGCTGCCAGCCAGGATGATCAGGGCGAGCCACTGGGCCCAGGTGGGCCAGTAGCGTAGAGCGAGGGAAGGGGCACGCGACACGATTTCAAGTCTCCAGGCGCCCCGGTCAAGGCGGGGCGCAAGAGAATTATCGACGTGGCAACCGATCAAGTCTATTTTCTAATACTGATGAAACGATAACTGGCAGTTATGAATTATGGACCTGCGCGACCTTACGTATTTTGAAACCATCGCCGAACTGGGCCACCTCGGGCGTGCCGCCGAGAAGCTCAACCGCAGCCAGCCGGCGCTGACCAAGAGCATCCAGCGCCTGGAAGAATCGCTGGGTACCCAGCTGTTCCGGCGCGAAGGGCGTGGCATCAAGCTCACCGACGTTGGCGAGCTATTGCTGGCGCGTGGCCGCGAGCTGCGCCAGAGCATCGCCGAGACCGAACGCGAGGTGAAGGACTTTGCCAGCGGTGCGGTGGGTACCATTCGCCTGGGCTGCGCGGCGTCCATGGCCGACCACCTGCTGCCGCAGCTGACCGCAGCGTTGTTGGCGCGCGCGCCGGACATCACCCTGAGCCTCACCATCGGCCAGGACGACGTATTGCGTGAATCGCTGGTGGCGGGGCGCCTGGACATGATCATCAGTTCGTTCATCGCCAGCGAAGGGCCGCTGGCCAGCTACCCGTTGCTGCGCGACGAGGCCGTGGTGGTGGCCAGCGCCAGCCACCCGATCTTTGCCGGGCCCTACACCCTGGCCGACCTCAACCGCTACCGCTGGGTGCTGCCGGGGCCCACGGTGTCCTCGCGGCGCTGGCTGGACAACCTGTTCACCAGCCGCGAACTGCCGCCGCCGGTGGTGCAGGTGGAAAGCAACACGGTGTCGGTGCTGCCCCGGCTGATCGCCCACACCCACCTGCTCAGCTTCTTCTCGCGCGAGTCGCTGGAGCACGGTATTGGCATGAATTTACTGCGTGAGGTGGTGCTGGCGGAGACCACGGTGACACGCACCATGGGGGTCACGGTGCGCATCGATGGCTACCTGTCGCCGGCGGCGCAGGTGCTGCTGGCCTTGCTCAAGGAGCGCGGCCAGCACCTGCTGGCGGGTTAAGGCGCGAACGGCAGCTCGCGTTTGTGCTGGCTGTTGTCGTAGGTGCGGACGATGATGGCGTAGGCTTCGTCGCTGACCTTCAAGCCGTGCAGGAAAGCGTCGATCTGCGCGTAGGTAACGCCGTGGGCTTCTTCGTCGGGCTTGCCCGGGCGCAGTTCTTCGAGGTCGGCGGTAGGCACTTTCTCCACCAGGTTTTCCGGCGCGCCCAGGTGCCGGGCAATGGCCCGTACCTGGTGTTTCACCAGGCCGCTGAGTGGCGCCAGGTCGCAGGCGCCGTCGCCGAACTTGGTGAAGAAACCCATCACCGCTTCGGCGGCGTGGTCGGTGCCGATCACCAGGCCGTTGTTGGCGTTGGCGATGGTGTACTGGGCCACCATGCGGATGCGCGCCTTGGTGTTGCCGATGACGAAGTCGCGGCGGGCGTCGGTGAGGCCGTGCAGGTGGGCTACCTGCTCGGACAGGCCCAGCACGGCGCCGGCGATGTTCACGGTGTCTTCGACGTCGGCGCGGATGAACTGCATCGAGGCGGCCGCGTCGTGCTCGTCGTGCTGGATGTTGTACGGCAGGCGCACGGCGATGAATTTATAGCCCTGGTCGCCGGTCTCGGCGCGCAGCTCTTCCACCGACAGCTGGGCCAGGCGGCCGGCGGTCAGCGAGTCGACGCCGCCGCTGATACCCAGCACCAGTACCTTGACGTGGGCGTTGCGCAGGCACTGCTTGATGAAGGCCTTGCGGCGCTCGACCTCGGCTTCCAGCGCCGTGGCGTCGGCGAACGGCGGCACGACGTTGAGGGCCTTGGCGATTTCGATTTGACGGTTGCTCATGTCGAACTCCTGAGTGTGCAATTCAGACGCGAAATACATGTTTGAGGTAGGTGACGAAGTTCTCGTCCAGGCATTGGGTCTTGCCTGGCGTGTCGGAAATCTTTGCCACCGGATGGCCGTTGCAGGCGGTCATCTTGATCACGATGTTCATGGGCTCGACCCCGGGTATGTCGCAGGTCAGGTTGGTGCCGATGCCGAAGCTTACATTGATCCGCCCGTGCAGCGCTCTATACAGTTCCAGCGCCTTGGGCATGTTCAGGCCGTCGGAGAAGATCAGGGTTTTGCTCAGCGGGTCGATGCCCAGCGTTTCATAGTGTTGGATGGCCTTTTCCGCCCACTGCAGCGGGTCGCCGGAATCGTGGCGCAGGCCGTCGAACAGCTTGGCGAAGTACAGGTCGAAGTCGCGGAGGAAGGCGTCCATGGTGATGCAGTCGGTCAGGGCTATGCCCAGCAGGCCTCGGTATTCGCGCACCCAGCAGTCGAGGGCGGCGATCTGGCTGTCGATCAGCCGCGGGCCCAGCTGCTGGTGGGCCATGAACCATTCGTGGGCCATGGTGCCGATGGGCTTCACGTCCAGCTCGCGGGCCAGGTGCACGTTGCTGGTGCCGACGAAGCGGCCAGGGAAGTCGCGCTTGAGGATGTGCACCACCTCTTCCTGCACCCGGTAGCTGAAGCGCCGGCGGGTGCCGAAGTCGGCCAGCTGGAAGCCGGCCAATTCGCTGGTGCTGGCTTCGCCTTTCAGCCAGTCGAGCTTCTTGTACAACTGCTCGCTGACTTGCTCCATGATGATGTTGCCGTAGCGCTGGCGGTTGCGCACCTCGCTGATGATCGCCAGCAGCGGGATCTCGTAGAGGATCACGTGCAGCCACGGCCCGCGCAGGCGGATGCATAACTGGCCGGCCTCGATGCTGGTGTGCACGTAGCGCAGGTTGAAGCGGAACAGGCTGAGGAAGCGGATGAAATCCGGCTTCATGAACGGGATGCGCTCAAGGAACGCCAGCTGGTCGTGGGTGATGGAAATGTCGGCCAGGCGTTCGATCTGGTAGCGGATCTCGGCAAGGTAGGGGGTGAGGTCCTCGGCGTTGCGGCAGCGAAACTCCCACTCCACCTCGGCATTGGGGTAGTTGTGCAGTACCGCCTGCATCATGGTCAGCTTGTAGAAGTCGGTGTCCAGCAGGTTCTGCACGATACGGTCGGCAAATACGCTCTCGGCCATGCTCAGGCCTCCTTGTTCACGGCCGCGGCCAGGTCGGTGGCGCTGGCGTAGAGTTCAATACCGGCGGCCTGCATCTGTTCGCAGGCGGCCTGCGCGGTGGGTTCGGCAATGGCGCGGCAGGCGGGCAGGTACACGCCAACGCGAAAACCGGCGTTGCGCAGTTGCAGGGCGGTGGTCTTCACGCAGTAGTCCAGCGCCAGGCCGCCCACCAGCACGAAGCCCACCGTGTGCTGGCGCAGGAACTCGATGGCGCCGGTGCTGCGGGTGTCGGCCAGGTCGTGGTAGCAGGCGCCGTAGGGGTGCAGGTCGGGCTCGATGCCTTTCCACACGAAGAAGTCGTAGTCCAGCGGCTTGGGCAATTCGTCCAGCAGTTCGAAGCCGGGGGTGCCGGGTACGCAGTGGCTGACCCAGGTGATGTCGGCGTTGGGCAGGCCCAGCGGTTGCAGCATCTGCGCCGGGCTGTCGACCACCCAGGCGGCCTGCGGCGAGTGCGCGTCCTTGCTGCCCAGGCGCAGGCTGGCGAAGCTGGCCAGATGGTTGAGCGCCGCGCCGATCAGATGGCCTTCGGGCACCGGCAGCTCGGCCGGGCAGAGGGGCGTGAAGCCCTTTTGGGCGTCGATGTCGAAACTGGCGATCTTCATGGGGCAACTCCTTGCTTCGCTGTGCGTGACTACATATTCCACCTGATGTAATATGTGGTCAAGCAATTTCATCATGATCACCCCCAACCCCGTAGCAGCTGCCGCCAGGCGGCGTCAGCGTTCTACGGGTACCGCGGGGGTGTCAGTGGACGCGGCCTGGCGGCCGCTGCTACGAGTAGGGGATGCCCATGAACAACGCCCAGATACTGGCCAGCGTCGACATCGTCGCCTTGCGCCTCAACCCGCAGCAGCGCCTGGAGCTGCTGCTGATACGCCGCGCCCGCGAGCCGTTCAAGGACCAGTGGGCGTTGCCCGGCGTGCTGGTGAATGGCCGCTGCGCCGACGCCAGCCTGGACGCCGCCGCCACCCGTGCCCTGGACGAGAAGGCGCGGGTAGTGCCACGGCACCTGGAGCAGGTGGCCACCGTGGGCAGCGCCACGCGCGACCCGCGCGGCTGGTCCATGAGCACCATTTACCTGGCGCTGCTGTGCCCGACCACCGTACTTGAGGGCGACGACCTGCGCTTCTTTGCCCTGGACGCCATCCCGGCGCTGCCCTTCGACCACGCCGAACTGGTGGCCCAGGCCCACGCCCGCCTGTCGGCAAAAGCGGTGTACACGGCGTTGCCGCTGCACCTGTTGCAGCCGCGCTTCACCGTCACCGAGGCCCTGGCCGCCTTCGAGGCCAGCCTGGGCCAGGCGGTGCAGCACACCACCTTGCGCGGGCGCCTGGAACGCATGAAGGACAAGGGCTGGATCGTCGACACCGGGGCCAAGAACCGGCCGCCCATGGGCCGCCCGCAGACGTTGCTGGAGCACCGGCCAGAGCCGGGCAAGGTGTTCGTGTTCGACCGCAGTGTGCTGGTGTGAGCCGCACCTGACGCATGTTTCACGTAGTTGGGAATCATTGGCAGTTAAAATCGGCGGCGTTTTTCATCCGACCGAGGTGTCCCGATGCAACGCCGTGCTACCCGTTCCACCCGCGCCAAAGGCCTGCTGGCCGCCTTGGCCCTGAGCCTGTTCAGCCCGTTGCTGCTGGCGCAGACGGTCACAGACATCGCCGGGCGCACGGTGCAGGTGCCCGATAACCCCCAGCACGTGCTGCTGGGCGAGGGGCGGATGATCTACGCCTTGGCGCTGCTGGAAGGTAAACAGCCGTTCAAGCGCGTGGCCGGCTGGCAGGGTGAGTTGAGCTCGGTGGACAAGCCTGGCTACGAGGCCTTCAAGGCCATCTACCCGGCCATTGCCAAGGTACCGACCATCGGTACCACTTCGGAAGCCAGCGTCAGCGCTGAGAAAGTCCTGGCGTTGAACCCCGACGTGGCTATCTTCGGCATCGCCGGCCACGGCCCAAGCCTGGACAACCCCATCGTCAAGCAACTGCAGGACGCCGGCGTGCCGGTAGTGTTCATCGACTTCCGCCAGCACCCGCTGCAGAACACCGTGCCGAGCATGCGCCTGCTCGGCCAGGTACTGCACCGCGAGCCCCAGGCCAAGGCCTACGTCGATTTCTACCAGCAGCACCTGAAGCGGGTGCAGGATGTGGTGGCGACGATTCCGCGCGAGCAACGCCCCAGCGTGTTCATCGAGATGCTGGCCGGCGTCGGCAAGGGCGGCATTCCCTGCTGCCACACCGCCGGCAACGGCAACATGGGCGAGTTCATCGAGGCCGCCGGCGGCAACAACATCGCCGCCGGGCTGCTGCCGGGCATCATCGGTGACATCAACCTGGAAAAACTCATCGCCGCCGACCCGCGCTTCTATCTGGTCAGCGGTACCCGCGACAACACCGCCACCGACGCCGGCTACAAGGCCGGTGGTGGCGTGAGCGTGGCCAACGCCCGCGCCAGCCTGCAGACCCTGGTGGCCCGCGAGGGCATCAGCAGCCTGACCGCCGTACGCGAGGGCCGGGTGCATGGCGTGTGGCACAACTTCTACAACTCGCCGCTGAACATCATGGCGGTGGAAGCCATGGCCAAGTGGTTCTACCCGCAGCAGTTCAAGGACCTTGACCCGCTGAAGACCCAGGCCGAGCTGCAGAAAATGCTGCCTGAAGACATCAGCGGCGCCTTCTGGGCCGACCTGCAGGCCACGCCATGAACATGGAAGTCATGACGCAGCAGGCGATCACCGACGACTACCAGCGCGTGCTGCGTCGGCGCCTGATGCTGCTGGGGCTGTTCGTGGTGGCCATCGTCGCCTCGCTGCTGCTGGACTTCACGTTGGGGCCGTCGGGCCTGACCCTGCATGACCTGTGGCAGACCCTGCTGCACAAGGCCTCGGTGAACCCCGGCCAGCAGGTGATTGTGTGGAGCATTCGCCTGCCCCAGGCGCTGATGGCGGTGCTGGTGGGCGCGGCCCTGGGCCTGGCCGGCGCCGAGATGCAGACCATCCTCAACAACCCGCTGGCCAGCCCGTTCACCCTGGGCGTGTCCCATGCCGCGGCGTTTGGCGCGGCGCTGGCAATTGTGCTGAACCTGGGCATTCCCGGCGTGCCGGACGAGTGGCTGGTGGCGATCAACGCCTTCATCTTCGCCCTGGTCGCCACCCTGGCGCTGGACCTGCTGGCGCGCTGGCGCAAGGCCGACACCAGCGTGGTGGTGCTGTTCGGCATTGCCCTGGGCTTCACCTTTGGCGGGCTGGTGTCGCTGATTCAGTTCGTGGCCACTGAGGACTCGCTGCAGGCCCTGGTGTTCTGGACCCTGGGCAGCCTGGCCCGGGCCAGCTGGATGAAGGTCGGCCTGTTGGCGCTGGCAGTGGCGGTAGCACTGCCCATGGCCCTGCGCCGGGCCTGGCAATTGACCGCGCTGCGCCTGGGTGAGGACCGCGCGGCCAGCTTCGGCATCGACGTCAAGCGCCTGCGCCTGGGCACCTTGCTGCGGGTCAGCGTGCTGTCGGCGCTGGCGGTGGCTTTCGTCGGCACCATTGGTTTCATTGGCCTGGTAGGCCCGCACATCGCGCGGCTGCTGTTTGGCGAGGACCATCGTTTCTACCTGCCGGGCAGCGCCCTGGCCGGCGCGTTGATTCTGTCGCTGGCCTCGGTGGCGTCGAAGAACATCATTCCCGGGGTGCTGATTCCGGTGGGTATCGTCACCTCGCTGGTGGGTATCCCGTTCTTCCTGTCGATTGTGCTGCGCCGCAACGGAGGCCACTGATGTTTGAAGTACGGCAACTGGACGTCAGCTACGGCAAGCGTCGCATCATCGAACAACTGTCCCTGGCCAGTGTTGGCCGTGGCCAGGTCACGGCGCTGCTGGGCCCCAACGGCTGTGGCAAATCCACCCTGCTGAAGGCAATCGCCGGCCTGACACCCGCCAGCGGCCAGGTGTTGCTGGAAGGTGAAGACCTGCTCAAGGCCAGCTACGCCGCCCGCGCCGAGCGCGTGGTGTACCTGCCCCAGAGCCTGCCGGCCAGCGTGCACCTGCGGGTGTTCGAATCGCTGCTGGTGGCCCGCCGCGCCAGTGGCAACACCCCGCGCCAGCAGGACATCGACGAAGCGCAAGCGCTGCTGGAACGGCTGGGCATTGCCCACCTGGCCATGAGCTTCCTCGACCAGCTGTCGGGCGGCCAGAAGCAGCTGGTGGGCCTGGCCCAGGCGCTGATCCGCAAGCCCCTGCTGCTGTTGCTGGACGAGCCGCTGAGTGCGCTGGACCTGAACTACCAGTTTCACGTGATGGAGGTGATCGGCCAGGAGACCCGCGAGCGCAACATGGTGACCTTGATCGTGCTGCACGACATCAACATCAGCCTGCGCCAGACCGACCGGGTACTGATGCTCAAGGGCGGGCAACTGATTGCCCACGGCGCGCCGGCCGAGGTCATCGACAGCGCGACGCTGGCCACGGTGTACGGCGTGCGTGGGCGGGTGGAACGCTGCTCGCAGGGCAGCGCCCAGGTGATGATCGACGGGTTGGTGTAACCCTTGTGGGAGCTGGCTTGCCAGCGAGCTTTTCGGGGCAGCCACAGCTCGCTGGCAAGCCAGCTCCCACAGGTGGATTACTTGCGGGCCTTGATCACCGCGCGCATTGGCGCCGGCAGGCCTTCGATGGTGCGGCTGTGGTCGTTGGGGTCGAGGAAATCGCCCAGCGACTGGTACTTCATCCACTCGGTGCTGCGCTGTTCTTCCACGGTGGTGACGCTCACGTCCACGCACTCGACGTCAGTGAAACCGGCGCGCCGCAGCCACAGCTCCAGGGCTGGCACCGACGGCAGGAACCACACGTTGCGCATCTGCGCGTAGCGGTCCTCGGGCACCAGCACCTGGTGCTTGTCGCCTTCCACCACCAGGGTTTCCAGCACCAGCTCGCCACCTTTCACCAGGCAGTCCTTCAGCGCCAGCAGGTGCTCGATGGGCGAGCGGCGGTGGTAGAACACGCCCATGGAGAACACCGTGTCGAAGCCTTCCAGGTTCGCTGGCAGGTCTTCCAGGGCGAACGGCAGGTGCCAGGCGGGCAGCTCCGGCAGGTAGCGCTGCACGGCCTGGAACTGGCAGAAGAACAGCCAGTTGGGGTCCACGCCAATAACGCTGTCGGCGCCGGCGCCGAGCATGCGCCACTGGTAGTAGCCATTGCCGCAGCCCACGTCCAGCACGCGCTTGCCTTTGAGGTCGAGGTGCGGGGCCACCCGCGACCATTTCCAGTCCGAGCGCCATTCAGTGTCGACGTGCACGCCGAACAGGTTGAACGGGCCCTTGCGCCAAGGCGACAGGCCCATCAGCGCGCTGCGCATCTGGGCGCGGGTGGCGTCTTCGCAGGCGCAGTCCAGGGTCAGGCTGCTGGCCAGCTCGATTTCGCTGGGTACCAGGGCGGGCAGGGCGTCCAGGGCCGCTTGCCAGCGCTCCAGGTCACCGTGGCCTTTTTCCATCTTGGCGTCGAGCTGGGCCTGCAGGCCCTCGCTCCACTTGGCCAGGGGCGTGCCCGCCATGCGGCGGACCAGGGGGGCTAGATCAATCATGGCAGGGCAATCAACGAGGCAAAGTTAAGGCATTGGAACCAGGGCACTACCTTGGTGAAACCGGCGGCCAGCAGGCGCTCGCGGTTTTCCTCCAGGCTGTCGGGCTTCATCACGTTCTCGATGGCGCTGCGCTTCTGGGCAATTTCCAGTTCGCTGTAGCCATTGGCACGCTTGAAGGCGATGTGCAGGTTGGTGAGCAGTTCGTGTTCCTGTTCATCGGCGAAGCGCAGCTTCTCCGACAGAATCAGTGCACCGCCGGGCACCAGGGCCTGGCGGATACGTTGCAGCAGGCCCAGGCGCTGGTCGGGGGCGATGAACTGCAGGGTGAAGTTCATGGCGATGACCGACGCCGGGGCGAAGTCCAGGCTGAGGATGTCGCCTTCGATGACCTGCACCGGCAGCAGCTCCTGGAACATCGAGTCCTGGGCGTTGAGGTATTCGCGGCAGCGCTCGACCATGGCGCTGGAGTTGTCCACCGCAATCACCCGGCAACCATCGGTCCGCACATGGCGGCGCAACGATTGGGTCACGGCGCCCAGGGAGCTGCCCAGGTCGTACAGCGTAGTGTGCGGCTGGGCAAATTGCGCGGCCAGCACGCCGAGGTTCTCGACAATGGTCGGGTAGCCGGGCACCGAGCGCTTGATCATGTCCGGGAACACCCGCACCACGTCTTCGTTGAAGGCGAAGTCGGGCACCTGGGCCAGGGGCTGGGCGAAAATGCGGTCGGGTTCTTTGCTCACGGCGGTTCCGGCGGGTCGGTAAAAAACGAAGGCCGGGATTTTACCGGGATTGGCGGTTTATTGCAGGTGAGATAGACAGGCAGCTCCCACAAGGGCTAATTGACCTTGATGGAACAATCAAACACCTGCACCGGCTTCACCTCCGGCGCCCACGGCTGCTGCAACACCAGCAGCAGATGCCCCTCGCCCGCAGCCTTGGCCTGGAAGCGCCACACCGACTGGCCTGCAGCGCCCACCAGCCCCGCGTCCTCGGGGTTGGTGTAGACCTCCGGGCTCAGCACCTGCAGCACGTTGGGCGCAGGGTTCTGCACCAGCCAGCGGTAGCCGGTGGTGGGGTTGCTGGGCAGGGCCAGGGTCAGGGTCTGGCCGGTGACCAGTTTCAGCGGGCATTGGCTTTGCTTGGCCAGGTCGACGTTGTGCGTTGGTTGCTGGGCGCAGGCGGCCAGCAGCGCAAGGCTGGCGGGCAGGAGGAGGCGGGCAGCGGTCATGGGCGGCTCCAGGTGAACGGGATGGCCGTCAGCATAACTGAAGATGTGCGTCATGACGCGACCTGCGGCCGCTGCTACGGCTGTAGCAGCGGCCGCAGGCCGCGTCCGCGGTCAGAACAGCACTTTCGCTACATCAGCAAAGCGCTTGGCGAAGTGCACCGTCAGTCCCTGCTTGAGGTAATCGGGCAGCTCCTCGAAGTTGCCACGGTTGGCCTCCGGCAGAATCAGTTCGTTGATCTTCTGCCGGCGCGCGGCGATGACTTTCTCGCGCACCCCGCCAATGGGCAGCACGTGCCCGGTCAGGGTCAGCTCGCCGGTCATGGCCACGCCCTTCTTCGGCGCCTGGTCGCGGGCCAGGGACAGCAGGGCGCTGGCCATGGTCACCCCGGCGCTGGGGCCGTCCTTGGGCGTGGCGCCCTCGGGCACGTGCAAATGCACGAAGGCTTCGTCGAAGAAGGTGGTGTCGGCGCCGAACTGCTTGAGGTTGGAGCTGATGTAGCTGTGGGCGATTTCCGCCGACTCCTTCATCACCTCGCCCAGCTGCCCGGTCAGCTTGAAACCGCGGTTGTGGGTGTGGATGCGTGTGGCCTCGATGGGCAGCGTGGCGCCGCCCATGCTGGTCCAGGCAAGGCCGGTGATCACGCCCTTGCCCGACAGCATCTGCTCGCTGCGGAACACCGGCATGCCCAGCGACGCCTCCAGGTCCTTGGGCCCCAGTTTGATCACCGCGTCGGGTTCATCCAGCAGTTTCACCACGGCCTTGCGCACCAGCTTGCCCAACTGTTTCTCCAGCTGCCGCACCCCTGCCTCGCGGGCATAGCCCTCGATCACGGTGCGCAGGGCACTGTCGCTGATGCTCAGCTTGCTCTTGTCGACGCCAGCCTTTTCCAGCTGCTTGGGCCACAGGTGACGCTTGGCAATGGCCAGCTTTTCCTCGGTGATGTAGCCCGACAGGCGAATCACTTCCATGCGGTCCAGCAACGGCCCGGGAATGGAGTCCAGGGTGTTGGCGGTGCACACGAACAGCACCTTGGACAGGTCCAGGCGCAGGTCCAGGTAGTGGTCGAGGAAGTCGACGTTCTGTTCCGGGTCCAGGGTTTCCAGCAGCGCCGAGGCCGGGTCGCCCTGGTAGCTCTGGCCCATCTTGTCGATCTCGTCGAGCATGATTACCGGGTTCATCACCTCCACATCCTTCAGCGCCTGCACCAGCTTGCCCGGCTGGGCGCCGATGTAGGTGCGGCGGTGGCCCTTGATCTCGGCCTCGTCGCGCATGCCGCCAACGCTGAAGCGGTAGAACGGCCGCCCCAGCGATTCGGCGATGGACTTGCCGACGCTGGTCTTGCCCACGCCCGGCGGGCCCACCAGCAGCACGATGGAACCGCTGATCTCGCCCTTGTAGGCGCCCACGGCGAGGAATTCGAGGATGCGGCTCTTGATGTCATCCAGGCCAGCGTGGTGCTGGTCCATTACCTTGCGGGCGAACTTGAGGTCCAGCTTGTCCTTGCCATACACGCCCCAGGGCAGGGCGGTGGCCCATTCCAGGTAATTGCGGGTAACGGCGTATTCCGGCGAGCCGGTTTCAAGAATCGCCAGCTTGCCCATTTCCTCGTCGATGCGCTTCTGCGCCTGGGCGGGCAGGGTCTTGCCTTCCAGGCGCTGCTGGAACTGTTCGAGGTCGGCGCTGCGGTCGTCCTTGGTCAGGCCCAGCTCCTGCTGGATGACCTTGAGCTGTTCTTTCAGGAAGAACTCGCGCTGGTGCTCGCCGATCTGCCGGTTCACCTCGGCGGAAATCTCTTTCTGCAGCCGCGCCACTTCCACTTCCTTGCGCAGCATGGGCAGCACTTTTTCCATGCGCTTGAGCATCGGCACGCAGTCCAGCACCTGCTGCAGCTCGGCGCCGGTGGCCGAGGTCAGGGCCGCGGCGAAGTCGGTAAGCGGCGAGGGGTCGTTGGGGCTGAAGCGGTTGAGGTAGTTCTTCAGCTCTTCGCTGTACAGCGGGTTCAGTGGCAGCAGCTCCTTGATCGCGTTGATCAGGGCCATGCCGTAGGCCTTCACCTCATCGGTGGGCTCGGCGGGCTGGTGCGGGTATTCGACTTCCACCAGGTACGGCGGGCGGTGGTGCTTGAGCCACGAGCGAATACGCACCCGCGACAGGCCCTGGGCCACGAACTGCAGCTTGCCGTTCTCGCGGCTGGCGTGGTGGATCTTCACCAGGGTGCCGTACAGCGGCAGGTTGGAGGTGTCCAGGTGGCGGGTGTCCTGGGGCGTTTCCATGAAGAACAGCGCCAGCGAGTGGTGCGGCTCCTTGGCCACAAGGTCGAGGGTCTCGGCCCAGGGTTCCTCGTTGACGATCACCGGCAACACTTGGGCCGGGAAGAACGGCCGGTTGTGGATAGGGATGATGTAGACCTTGTCCGGCAGGTTCTGGTCGGGCAACGCCAGCTCGGTGCTGGAATGGGTCGAGTGCTCGATGTGGTCGTTTTCCAGATGATCGTTCGGGTGTTCGGGGAAATCCTGCTGGTCGCTCATGGGGCACCTGCGCAAATGACTATGGCGGTTAGATGGGGCAGATGCCCGGTGGTTTCAATGGCGGCACTCCAGCTTTACCAAAAGCTGACGATAACCTTCATATACCCCCGGCACCTGCACACAAGCTGCCGTGCAGGCCGCGAAATAGACGATCAAGTGCTATTCTCGCCGGCCTGGCTCGCCGCCTTTCGTCGGGAAAATTCAGTGATGGCTATTTGCCGCTTTTTTCCGCGTGATCTCTTTGTCCGGTACGGTTAACCTGCCGGGGCACGCGATTGCCAAGGCTGGCGCATTCTGATTTCTGACCTTGGGTGCCGCTATGGCGAAAATGTTCAAGCATGTTGCTGCAACGCTCCTGGGCCTGTACGTGTCCGCCGCGTGCGTGGCCGCGCCATTGAAAGTGCAAATCGTCGACCCCGCCGGCAAGCCGCTGCCCGGCGCCGTGCTCAGCCTGCAGGGCCAGGGCCCGGGCAACGCGGTGGCCAACGCCGACATGGACCAGGTCAAGCAGGAGTTCGTGCCCCACGTGCTCGCCGTGCACACCGGCACCAACATCAAGTTTCCCAACAGCGACAACATCCGCCACCAGGTGTATTCGTTCTCAACCCCCAAGCGTTTCGAACTACGCTTGTACGAAGGGACGCCGACCAAGCCACTGCTGTTCGATAAACCCGGGGTAGTGGTGCTGGGTTGCAACATTCATGACTGGATGCTGGGTTATATCTACGTGACCGATGATCCGTGGTTTGCCGTCAGTGGTGCCGACGGCAGCCTGAGCCTGGACGTGCCGCCAGGCCATTATCAGGTCACCCTGTGGCACCCGCAGTTGCCCGACATGCAAACCGTCAGCGGTGGCGCCATCGACGTCGCCGCCAGCGGCCTGCAGCGTTCCTGGAACCTCACGGTGGCGCCGTCCGCGGCCGACACCCCCCATGCTCCTGAAACGAGTGGCTTCGGCGATGCCTTCAATAAAGCTGTCCGTGAAACTGAGAAGTAGTTTCCAGGCACGCATTGCCTGCGTCCTGATTCTGTTGCTGCTGGTGGTGATTGCCGCGCTGACCCTGTCGGTGAAGTTGGCCACCACCGACGCGGTGCGGTCCCAGGCCACCGATCAGCTGCAGCTGGGTGCGCGGGTATTCGAGCGCCTGTTGGACGCGCGCGGCAAGCGCCTGAAGGACGCCGCGCAGCTGCTGGCCGCCGACTTTGGCTTCCGCGACGCGGTGGCCAGCGGCGACTCGGCCACCATTCGCTCGGCCCTGGCCAACCACGGTTCGCGCATCGGCGCCAGCGACATGATCCTGCTAAGCATGGACGGCAAGGTCATGGCCAGTACCGTTGCCGAATTGCAGGATGGCAGCCCCTTCCGTTTCGACCAGGCGCTGCGCGATGCGCGGCGGCAGAACCAGTCGATGTTGATCGTGCCCTTGCGCGGTGAGCCGCACCTGCTGGTGGAAGCGCCGGTGATGGCGCCGCTGCCCATCGGCCGGGTGGTGGTGGGCTTCGTCATGGACGCCGCGCTGGCGCAAGAGCTGCATACCCTGACCAACCTGCAGGTGTCGTTCCTGTCCCGTGACAGCGGGCAACTGGGCAAGCTGGTCAGCACCCAGCCCGACGAGCTGCAGGGCTCCATCACCGAGTGGATGCTGGCCAACGGCGCCAGCCACCAGGTGTCGCTGGCCACCCATGACCACCGCCGCTACCTCAGCCAGCCGCTGATGCTCGATGACAGCGACGGCGGCCAGGTCATCGCCCTGCTGCAAAGCCCGCTGGACGAGGCCCTGCATGCCTTCGCGACGCTGGATAACACCATTCTGGTGATCGCCCTGGCGGCGCTGGCGGCGTCCCTGGCCGGCGCGCTGCTGCTGGCGCGCAGCGTCTCGCAGCCGGTGCAGGTGCTGGCCCAGGCGGCCCAGCGTATCGGCAATGGCGACTACCAGAGCCCGGTGGACCTGGAACGTCGTGACGAGCTGGGGGTACTGGCCAAGGCCTTCAACCACATGCGCGAAGGCATTGCCGAACGCGAACAGCAGCTGGCCCACAACGCCCTGCATGACAGCCTCACCGGCCTGCCCAACCGCACGCTGGCCATGGAACGCCTGAGCAGCGCCATCGCTGCCAACCGGCCCATGGCCCTGCTGTACCTGGGCGTGGACAACCTGCGGGCACTGAGCGAAGGCGCCGGCCCGGCGTTCGTCGACGGCCTGCTGAAACAGGTGGGGCAACGCCTGCAAGCCACGCTGACGCCCGGCGACACCCTGGCGCACTTGATCGCCGATGAATTCCTGCTGCTGTTGGAACACACCGACAGCGACAGCGCCGTGGCCCGCGCGGACAAACTCCAGCAGCTGCTGCTCAAGCCCCACCGCTTCAACGGCCACGACGTGGCCCTGGACTGCCGCATCGGCATTGCTGCGTTCCCCGCCGATGGCGCCAATGCCGAAGAGCTGCTGGGCCGCGCCGCCGTGGCGCTCAAGGATGCCTCGCAGATGCCCGGCCGCCTGCAGGTGTACGAGCAGGGCCGCGACCTGGCGCACCAGCGCCAGATTCGCCTGATCCGCGACCTGCGCCGCGCTGCCGACAACGGCGAGCTGCTGCTCAACTACCAGCCCAAGCTGGACATCCGCCAGGGCCAGGTGCGCCAGGCGGAGGCGCTGCTGCGCTGGCACCACCCGCAGCTGGGCATCGTCTCGCCCGGCGAGTTCATCGAGCTGGCCGAGCGCACCGGCAGCATCCAGTTGCTGACCCGCTGGGTGATCGAGGAAGGTATCCGCCAGCTCAGCGAATGGAACGGCCGCGGCATGCGCGTGCAGCTGTCGCTAAACATCTCCGCCGATGACCTGCTGGGCCAGGACCTGGCCGACCGCGTCTCGGCGCTGCTCAAACTGTACAGCGTGCCCGCCGGGCAGCTGATATTCGAGATCACCGAAAGCGCCATCATGCGCGAGCCGGAGTCGGCCCTGAAGGTGCTTCACCGCCTGCGCGAGTGTGGCATCAGCCTGTCGGTGGACGACTTCGGCACCGGCTATTCGTCGCTGGCGCACCTCAAGCGCCTGCCGGTGCAGGAGCTGAAAATCGACCAGTCGTTCGTGCGCAACCTGGATGAAACCAGCGAGGACGCGGTGATCGTGCGTTCCACCATCGAGATGAGCCACAACCTGGGCCTCAAGGTGGTGGCCGAGGGCGTCGAATACGAACACAGCCTGCGCCTGCTGGAGCGCTGGCACTGCGACACGGCCCAGGGCTACCTGATCAGCCGCCCGCTCACCGCCGCGGCCTTCGAGGCCTGGCTGAAGAAACCCCTGCCTTCCTTGTCTGCCATGGTCCATTGAAATATGACACGTCGATTGTCCCTGCTGCTGTGTTCGTTGTGCCTGTCTTCGGTCGCCGTGGCGGACCAGGGGCGCCTGTTGGCCACCGGTGGCGCGTCCAGCCTGGATGGCGCGGCGGGTGGTGGCATCAACCCCTGGGCGGTGCTGGCCGGCTATGGCGAGCAGGGTGAGTGGGGCGCCACGGCGTTCGGCACCCATGTCGACCTGCCCGACTACAACCTCGATGTGGTGGGGTTGGCGGCCAGCTACGACAACCGCGTGGAAGTCTCCTACGCGCACCAGCGCTTCGACCTCGGCACCCTGGGGCACCAGCTCAACCTGCCGCAGAGCAGCCTGGGCCAGGACATCTTCGGCGTGAAGGTGCGCCTGTTCGGCGACCTGATCTACGACCAGTTGCCCCAGGTGTCCCTGGGGCTTGAGTACAAGCACGACAACAACTTCGAGATCCCGCAGATGGTCGGCGCCAAGCGCGACTCCGACGTCGAGGGCTACCTGGCGGCCAGCCGCCTGTTCATCGGCGGCGCCTTCGGCTACGACCTGCTGGTGAACGGCAACCTGCGCTACAGCCGCGCCAACGAACTGGGCCTGCTGGGTTTTGGCGGTGACCGCCGCGACACCCGCAGCGTGCTCAAGGAAGGCTCGGTGGCCGTGCTGTTCAACCCGCGCTGGGCAGTGGGCCTGGAGTACAAGGAAAAGCCTGACAACCTGTCGTTTTCCGGTGAGAGCGATTGGGCCGACCTGTTCGTAGGCTGGTTCCCCAACAAACACGTGTCCGTGGTGCTGGCCTACGCGCGCCTGGGCGAGATCGCCACCCTGGACAACCAGAACGGCACGTACCTGTCGATTCAGGGGAGCTACTGACATGCGCCGCCTGTTGCTTGCCACCGCCTTGCTGCTCGGCGCCTGCACCGCGAACACCCAGCCACCCAAGGACGATAGCCTGTACCGCGACCTGGGCGCCAAGCCCGGCATCACCCGGATTGTCGAGGGCATGCTGCTGCACATCGCCCATGACGAGCGCATCGTCGAACACTTCCGCAACATCAACATCACCCGCCTGCGTGACAAGCTGATCGAGCAGTTCTGCGTCGAGGCGGGCGGGCCCTGCACCTACACCGGTGACACCATGGCCGAGTCGCACAAGGGGCAGCACCTGACCCGCAGTGATTTCAATGCGTTGGTGGAGGACCTGATCAAGGCCATGGAAGACCAGGGTGTGCCGGTGACGGCGCAGAATCGGTTGATTGCGCGGTTGGCGCCGATGCGTGGGGAAGTGATCGAGAAGTAGCGGAGGCGGCGCTTCCTGGGGCCAGGCGCTAGATTTTTAGCGTTCATCAGATCGAGCGCCGCGCGGGCGGCGCTCGATCTGATGACCACCACAAAAATCAAGCCTGTCCGCCAAAAAACCAACCCATAAAAAAACGGCTCCCTGGGGAGCCGTTTTTCGTTACATCAAAGCCTTACTTGGACAGCTTGTAAGCAATGATGTAGTCGTCCATCTTGGTGCCCAGCGAGCCATGGCCGCCGACAACCGACAGCACATACTGCTCGCCGTCCTTGCCGGTGTAGGTCATAGGCGTCGACTGACCGCCAGCCGGCAGGCGGCTTTCCCACAGTTTCTTGCCGGTCTTGACGTCGTAGCCACGGATGTACTGGTCCAGGGTGCCGCTCAGGAAACCAACACCACCGGCAGTGATCATCGAGCCGCCCATGCTTGGGACGCCCAGGGTCAGGCCCAGTGGGATCGGCGAGCTGTCACGGCTGGTGCCGTTCTTGTGCTTCCAGATCACCTTGCTGGTGGTCAGGTCGACACCGGCAACGTAGCCCCAGGCAGGTGCCTGGCACGGTACGCCGAACGGCGACATCAGCGGGTGCATGATCACGGCGTACGGGGCGCCACTGTTCGGCTGCACGCCGCTGGTTTCGCTTTCACGCTTGCTGCCGGCTTCCACCTGGGCACGTGGCACCAGCTTGGAAACGAAGGCCATGTAGTTCGGGCTGGCGAACAGCATCTGGCGCACGGGGTCGATCGAGACCGCACCCCAGTTGAACACACCGACGTTGCCTGGGTAGATGATGCTGCCCTGGACCGACGGAGGGGTGTACTGGCCTTCATAACGCAGCGACTTGAACTGGATGCGGCACAGCAGCTGGTCGAACGGCGTCACGCCCCACATGGCCTTTTCATTCAGCTCAGGTGGCAGCATGTTCAGTTCCGAACGAGCCTGGGTTGGCGAGCTGTGGTCGCCTTCCACGGCACCTTTCGGCGCGTCGACTTCCTGGATCGGCACGATCGGCTGGCCGGTTGCGCGGTCCAGCACGTACAGGCTGCCTTGCTTGGTCGGCTGGATCAGCGCCTGTTTCACGCCGCTCGGGGTTTTCAGGTCGATCAGCGACGGCTGGGCCGGCACGTCCATGTCCCACAGGTCGTGGTGGGTGAACTGGTAGTTCCACTTCAGCTTGCCGGTGTCGATGTCCAGGGCCACGGTGCCGGCACTGAATTTCTCCGACTCTGGGGTGCGGTTGCCGCCCCATTGGTCAGGCATCTGGTTGCCCAGTGGCAGGTAGATCATGCCCAGCTTCTCGTCGACGCTGGCCAGCGACCACATGTTCGGCGAGTTGCGGGTGTAGAACTTGCCTTCGGCGATTGGAGCGGTTTCGTCCGGGTTGCCGGCGTCCCAGTTCCATACCAGGTGGCCGTCGTGCACGTCGTACGCACGGATCACGCCCGAAGGCTCGTCAGTGGATTCGTTGTCGGTCACGTGGCCGCCGATGATCACCAGGTTACGGGTGATGGCAGCAGGCGAGGTGGCGTAGTAGCCGCCCGGGGTGAACTTGCCGATGTTGGCGCGCAGGTCCACGGCACCTTTGTTGCCGAAGTCTTCGCAGACCTTGCCGGTGTCGGCGTTCAGCGCGATCAGGCGCGCGTCGGCGGTCGGCAGGTACAGGCGGCGTGGGCAGCTGGTGGCCACGGCCTGGCCGGCGGCCGACAGGGCAGCCGGCACGCTGATGGCGTCGGACTTGCTGTAGGCGGCTTCGTCGTAGTACGAAACGCCACGGCAGGTCATGTGCGCCCAGCCACGGAAGTCGTTGTCGTTAGGACCCTGCAGTTGCGGGTCGTAGCGCCAGATTTCCTTGCCGGTGTCCGGGTCCAGGGCCAGCACCTTGCTGTGGGCAGTACATGCGTACAGCATGCCGTTGACCTTCAGCGGGGTGTTTTCGTTGGTCAGCTCTACCGGGTCTTTCGCGGTCGGCAGGTCGCCGGTGCGAATACGCCAGGCTTCAGTCAGCTTGCCGATGTTGTCCGGGGTGATCTGCTTGAGCGGCGAGTAGCGCTCACCGAACTCGGTGCGGCCGTACGACTGCCAGTCGCCATCAGGCTGGGCAGGGGCGGCGCTGGTGGTGTCGGCAGTGTCGCGACCCAGGTCGCCGCTGATGTCACCGTAGCTGGTGAACTGTGCGGCAACGGCGCAGGCACCGGCCAGTACAACGGCAACGCCCAGTACCGAGGTACCTTTTGGCGCGGCTTCACGCAGTACCAGTGGCTTGCGGAACCATGGCAGCCACAGCAGCAGGCCCAGCACGAACCACAGCGACAGGCGTGGCACCAGTTGCCACCAGTCCAGGCCGGTTTCGGCCAGCGACCAGACGGTGCTGCCCAGCAGGAAGATGGCGTAGACGCCCAGCGCGACGGAACGACCCGTCAGCAGCAGGACGCCAGTAACCACCAGGAAAAGTCCGGCGATGACGTAGTACAGGGAGCCGCCCAGGGTGGCGAGCTTGACACCTCCGGCCAGCAGGCCGAGGCCCATTAGCAGCATCACCAGGCCGAGCAAGCTCGGCGCGAGGCGACCCCGACTGAAAGCACTTTCAGTGCTCATAGTGTGGTTTCTCCGTTACGTTTGAGTAAGCGAGCGTAGTTCAGGTGCCCTACGCCCGTGGTCTGGTTAACTTCTTCCGTAAAGTTGAATTGTTGTTAGAAAGAGCTCTGCACCTTGATGCCGGCGACCAGTGCGTTGTCGACTTCATCGACGCCACCCGGGTGCTTGATGTATTGCAGGTTCGGGCGCACGGTCAGCCAGTTGGTCACGTGCACGCCGTAGTTCAGCTCGACGCTGGTTTCGGTGCGCTGGATCGGCATGTACGCAGGGTCGTTGTAGTCAGTCACGCCATTGGCGGCGTTGGTGGCTTCTTCGTTCTTGCGGTAGGCAGGGTTCACGTGGATGCGTGCCACGGCGATGCCGACGTCGTCTTTCGGACGGGCATCGAGCAGGCCTTTGTAGACGACGCCGGCCTGGACATAGTTGTCGACCATGTTGGTCTTCTTGTCGTGGACGGTGACGTTGCCGAACACGCTCAGGCCGCGCGACTGGTCGCTGGCCTGGGAGGTCAGTTGCTGGTTCAGGGTCAGCCAGTAGCCATGCTTGCTGGAGCTGGAGCGGTAGTCGTCACCGGTCAGCGCCGCTGGTTGGCCGTTGCTGTCCTTGTAGACGTCCTTGGCGTTGGCGGTGCTGTAGTAGTAACCCACGCGGTATTCGCCCGGCAGGCCGTTGACCTTCGGCGTCCACACCAGCTCGACCGGCAGCACGGCGCCTTCGTTGCCGGCGTTGTTCAATTTGAAACCGTTACCATTTTCCAGGTTCGACGGGTTCAGGGCATAGGCGCCAACCTGTGCGTACACTTCGTCGTTCAGGTGGTATTTGACGCGTGCAGCCCATTGGCTGACCGGCCAGTTGTACCAGATGCCAGTGGCCCAGTTACCCACCTGCGAGCCGCAGAAGCCCAGGTTCTGGAAGTCGCACTGGAAGCTGTTGAAATCTTCGCCTTCGCCAAAGCGGCCGACCTTGATGTCGAGCTTCTGGTCGAAGAACTTCTGCTCGTAGTACATCTGCGTGAGGCGCACGATGCTGCCACGGCCATAGACTTCCTGGGACGAGCTGATGCCGCCGGTGCGTGGGTCGGCCACGCGGTCGTTGGTGATGTTGTCACCGTTGCGGTCGGTCAGGGTCAGCTGGAACTCGGCGTCGTGCCAGCCCAGAATCTTCTGCAGGTCCATGTGCACGCCCAGCGCGAACTGGTCGCTGTAGCGGGTGGCGTGGTCATGGTTGTAGCCACCGTGCAGGTTCGAACCCGACTCGCCCACGTACTCCATCTTGAAGTCGTAGCCCAGGTCGTGCAGCTCGGTGCGCTTGCCGCCCCAGTCGCCCAGCATGTAGGGCGAGTCGGCGTCGAAGGCCGGCGCGGCCTGTACGCAGGAGGCCAGGCCCAGGGCAGTCATGCCGCCCAGCAGGCGCAGGGCAGGCGATACGTTGATGCGGCCGGCGACGCGGGCGCGGCGAAGTTCGAATTTTGGCATTTATTAAGGATCTTTAATTATTAACCAAACGGTACATTCTTCGATGGCATTAATGTCAATGGAGAATGTAGGTTTTATTACGCAAAAAAATCGTTTCAGTTGCGGGTGGCGGAGGATATAGAGGTTTTTTTGTTATTAAAAGACGCTTATGCAACATGCATAGTTGCTAGTGGCGTAACAATAGCCGGGGCCCGCCGAACCGCCTGAATATCGACCTTTCGCAGCCATGAAAATTTCTTCAGTGTCCATGGGCGAACGTGCGCGGTGGCTTAATCTTTAGTAATGCGCAGTCGAACAAGCGCCGCCCGCCCGTGTAGCAGCGGCCATAAGGCCGCGTCACGCCGCCGCGGTTAAATCTGCCAGCCACGGCCACGCCCGCCGCGCAGTGGTAAATTAGGAAATATCCTACAAGGTACGCAGAAAACGCCGATTAGACCGACCGCGCCGGGGCGCTAAGGTCTTCCCGCTGCCGTATGGCTCGGCTATGGTGCGCACCCCTCACACGGCTGGAGCCAGGCATGACCCAAACCACAAACAACCCGCTGCACGGTGTCACGCTGGAGCAGATCCTCAACGCCCTGGTTACCCACTACACCTGGGAAGGGTTGGCGGAGCGCATTGATATCCGTTGCTTCAAAAGCGACCCCAGCATCAAGTCGAGCCTGACTTTCCTGCGCAAGACGCCCTGGGCGCGCGAGAAGGTGGAGCGCCTGTACGTGAAGCTGGCCCGCACCAAACGACCTGTCGAGGACTGACCTGTATGCATTACCCCCTGCAATCGCGCCCCCAGCGGCTGTTCGTCACGGTAGCGGCCTGGGCCGCCTGGCTGGCGTTGACGGTGCAGCTGCTGTTGATTCTGCAGGGGCGCCTGGCTGACCAGGCGAGCCTGGTAGGCGGGGTGCTGCACTTTTTCAGCTACTTCACCATTCTCACCAATACCCTGGTGGCCATCGTGCTGACAGCCACCGTGCGGGCGCAGCGCAGCCGCGCGCCGTCGTTCTGGCTGCGGCCATGGGTGAGTTCGGGGGTTGCGGCGAGCATCATTCTGGTGGGCGTGGCGTACAGCCTGCTGCTGCGCAACACCTGGCATCCGCAAGGGCTGCAGTGGGTGGTGAACGAGCTGCTGCATGACATTCTGCCGCCGGTGTTCGTGGCGTTCTGGTGGTGGTGCGTGCCCAAGGGCAGCCTGCAGGCCCGGCACGTGGTGGCGTGGATGGTCTATCCCATCGTGTATTTCGGCTATTGCCTGCTGCGCGGCAACGAGATCGGCGTGTACCCCTATCCGTTCATCGATGTGGGGACGCTGGGGTATGGGCGGGTGGTGGTGAATGCGTTGGTGATTCTGCTGGGGTTCGTGGCCATTTCCTTCGCCTTGGTGGGCGTGGACCGCTGGCAAGCCCGCCGCGCACTCGCGTAGCAGCGGCCTGACGCAGCCTCCGCAGCAGCGGCCGCAGGCCGCGTCCCAGGCGCCGCGGTTTTGCGGGTGGCCTCGGACGCAGCCTTCGGCAGCTGCTACGGCGGCATCAGCCTTCGTCGTTTTCGTCCAGGCGCCAGTAGCCCACGGCCTTGACCTCGGCGGACTCGCCCAGGTTGTGGTGGTCCAGCAGCACCTTGCGCACCTGCCGCGACAGCGCCGCTTCGGTGGCTACCCAGGCGTACAGCTGGCCTTCTGGAATGGTCAGCGCAGTCACGGCATCCAGCAGGGCGTTTTCGCTGGCATGGCGTTCCACCCAGATCACTTCCACTTGGGCGGCGCTGTGCAGCACCTGCTGTTCCTGGGCGTTCTCGATCTCGATCACCACCAGCGCCTTGCGGTTGGCTGGCAGTTCTTCCAGGCGTCGGGCAATGGCCGGGATGGCAGTTTCATCGCCGATCAGCAGGTAGCTGTCGAAGATATCCGGGACGATGGTGGAGCTGCGCGGGCCGCCGATGTACAGGTGTTGCCCCGGTGCGGCCTGTTCGGCCCAGGTGGAGGCAGGGCCGTCACCGTGAATCACGAAGTCGATATCCAGCTCACCGGCGGCCAGGTCAATGCGCCGTGGGGTGTAGTCGCGCATGGCCGGTTTCGGCCCTTCGCTGGGGCCGCCCAGCTTCAGGGTCAGCAGGGCGGCCTGCTCCTCGGCGTTGCGGGCAAACATCAGCTTGATGTGGTCGTCGGCGCCCAGGCTCAGGAAGCCTTCCAGCTCCGGGCCGCCCACGGTGATGCGGCGCATGCGCGGGGTGAGCTGGGTGACGCGCAGCACATCCAGGCGGCGGCGTTTGATTTCGTGCATCACGCGATGTACGCCTTGGGTGTTCTCAACCTTCATACGGACTTCTCCTGAGCGGTATAGGCAGTGGCGGGGCCATCGACGATGGCCTTGGCGGTACTGGTGAGCAGGTCGCGGACCCGCACGATCTCATCGGGGCTCCAGCGCCCATGGTGCAGTTGCAGGGCGTGGCGCAGGTTATGTACGGCTTCGTGAATCTCGGCTGGGCGGTCATGGCCGCGCAGGGCGCGCTTGCTCACATCGATGCGGGTGCGCACGCCTTCCAGGGCAATGGCCTGATCACCCAGCGAGGCACGGCCGGCGTCGGTCACGGTGTAAAGCTTCTTGCCACCCTGGGCGTCGCCCTGGACCAGTTCGCTTTCTTCCAGGAAGGTCAGGGTGGGGTAGATGACGCCAGGGCTTGGGCTGTAGGCGCCGTCGAACATGCCTTCGATCTGGCGGATCAGGTCGTAGCCGTGGCAGGGCTGCTCGGCCACCAGGGCCAGCAGCAGCAATTTCAGGTCGCCGGGGGCGAACACGCGCGGGCCGCGGCCACCGCGTTCGCGGCCGGGGCGGCGTTCCAGGCCGTCGTGGCCGTCACCGAGTTCGCGGCGGGGGTGTGGGTGATGGTGGTCTCTCATCGTCTTTTTCTCTTCGCTTGGTTAGTTAAGATATACCGTAAGATATATCTTAAGATTGTGCAAGCACAAAATACGAATGGTTCTCAACACGGTCCCTGTAGCAGCGGCCACAGGCCGCGTCACAGGCGCCGCATTCGTGTTGGCGTTGGACGCGGCCTGGCGGCCGCTGCTACAGGTTACCGGGCGGCGGTGCTTTGCTGGGGCACCTTGCATTGCGTGGCTGCGCCCGGCTGCACGTACGGCGTCAGCATCGGTGCCATGCCCTTGAGCACCTGCACCGGCAGCGCCGAGGTGAAGCGGAAGCCTTCGGCGGCGCGGCCGGGAACGAAGGCGGTGAGGGTGCCGAAGTGGTTCTGGCCAATGTAGAACACGAACGTGGCGGTGCGGTTGATGGCCTTGGAGCCCAACAGCCGGCCACGCGCGCCAAAGCTTTCGATGCGGTTGTCGCCGGTGCCGGTCTTGCCGCCCATTACCAGCGCGGTGCCGTCGGCAGTCTTGAAGCTGCCCGACACGCGCCGCGCGGTACCGGCGTCCACCACCTGCGACAACGCTTCGCGCATGGCCTGGGCGATTTCCGGCTTGAGCACCTGGCGGGCCTTGTCCGGCGCTGCCATCACCTCGGTTTCATACGGGGTGCCGGCGGCGAAGTGCAGGCTGTCGATGCGCAGCACCGGCAGGCGCACGCCGTCGTTCTGGATGATGCCGATCAGCTCGGCCAGGGCGGCGGGGCGGTCGCCGGAGCTGCCGATGGCGGTGGCCAGCGACGGCACCAGGTGGTCGAAGGGGTAGCCCAGGCGTGCCCAGCGCCGGTGAATGTCGAGGAATGCCTCGATTTCCAGGATGGTGCGGATGCGGCTGTCGCGGGCGCTCTTGTGGCGGCTTTTGAACAGCCAGCCATAGACCTCCTGGCGCTCGAAATGGCTGGCGGTCACCGCTTCGCTGAATTTGGCGTCCGGGTGTTGCATCAGGTAGCCCACCAGCCACAGGTCCAGCGGGTGCACGCGGGCAATGTAGCCCTGGTCGGGCAGGTCCCAGTGGCCGGGGCCGTAGCTGTCGTAGTACTCGCCCAGGCGTTTTTCGGTGACGGTCTCGCCCTTGCCCAGGTGCGAACGCACGAAGCTTTCGAAAGTGGCCTGGCTGGCCGTGGGGTACAGGTAGCGATGCACGGCGGCCAGGTGCGAGGCGGTGGGGTGCAGGCCGTCCAGGAAGGTGTCCAGGCGTTCCTGGGCGCTTTTGCCCTGGTAGCGCTTATAGAAGCGCAGCAGGAAATCGCTGCCTTCCTTGTCGGCGAAACGTGCCAGGTATTCCTGGCGGCGCGGGTCGCCGTCGTCCTTGAGCAGTTCGGCGCTGTTGTTGGGGCCGTTGTAGGTGGTGTAGCGGACGATGTCGCGCATCAGCCGAATGAACGGCAGGTTGATGGATTCGCGCAGGGCTTCCTTGAGCGTGGGAATGCGCCCGTTGTCTTCGTTGCGGAAGTTCTTGAAGGTGTGCATGCCGCCGCCGGTGAAGAAACTTTCGCCGGGGCTGGCGGAGTATTTGCGCTCCAGGGCGGCGTCGAGCATGGGCTTGAGGGCGTGGTCCTTGTTCTGGATCAGGTAGTCCACGGCCCAGCGGCTGAGGCGGTCCTGTTCGTTGATGTCGGCCTTTTTCAGCTCGGCAGGGGCCTGCGCGGCATAGCGGTCGTGCAGTTCGCTGACGATCTCCAGGTAGCTGGTCATCACCCGCATCTTCGCCGTCGAGCCCAGTTCCAGCTTGCTGCCCTCGTTGATGTCGAAGGGCTGGTCGGTGTTGTCGGTCTGCACCCGCACGCGCGAGCCGTCGGCGGTGCGCTCCATCAGGGTGAAGCTGTATTTCACCTCGGGGGTGCTGGCGGGTGTCAGCAGGTGTTCGCCGATCAGCCCCAGTTGCTGGGCGTATGCCGGGTCGGCCAGGTGCTTGAGGTAGTCGGTCACTTGCACTTGCAGGTCGTTCTGCAAGGTGCTGGTGGCCGACAGGTCCAGCCGGTCGAGGTCGTACAGCGGCCGGTTGAGCAAGGTGGACAGCCGCGTGCGCGCGACGCTGATGCCCTTGTTGGTCTCGATGGGTTGAATGGTCGGCTCCAGCACCCAGTCGCGGTAACTGACCTTGCTGGCCAGGGCGGCATCGGCCAGCGGCTGGTCGATGACATTGTTGGCGGCCAGCAGGCGGATGTGGCTGTCGGTGAGCTGCGCCAGTTCGTCATGGCCCTTGGACAGGAAGTGCGAAGGCCGGCGCTGGGCAATCATCAGCGACAGCACTTCACGCAGCGCCTTGCCGCGTTCGGCCATTATTTTCGGGCTGTTGTCGCTGGACGCCAGCACCTGGTTGACCCGGTTGAAATCGGCGCCGTACCACACGCGCAGGCCCTCGGCCATGCCGTGCACTTCGCCATGGCCGGGCACCGCCGACAGCGGCACGCTGTTGAGGTAGTCACGCACGATGCGCTGGCGCGCTTCCAGGGTGTCGGGGCCGTCCTGGTAGGCGCGCACGCTGGCCGAGATCATCTGGCGGATCTTCTCGCCGCCGGACACGGTCAGGCCGTCGGGGGAGTGGCGGTATTTCTCCAGCTGCGTGGCCAGGGTGCTGCCGCCAGCGGACTGGCCGGGTAGGGAAAATACCTTCGCCACCTGGGTGTAGGCCGCCTTGCCGAAGCGCGGCCAGTCCACCGCCGGGTTCAGCGCCGGTTCGCGCGGGTCGAGCAGGCTGCGGTTCTCCACGAACAGCAGGCTGTTGACCACCACCGGGGGAATGTCCTGGAACTGCGCGTACAGCTGCTGCGGGTAATGGAATTCATAGAGTACGTCGGCCTTGCAGTCGGTGATCGACAGGCCCGCCTGGATTTTTTCCGAGTAGGGAATGAACAGGCCGCGATCGTAGTAAGCCATCAGCGAGGGCGAGAAGCGGGTCTGGGCCTGGATGGCGTAGTCACGCTTGAGCAGGCGCGGCAGGAACTGGCCCAGGTCGCTGTAGCCAAGACGCTTGTCGAACGGGCCTTCACCGGGGTAGGCGATGGAGTCGCTGGGGCCCGGCTGCAAGGTGTATGTCAGGTCTTTGGCGTAGCGGCTGAATTCGCGCGCCTGCAGCTTCGAGGTGCGCATTTCCGCACGCATGGCGAACGCCAGGGCCACCAGGGCGATCAACACCAACAGCCAGAACAGGCGCCGCCACAAACGGCGCTGGCGTGGGGTTTTCGGTGGTGGTGGTTCAGCCGGACTCTCGGTGGGTACCGCAGTCTTGGTGGGTTCTGTTTGCCACAAAGCGCCCATAGTCGTCAGCCCGGTCAGGTCATTTCATCGTACCTGTCTGAAGCTTAGACGCTGGCCGTCACTGGTGAAAAATTTGTCGAATGTGCCGCGAAAAAAACCGTTGGCGCGGCTAACTCCTTCGCTGGCGGGGAAAAATTATAGCTGAAGGTTACGGACGCGGCCTGGCGGCCGCTGCTACGGGAATTTGGGTGTAGCAGCGGCCGCAGGCCGCGTCCGGGAAGCATCAGCCGCGCATCATTTCCTTGACCATGCGCTCCTGCTCGGCCAGGTCTTTCTGGCGGGCGTCGATGCGCGAGGCCAGCTGGAAGTTGTTGGCCGCCCGCCGCTTGGCGAAGTCCAGCTGCTGCTGGGCCTGGCGGAAGTCGCCTTCCAGGGCGAAGTACTCGGCGCGGGCCTGGTGCAGGCCGATGATGTTGCCGTTGGCGCCGCGGGTGTCGGCTACCTGGTTCCACACGTCCGGGTCATTGGGGCGCGAGCGCAGCAGGTCTTCCAGGGCTTTCTCGGCGTCGGCGGTACGGTTCTGCTTGATCAGCAGGTCGACGCGCACCTGGTTGAGCGGGAAGTTGCCGGGGTACAGGCCCAGCAGGCGGTCGACCCGCGCCTGGGCGTCGCCCAGCTTGCTGGCGGCAACGTCGAGGTCCACTGCGGCCAGGTTATAGGTGATGTCGTTGGGCGCCTTGGCCAGCAGCGGCTTGAGGTTCTCGCGGGCATCGTTCAGCTGGCTGCCCTTGATCTGGGCGATGGCCAGGCCATAGCGGGCCGGGTCCGACTTGGGGTTTTCGTCCAGCAGGGCGCGGAAACGCTTGGCGGCCATGCCGGGAGTGTCTTCGTAGATGAGTTCGACGCGCTTCTTGATCAGCTGGAAGCGCAGGCTGTCCTCGATGCCGCCCTTGGGGAACTGTTCGGCACGGTTGCGGGTGTCGGCGATACGCGCCTCGGTCACCGGGTGGGTCAGCAGGAATTCCGGCGGCTTGGCGTCGAAGCGGTACTGGCGGGCGAGCTTCTCGAACATGTCGGGCATGCTGCGCGGGTCGTAGCCGGCCTTCTGCAGGGTGACCAGGCCGACACGGTCGGCCTCGCTCTCGTTTTCACGCGAGAACGCCCGCTGCGACTGGATGGCGGCGGCCTGGCTGCCCATGATGGTGGCGATGCCGGCGTCACCGGCACCGGTAGCCGCCAGCACGATGCCCGTCAGCAAGGCGGCCATCACCGGCATCTGCATGCGCTTCTGTTCTTCCACGCCGCGGGCGAAGTGCCGTTGCGCCAAGTGGGAAAGTTCGTGGGCCATCACGCCGGCGTACTGGCCTTCGGTGTCAGCATTGAGAAACAGCCCGCCGTTGACGCCGACGATGCCGCCGGGGGCCGCGAAGGCGTTCAGTTCCTTGCTGTCGATCAGGATGAATTCCAGCCGGTGGTCCTGCAGTTGGCTGCTTTCGGCCAGGCGGTACACGGTGGTTTCGACGTAATCCTTGAGCTGCGGGTCGGACAATTGGCCGACCTGGCTGCGCAGCAGGCCCAGCCAGGCACGGCCCAGGTCATGCTCCTGCTGCGGCGAGACAATGGCCGAACTGGCGTCGCCAAGCGACGGCAGGTCGTCGGCATGGCCCGGCAGGGCCAGCAGGCAGGCAAGCGTCAGCAGGGTGGGGCGCAATAAAGACATGCACTGGGCTCTGAGTCGAGAAAGACCTTACTGTAGCCGGGTCATCCTTCCACGACCAGAGGGCGGCACGCATGAGGTATTCTAGGCGGCTAGCCCCGCCTGCCTGCCGTGCCCAGGAGAAAAAAGCCCATGACCGACGCTGTACAGTGTGACGCCGAGCTCGACGCCAGCGGTCTCAATTGCCCATTGCCATTGCTCAAGGCCAAGATGGAGCTCAACCGCCTGGCCGCCGGCGCGGTGCTGAAGGTGATTGCCACGGACGCCGGTTCCCAGCGCGATTTCCAGACCTTCGCCCGGTTGGCAGGTCATGCCCTGTTACACGAAACTGTTCAGGACGGCGTCTATACCTACTGGCTGAAGAAAGCCTGAGCGTGCGTGCCCGCTTTTCATAACAAGGAAAACTGATGTTCAAAGTGCTTCGCGACTGGATACAGCGTTACTTCTCGGACGAAGAAGCGGTGGTGCTCACGGTATTGCTGGTGCTGGCGTTCACCGCCGTGCTCACCCTGGGCGGCATGCTGGCGCCGGTGCTGGCGGGCATGGTCCTGGCGTTCCTGATGCAGGGCCTGGTTACCGGCCTTGAGCGCCTGCGCGTGCCTTCCGGGGTGGCGGTGGCGTTGGTGTTCGCGCTGTTCATGAGCGCCCTGGCGGTGTTCATGCTGGTGCTGGTGCCGCTGCTGTGGCACCAGCTGATCACCCTGTTCAACGAGCTGCCGGGCATGCTCGGCAAGTGGCAGTCGCTGCTGTTGCTGTTGCCCGAGCGCTACCCGCACCTGGTGTCGGACGAGCAGGTGCTGCAGGCCATCGAGGCGGCGCGCGGCGAGATCGGCAAGTTCGGCCAGTGGGCGCTGACGTTCTCGCTATCGAGCCTGCCGCTGCTGGTGAACATCATGATCTACTTCGTGCTGGTGCCGATCCTGGTGTTCTTCTTCCTCAAGGACCGCGTCATGATCGCCCGCTGGGTAAAGGGCTACCTGCCGCGCGAACGGGCGCTGATTACCCGGGTGGGGCAGGAAATGAACCGGCAGATCGCCAACTACATTCGCGGCAAGGTGATCGAGATCATCATCTGCGGCGTCGCCACTTATATAGCCTTCGTGGCGCTGGGGCTGAACTACGCCGCGCTGCTGGCGCTGCTGGTGGGGCTGTCGGTGGTGGTGCCCTATGTGGGCGCGGTGGTGGTGACCGTGCCGGTGACCCTGATTGCCCTGTTCCAGTGGGGCTGGGGCGACCAGTTCATCTACCTGATGGCGGTGTACGGCATCATCCAGACCCTGGACGGCAACGTGCTGGTGCCGCTGCTGTTCGCCGGTGCGGTGAACCTGCACCCGGTGGCGATCATCTGCGCGGTGCTGTTGTTCGGTGGGTTGTGGGGGTTCTGGGGGATTTTCTTCGCGATTCCGCTGGCCACCTTGTTCAAGGCGGTGCTGGACGCGTGGCCGCGTAACGAGCCGCAGGTGTCGCCCATTCTGTAGCAGCGGCCGAAGGCCGCGTCCCAGGCGCTGCGATGTGGGACGCAGCCTTGCGGCAGCTGCTACGGAGTCAGGCGCTGTGCAGGGCTTGGGCGGCGGCCAGCACCGCATCCACATGCCCCGGTACCTTCACGCCGCGCCATTCCTGGCGCAGCACGCCGTTCTGGTCGATCAGGAAGGTGCTGCGGTCAACACCCAGGTATTCCTTGCCATACAGCTTCTTCAGCTTGATCACGTCGAACAGCTGGCACAGGGCCTCGTCCTTGTCGCTGATCAGCTCGAAGGTGAACGCCTGCTTGGCCTTGAAGTTCTCGTGGCTCTTGATGCCGTCGCGGGACACGCCGAACACCACGGTGTTGGCCGCCGCGAAGGCTTCGTGCTGGTCACGGAAACCCTGGCCCTCGGTGGTGCAGCCCGGCGTGCTGTCCTTGGGGTAGAAGTAGATCACCACCTGGCGGCCTTTCAGCGCGCTGAGGCTGACCGACTGGCCGCCAGTGGCCGGGGCTTCGAAGTCTGCGACCGGCTGGCCGATTTCAACTGCCATGGGCAAATCCTTGTCAGATGGGGTTGGTTGGGCGCCAGGGCTCGATCAGCGCGTCCAGGTTCAACGCGTCGGCGAAGTCCAGGAACTGGTCGCGCAGCCAGCTGATCTGCACGCCGGCAGGCAGGGTCACGGTGAAGGTGGCGTTGAGCATGGTGCCGCCGGTCTGCGGAGCCTGGTAGGTGTCGCAAGTCAGGTTCTCCAGCTCCACGTGGTGGTCGATGAAGAACTGGCACAGCTCGTTGATGATGTCCGAGCGGTACACCGAGCTGACGTAGGCCACGTAGGGCAGCGACAGCGGGCGGGTCTCCAGGGTGGCGCTGCGCACCAGGTTGACGGTGAAGCCGTGCTTCTTGGCCAACGAGCCGAGGCTGGTTTCCAGGCGCGCCAGGGCGTCCCAGTTGCCCGACACCTGCAGCACCAGGGCGCTGCACTCGCCGTGGCGGGTCAGGCGCGAGGTCACCACCGAGCAGCGACTGTCGTGGCTGGCCCGGCACAGGACGTTGGTCAGCTCCATGGGGTTAGGGCCAAGGGCACTGATGACAAGGAATTGTTCGCGAACTGTGGGGGTGGACATGCAGCATTCCTAAAGCGATGAGCGGTCAGTACACAAATGGACATGATGGCTGGCCCGCGTGACCCCATGGTAACCGGGCACGATGCCGGCAACGGCGCGCAAAACGCCCGTTGGCAGGGGATCGGCGGCTCAGGATCAGGGGTTTGCAGTGCTTCGGGCACGTTGCAAACCGGACATACACAGCCACTGGTACCGATCAAAGTCTGAAGGGTAGCGAAAAGCGGCGCCAAGGGGAATGCTCGCAACGTGGTACTTCGCTTGTGCAAGGCACATGGCCCCAGTACCATTACCGCTCTCTTTTTCCGGCAGGAGCGGTTGCATGATTGCGGGCAGTATGGTGGCACTGGTCACACCCATGGACGCAGAAGGTCGTCTCGACTGGGACAGCCTCAGCAAACTCGTGGACTTCCACCTCAAGGAAGGCACTGATGCCATCGTCGCCGTGGGCACCACCGGCGAGTCCGCGACCCTGGACTACAAGGAACACATCGACGTCATTCGTCATGTGGTCAAGCAGGTCGCCGGCAAGATCCCGGTCATCGCCGGTACCGGCGCCAACTCCACCCGCGAGGCGGTCGAACTGACCCGCAACGCCAAGGAAGCCGGTGCCGACGCCTGCCTGCTGGTAACCCCGTACTACAACAAGCCGACCCAGGAAGGCCTGTACCAGCACTTCAAGCACATTGCCGAGGCCGTGGACATCCCGCAAATCCTCT
The DNA here is from genome assembly GCF_056175065.1 of Pseudomonas sp. JC1203. Classification (NCBI taxonomy): domain Bacteria; kingdom Pseudomonadati; phylum Pseudomonadota; class Gammaproteobacteria; order Pseudomonadales; family Pseudomonadaceae; genus Pseudomonas; species Pseudomonas sp. JC1203. Next base: position 107,104 of record NZ_JBWCAM010000020.1, read on the forward strand.
ACAACGTGCCAGGCCGCACCGCCTGCGACATGAAGGCCGAGACCGTCATCCGCCTGTCCACCGTGAAGAACATCATCGGTATCAAGGAAGCCACGGGCGACATGCAGCGCGCCAAGGACATCCTGGCCGGCGTGCCCGGCGACTTCCTGGTGCTGTCCGGTGATGACCCGACGGCCGTCGAGCTGATCCTGCTGGGTGGCAAGGGCAATATCTCGGTCACCGCCAACGTCGCGCCGCGTGCCATGCACGAACTGTGTGCCGCCGCCCTGCGTGGCGAGGCCGAGCAGGCCCGCGCCATCAACGAACAACTGATGCCGCTGCACAAGAACCTGTTCCTGGAAGCCAACCCGATTCCCGTGAAATGGGCACTGCACGAAATGGGCCTGATGCCTGAAGGCATTCGCCTGCCGCTCACCTGGTTGAGCGCCCCTTATCACGAAACGCTGCGTCAGGCCCTGCGCCAGACCGGCGTCCTGGTCTAATTGAGGAAGTACAACGCATGAAGCGATTGGCCGGTCTTTCCGCCCTTGCCCTGGTGATTTCGAGCACCAGCGGCTGCAGTTGGCTGTGGGGCGAGAATGGTTACTTCCGTGACCGTGGCAGTGATTACCTGGAAGCCCGTCAGACGGCCCCCATGCAGACGCCTGAAGGCGTAGCCCTGGACAAGCGCCTGGACCCGCTGCTGCCGATTCCGCGCAACGTCGCCGATGAAGCCCAGCGCACCGGTGAATACCAGGTGCCACGCCCGCTGCCACTGCAGGCTTCCCAGGAAGCCACCGACTACACCCTGCAGAAGAACGGCGACGCCCACTGGATTCTGTCCGAGCACCCGCCGGCTGAAACCTGGCCGGTGGCCCACCAGTTCTTCGAGGACAACGGCTTCCGCATCGCCGACGAGCGCCCGCAGACCGGTGAATTCACCACCAGCTGGCAGCGCTACGACGAACTGTCGGCGTCCATGGCCAAGCGCCTGCAAGCTTCCGCCGCCAGCGGCGACAGCGAAACCCGCGTGCGCGTGCGCATCGAGCCGGGCGTGCAGCGCAACACCAGTGAAGTCTACGTGACCACCGTCAGCCGTCCTTCGGGCAGCAGCCAATCGGTCGACTTCCCGAAAATGCCGAGCAACTCCGGTGCCGACGTGGCCCTGGTGGACGAAATGCTCGCCAGCATGACCCGCAGCGCCCAGAAGGGCGGTTCGGTGTCGCTGCTGGCCGCGCGTGACTTCGACGCCCCGAGCCGTGTGGCCCTGAGCGAAGACGGCAGCGGCAACCCGGTGCTGAACGTGGGCACCGACCTTGACCGCGCCTGGTCCAGTGTTGGCCGCGCCCTGGACCATGGCCAGTGGAAGGTGGAAGACATCAACCGCAGCCTGGGCCTGTACTACATCAACCTGGCGGAGAAACCCGTCAAGAAGGATGACAAGCCGGGCTTCTTCAGCCGCCTGTTCGGCAGCGAGCCGAGCAAGGAAGAGATCGAGGCACGCGCCGAGCGCTACCAGGTTCGCCTGAGCAAGGTGGGTGACAACATCCAGGTTACCGTCGAGAAGAACATCAATACCGTGGCACCGGCCGATGTGGCCCGTCGCGTGTTGAGCGTGATCCAGGACAACCTGGGTTAAGTGCGCTTCGCCATTCTCGGTAGCGGCAGCCAAGGGAATGGCACGCTGGTGGTTCACCAAGGCACTTACGTGCTGGTCGACTGCGGTTTCTCCCTGCGTGAAACCGAACGTCGGCTGGCCCGCCTGGGCGTCAGCCCCGAACAATTGAGCGCCATCCTGGTGACCCACGAACATGCCGACCACGTGCATGGCGTGGGTTTGCTGTCGCGGCGCTACAATATTCCGGTGTACCTGAGCCGCGGCACCCACCGCGCGCTGCGCAAGCCAGTGGAGCCCACGGGTTTCGTGGCCTGCGGCGACGTGCTGGAAGTCGCCACACTGAAAATCAACGTGGTGGGCGTGGCGCATGACGCGCTGGAGCCCACCCAGTACGTGTTCAGCGATGGCCAGCGGCGCCTGGGCGTGCTGACCGACCTGGGCTCGTACTGCGGGCGTGTCATGGACAGTTACCAGGGCCTCGATGCACTGGTGATCGAGTCCAACCATTGCCGCGACCTGCTTGCCCGGGGCCACTACCCGATGTTTCTGAAACAGCGGGTGGGCGGCTCCCTGGGGCATTTGAACAACCACCAGGCCGCGAACCTGGTGTCGGAGCTGGGCTGGCAAAACCTGCAACACCTGGTGCTGGCCCACCTCAGCAGCAAGAACAACCTGCCGCAGCTAGCCCGGCAATGTTTTGTCGACACCTTGGGGTGCGACCCGGACTGGCTGCAACTGGCCGATCAAGATGCAGGGCTCGACTGGCGCGAAATCGCCTAGCCCATCTACTTAGCAAGCGGAGCCCATCATGGAAAAACGTGAAGAACTCTACCGTGGCAAAGCCAAATCGGTTTACAAGACCGACGACGCCGACCGCCTGATCCTGCTGTTTCGCAACGACACCTCGGCGTTCGACGGCAAGCGCATCGAACAGCTGGACCGCAAGGGCATGGTGAACAACAAGTTCAACGCCTTCATCATGCAGAAGCTGGAAGAAGCGGGTATTCCTACCCAGTTCGACAAGCTGCTGGGCGACAACGAGTGCCTGGTGAAGAAGCTGGACATGATTCCGGTCGAGTGCGTAGTGCGCAACTACGCCGCCGGCAGCCTGGTGAAACGCCTGGGTGTCGAAGAAGGCCTGAAGCTGAACCCGTACACTTTCGAGCTGTTCCTGAAGGACGACGCCAAGGGCGACCCGTTCATCAACGAATCCCACGTGGTGGCATTCGGCTGGGGCACCGCCGAGCAACTGGCGAAAATGAAAGAGCTGTCGCTGAAGGTCAACGAAGTGCTGAACAAGCTCTTCGACGACGCCGGCCTGCTGCTGGTGGACTTCAAGCTGGAGTTCGGCCTGTTCCACGGCCAGATCGTCCTGGGCGACGAGTTCAGCCCTGACGGCTGCCGCCTGTGGGACAAGGACACCAAGAAGAAAATGGACAAGGACCGCTTCCGCCAGGGTCTGGGCGACGTGATCGAAGCCTACGAAGAAGTCGCCAAACGCCTGGGCGTGCCGCTGTAATTCGGCAAGCTCACGCAAGCGTTTGATACCACGCAAATTTTTTTCAAAAAAGGTTTCGCCTTTTCAGAAAACGCTGGTATCATGCGCGCCACTGGAGAGATGCCGGAGTGGCCGAACGGGACGGATTCGAAATCCGTTGTACTGGCGACAGTACCTAGGGTTCAAATCCCTATCTCTCCGCCATATATCGAAGAGCCCCGCAGCTGAAAAGCTGCGGGGTTTTTTGTTTGTGCGCATTTTACGTAGAAATCTTATATGGCCTTGCTTGAGCGTGGACATTACCTCTAGCGCAATGTCTCTGGTCGTCTTCTCCTTGCCAAAGGCTCTAGTCCAATATTGTCCGATGATGGTAATGTGCCACTCTATGTTCATCTCAGATGAGTGCAGTGAGGCTATATGACCTTTCCTGATGCGGTGCTAGATACCTTCTCCGTCCTGCAAGACGCTACGACCACCGCGATGGCTGAAATCGACAAGTTTGGTGGTGAGTCCACTAACTATGGTTCTCTCGTCGCAGCTCTGATAGCAGCAGCATTGCTGTTCATAATTCGAGAGTTTTTCATTAAGGCTGCTAACTACTCGGGAACCTTTTACATAAAGACCACGGTGGAAGAAACGGCTAGAAATCCCTACCGAGGGATGGAGGTATTCTATACCTTGGTTGTTTATTCGGATGGGCATATAGTTGCAGGCACGTCTGAGAAGACGGGTGAGGTGTGTGCGGCCCACTCTATGGAATACGAAGGTAAGAATAAGAAGCGCGGGGTTGTCAGCGGAGTTGTCGAAAGGAATTATTTTCGTTCTAGTGTTATGAATATTCATATCGTAGAGCAAGGTCAGCAGCGTGAATTTACGACGTACATGTCCGTCAAAATCCGGCGTTATCGATTCGCCAAAGGGCCGTATTCTGGCGCGTTCTACTCAACCGCTGCAAATTCAAAGGGAAGCGTCCTTTGTGGAAGAAACGTCTTCAACGAGCATCCTATCGGCTATTCACAGCTCCAATCTACCTAGGAGTTGCCGCTGTAAAAATAATAGGATATCAATCTGTGTTGACGGATTATCACGAGTGTTGTGCCGTGGTGGAGGGGCTCCGAGGGCGTAATGAGCGTGATGTGACCCCCTCTTTGATTACGGCTCTTGTCGTGGCTGAAGATCATCGGAACGCGTTACACGGTGGTGTTGATCCTTTAGCAATCCTACGCTCTATAAAAGTCCGACTTCTTGATGGGCAGAAGCAGGGTGCAAGCACTATCGAACAACAGCTAGTTCGAACGATTACTCGGCGCTATGAAAAGACGCCGCGACGTAAAGTGAGAGAGCAAATCTTGGCAGTGATGCTGAATTCGAGGTTTAGCAAGCGAGAGTTGGCGGCTTGTTATCTTAAGGTCGCCTACTACGGAAAATCGCTCGCGGGATTTCGGGGTGTCGAAAGTATTAAGTCGACAAGTTTGGGGGATGCAGATGCTGTTGTAGTTGCTTATTTGAAGTATCCTCGCACTTCAGAATGTGATGGGCTAATGGCAAGGAAGCATATGGTGCGAGTTCGGCATATTACTAAATTGCTCAGCCAAGTCAGTAATAGCTCTATGTCGACCGATGCTCAGTCAGCTTGACGATGGTGTGCATCTTATGGTGTTCGTATTATAAATGCCTTCATGGATGTGAGGCGCGGATGCCTCTTACCAACCTAGATATCCTAGCACGGGCTTTAGGTCAGCTATGCTTCTTGAATATTGGGCCGCCAGAAGGGTGAACGGAATTTTACCTTGTGTCGAGGTGGTTCGCTCTTCACAAAATGTTGCATAATGACTACTCTCGTACGCTAAATCTGCATGGCGGCACAGTTAACGTTGTTTTATTTTTCAGGATGAAGTATGCCAGTTCGAAGGCGCTCAAAAAAAGCGGTAAGTTTAAAGCAAAAAACGAAATTTATATTTTTGCTTTTTGCCTTGTGCTATGCCTTAAAAATAATTTCTGAGGTTCGCAGCAGGATTGAATCTAATTCCGAGTTGATCAGTGCTTGGATATTTGGGGTGCTGGTTATTTCATTTGTAGGGTTGTGCTGCTTTTCGTTTTGGTTTTATCCGATGTTGGTAGAGTGGCGGATTAAAGAAAAAAGAAATAATTTAAAGCTGTTGGCGGACGCGATCGTCTCTATCTCGCCACGGCATCCGGGTTACGATTTGACAGCCTTTAAGTCTGCTACCAATTATGATGCGATCAGGAGCGGTCTTGCCAGGAAGGTCGTAGAAGCAATTGCATATAAGGCGATTGAGCCGCGCCTAAAGACCCTCCAGCGTAAAAAGAACCAGTTAACTTATCTGGATGACTACGGTAAGCGGGTTGAGTCAAAGTGGAAAAAAGAACTCGATTACTTTGCTACGGAGGTAATGCTTCCTCTCGATGAACGTGTCGTTTCAGAGCCAGTTTTGCGGTTGCTTGGCGGGTGGCGGGACTACATGTCTGATGCCAAAGATAAATCAGTTAGGCTCCATTGGGTGGATTGGCTTGATGGAGTTGTACCTGAAGATCAATGCGAAACGCCGTTCGATGAGTACATGACGGGGCATCAATATGAATATTTTGTTGCTGGACTTGTTCGAGGCTTGGGGTGGATTGCTAATGTCACGAAAGGTTCAGGTGATCATGGTGCGGACATTATTGCCGAGAATAAAAACGTCCGCTTGGTGATCCAATGTAAACAGTATTCATCTGCGGTTGGAAATAAAAGCGTCCAAGAAGCATACTCTGCCCAAGGGTTTTACGATTGTGATTATGCTTGCGTAGTCACAAATTCCAGTTTTACACCTGCGGCAAAGCAGGCTGCTAAAAAGCTTGATGTACGACTGCTCCATCACGACGAGTTAGCGGAGTATCTGGCCGGACTTTAAATTTGAGTCTGCCCATGGGGCTGTTTAGTTACCGATGTAGCTCCTCGCGCGAGATTAAACCTGCAGCATATGCTGCAGGCTCCGCTAAAACATCTGGTCCTACAACTGCTTAATGATGCTTTCTGGCGGTTGCCCTAACGCTTGGCAAATCGCCACGAACTCAATCACATCCAATCGTCTATCCCCATTCTCGATCTTTGCAACGAATGACTGAGGCCTATCGAGCATCACGGACACCTGAGCCTGCGTCAGTCCAGCTGTTTTCCTGGCCGCCACCAGCAGCATGAGCAGGTGCTGATATCGTTCCATGTAGATGGTTTTCATTAGATTGCCGATTCGGGGAGTCGACACCTTCAATAAACCTATTTCAGGATTATCCCAAAGTGGGATATTTGGTTTAGGATAGACCCTCAACGTATCTCAGGCAGAGAGGATCAGGTCATGGACCGCCAAGCCCCCCGTTTTCCCCGCACCCCACGCCCATTCAAACGCCCACCCGGCGCCCGCTCGATCAAACGCAGACCGGGCACCCGGATGTCGCCCCGCTGCTTCAATTCTCGCCAACGCATCGTCGACGCGCTGCACAGCTACCTGCTCGACGGCTGGAAGCAACTGCCCGAACGCAACCGTCGGCTGTTGGGCCTCGATCATCAGGCTGGCGAGCTTCATGACGAAGAGGCGCTGACCTACCTGGCGTACATCTTCATCGATTGTGCCAACCTGACCCTGGACAGGGCCGTGGCGGCAAAGCGCGCACGGGCGGCCCAACACCCGTAGCAGCTGCCGCAGGCGGCGTCAGGCGGTATGGAGGGTAGGCCTGGCGCACCGCGGCGCCAATGACGCGGCCCGCGGCCGCCGCTACAGGGGTGGCGTTGTAGCAGCTGCCGCCAAGCTGCGCTGGCGCGCGAATACTCTGAAGATTTTCAGCGTGGAGAAAGGCGATCGCAGCCTATGGCAGCGGTTACAGCGCCTGTCGCGGCAATCTCAAGCTGACGCTATCGCCGCCAAGGCCGACTCCTACGGATGACCTCAAGGCGAACGCCGCTGGTGCTACGGTCTTTGGGGGGGATGAAAGAAGTTGGTCGCTGTGCCGGAAGTGCTTGGCTGTGCCGTCAATTGCAGGCCCAGCGCACCAATGACCTTCAACACGGTGTCGTATCGAGGTTTTGCGCCTTCCTGCAGCGCTTTATACAGGCTTTCCCGGCTCAACCCGGTCTCCTTCGCCAACTGCGTCATCCCTCTCGCCTTGGCGACTTGCGACAAGGCTTTCAAAAACGCGTTTGGGTCAGCCTCTTGCAGGCTGGCGGAGAGATAGGCGCTGATGGTTTCGTCGTTATCCAGGTACCGTGACGCTTCGAACGGGATCGTGCTGGATTCGGCGATGGAGATGATCGGCATGTCTTCCGGATCAAAAGGCTTGGATTTAGCCATGTGGCTGCTCCTGGAGTTCGGCCAAGATAAGTTTGGCTGCTTTTATGGCGCGGTGTTGATCGGCCTTGTCGCTGCCATTGAGCAGCATGTAGAGGATTGTGCCGAGGCGGGCAAAATAGATCCTGTAGCCCGGCCCTACAAATACGCGCATTTCGCTGATTCCTGTGCCGACAGGTGCGCAGTCGCCCCAATTGCCGTTTTCTGCCTGCTCTATGCGTCTGATTATGACACCTCTGGCATGACGGTCCTTCAGGCTGGAAAGCCAGGAATCGAAATGTATCGTCGTCCTTATCGTGTATTGACTCATCAGCTTTAACTGTATCCGAACGGCTACGCCTTTGTCGATCGTTTGAGCGCATGGGAGGCGAGCGCGGCGAGAGTGGTTGGGGCGGGGACTTTATGAGCAAGAGTGAGGGGGTGTCGTTAGGACAGTGGCTATTTTGGGGTGGGACCTTTCTGAGTCGACGCTGCGCAATCTAAGTGTCTCTGAAAAATTGGGGTAAGCCTGGCTCACCCCATAGGTTGAATCACGCTTTGGGCTTCCACCTATTAGCCCGCCCAAACGTCCCGAAATCATTAAACCTTACCCCATTCTCCCGCATCGCCCGGTACGCCGCCGGCACGCTCAATTGGCGGATGTAAAACGGCTCCATCACCACGAAGTGGTGAATCACGTGGGTGCCGCCGAAGTTGCAGCAGAACGCCTGCAGCGGCCACAGCCACCAGGGGTTGAGCACCTGCACTTGCTGGGTAAGGTCCTTGGGGTTTATATCGCCATAGTAGTGAATGTTCGAGGTAATGAAGTTCAGGCAGAAGTTGCGCAGGATGTTGGGGGAGATAATGATTACGACAGCAGCGTCGAGCCATTGCATGGCTGCCAGCAATGAAGGTGAAGAGTGGAACGGTAGTGCAGATAAATAACCGACGCCCTGAATAAGATGAAAAATCAGGAATACATACCAGGCTGCCCACGTCAGTGCGGTCAGCGGTAAATAGGCTTTCAAGCCAGTGTCGAGCAATTGTTTGCGTTCACGCCATGTCTTGGCACGCGCCACCATTACCGCTGCGCCGATCATCAAGTCGCTGACCATCAACCCTCGCAGTATTCCCCAGGGCGTTCCGTTGGACAGTGTCAACTCTTCAAGGTCGCTTTCGGTGCCCGAGGCCATGTGGTGGTTGATGTGCAGCTGCCGCCGCACCCAGGGGTTGATGGCGGTGGGGCGAGTCAACCAGCAGGCGGCCAGCATCAGGTTGTGGGCAAGGGGGCGGGTGCGGAAGTAGAGCCGGTGGATCAGGTCGTGCTCCAGTTCATGGGTAAACGAGGTGAAGAAGGCGTTCAACAGCACGCACGCCCACCACGGTATATACCCGCCCAGGTACAGCCCCGAAGTGCAGAGTATGACCGCCACGGCGGCGAGCAGAATACTTGCACCCAAGGCGTCCTGATGTTTCAGCGCCGGGTAGCGGCGCCGAAGTTCTGCGCCATAGGCCATGACGCGCTGGCGAACATCAAATACGCGCCGGTTGATATCGCTGGTACGTTCTATGGTTGCGTGCATGGTGCAATCCCTCATCCTTGCAGAAAGGGCAGGTGAAAGTTATTTGCCGGAAATGAGCGGCGGTGCACAATGTTTTAATAAAGTCAGGTGGATCATGAAAGGGCAGGGTAGAGTGCCGAAACCGTTCCGTATATGTTTATTTCGGCATGATAAAGATAGCCATAAAGTCTGTTTGTATTATTTCGGATACTTGTTTTTTGTTGCGCAAGTTGCAGAATGCTCTGCAGGACGGCTGGGCAATTCTGGCCTAACGTTTTAGCCGTGAGGCAATCGGCCGCAGCTGGGTCGGCTGATGGCTATATAATGGCATTTGGTGTGACCTCGCACGGTTCGGGGTGGTCCCACACCCGGGCCAAACGCGCGGTTTTCATGGGGTGAACACCCTCTAGAAATTTCCCGCCATGCCGATAGCCCACGTATTGGAAGGCCCCCACGGGCTCATATTCATTCCCCTGACGGGATCGCGAATGCTGGCGTATAACCAAAAATCGTTTCTTATCGTCGATGACTTCTCCGACTTCCGCAGTTCGGTGCGCTCCATGCTGCGCGACCTTGGCGTGAAGGACGTGGACACGGCGGACACCGGCGAACAGGCGTTGAAGGCGTGCGCGCAGAAGCGCTATGACTTCGTGCTGCACGATTTCAACCTGGGCGATGGCAAGAAGAACGGCCAGCAGGTGCTCGAAGACCTGATGCTGGACAAGCTGCTGAGCCATGAAAGCGTGTTCATCATGGTGACCGCCGAAAACAGCCAGGCCATGGTAATGAGCGCGCTGGAGTGGGAGCCTGATGCCTACCTGACCAAGCCCTTCAACCGCGCCGGCCTGGCCCAGCGCCTGGAGAAGCTGGTGCAGCGCAAGACACTGCTCAAGCCGATTCTGCAGGCGCTGGACAAGAACCTGCCCATGGAAGTGCTGGCTGCGTGCACGCGCCTGACCCAGGAAGACGCCCGCTATGCGCCGCTTTGCCACCGCTACAAGGCCGATGCGCTGCGTGACCTGAACCAGCATGAGCCGCTGGAAGCCTTCCTCAAGACTATCCTCGCCGACCGCCCCACGCCGTGGGCGTTTGGCGCGTTGGGCAGCCTGCTGTTCAAGCGCAAGAAGCTGGCCGAAGCCCAGGATGTGTACGAGCGCGCGTTGAAAACCTTCCCCATGCTGCCGGCGCTGTACGACGGCCTGGCCGAGGTGCTGGTGGCGCGCAACGACGGCAAGCGCGCGCAGCAGGTGCTGGAAGACGCGGTGAAGCTGTCGCCGTTAGCTGTGCGCCGGCAGAGCCTGCTGGGCAAGCTGGCCATGGAGAACGAGGACTTTGACACCTCGTCCCGCGCTTACCGCCAGGCGGTCAACCAGGGCCAGTATTCACGCTTCAAGAACCCGGAAACCAACCTCGGCTTTGCCCAGGCGCTGATCAGCAAGGGCGGCGATGCCGGCCTGGATGCCCGCAGCCGCGTGGAGCTGAACCAGACCCTGGTGGACGTGGCCAAGGACAACGGTGACGACCAGGGCATTCAGGTGCGCACGCGCCTGATCAAGGCGACCAGCCTGCAGCGTTCCGACCCGGAAGCCGCGGCCAAGCTGGCCGAGGAGGCCGTGGGCAGGCTGCAGGGCATGGACCAGTTCCTCAGCGCCGAAGCGGCGTTGTCGGTGGCTGCGCAACTGCAGAACCTGGGGCAGGCAGACGCGGGCGTGGGCGTGCTCAAGAGCTGCGCCGAAATTTACGGTGACGACCCGGTAGTGATGCAGAACATCGCCAAGCAGACCGATGACCCCACGATTCTGGGCGCCAACAAGGTGGCCATCGACGTCAACCAGGAGGGCGTGCGCGCCTACCGCGAAGGCCGCTTCGCCGAGGCGCAGGCCCTGTTCCGCAAGGCCCTGGCGCTGCAGCCGAAGAACATCAGTATTGCCCTGAACCTGGCCCAGGGCCTGCTGCATGCCAAGGGTGTGCCGATTACCGCAGCCGGCCTGGCCGAATGCCGCGAGGCCTTGCGCACTGTGGGCCACATGCCCGAAAGCGACGCACGCTTCGAGCGTTATCAAAAACTGCGTAACAGGGCGTTTGGCGCATGAGTGAAGAAAAAGCGGGTCTGGACTTTTCCATGGTCATCGCGTCCATCGTGCATGACATGAAGAACTCGCTGGCGTCGGTGATGACCGCCCATGGCAAGTGGTCGCAGGGCTTGCCTGCACCGCTGCGCGAGAACGCCGAGCGCGGGGTGATCGATTATGAGTTTGCCAACCTCAACGGCATGATGGTGCAGCTGCTGGGCCTGTACAAACTGGGCGTCAACCAGCTGCCGCTGCGGCCTGAATACCATGAGATGGACGATTTCATCGAGTCGCAACTGGCCTGGCACCAGGAAGTGCTGGCCAGCCGCGGCATCAGCGCCAGCTACGACGTGGACGTGCTGTGCCCGCTGGGGTTCTTCGACCGCGAACTGGTGGGGTCGGTGGTGGCCAACGTCATCATCAATGGCATCCGCTTTGCCCGCGAGGCCATTCATATCACCGCTGCCGAGGAAGAGGGGCAACTGGTGATCAGCGTCAACGATGACGGGCCTGGTTACCCGCAGGCGCTGATCGAGTCGCAGTCGGCGTACGTGCAGGGCATCAACCCGGTCAGCGGCAGCACCGGCCTGGGCCTGTACTTCGCCGCGCGCATCGCCGAGCGGCACGAGCGCAACGGCGTGGTCGGCCATGTGCGGCTGGCCAACGGTGGCAACCTGGGCGGCGGCAACTTCAAACTCTACCTGCCCTGATCAGGGGCGCTCGTACAGCCGGGCCTCGGTGTCGCCCACCACGGTCTGGTCGACCTTGCGCCACTGGGCGGGTATCGAGGCGAAATCATCGGTGTCGCCGGTGCCGCTGATCAACCACACCCGCTGGTGGTCGGCGGGTAGGTCTTGCAGGGCGTCCACGTAGATGTGGTCGCCTGCCTCGTCCACCAGGTTGCCAAAACCGTAGTCAGTGGGGTGGCCGGAGCTGCCATCCGCCTGTTTCGGCGTGTACAGCAGCGGCTCGGCGCCGGTGGTGTTGTAGTACAGGTAGCCGAAATACCAGAACAGGTCGCTGACCACGATGCGGTCGCCCGGCTCGAAGCGCTGGTTGACGAAGGCCACCATCTTGTCGAATTGGTCATCGTCCACGTCATAGTTGCGTTGCAGGCCCACGCCCTGCACGGCCACGTAGGCCAGCACCGCGGCCATTGCCAGCGGCCGCGAATAACGCGCCAGGCGGTCCGCTGCAACGCCCAGCACCAGCGGCAGCGCCAGGGCCGAGAACATCATGTAGCGGTCTACCAGCAGCGGTGTCTTGAACGAAATCAGGAAAATCAGCAGCAGCGGCAGCACGCAATAAATCACCAGCATCGACGGCAGGCGCAGGGGGTGGCGGTCGGCGCATAGCACCCACGCCAGAATGGCCGCCAGCAACACCGGCACGCTGATGAATAGCGCCACCGGCAGGTCGAACCCGTCGCTGAGGATCAGGTACTGCCACACCATCGACGGCAGCGAGCCCAGCGTTACCGCGCCGATCCAGCCCACATCGTTGCCCGCTTCCAGTTCCGGCAGGTGCTCCACCAGGCCGATCAGGCTGGGAATCCATGGCAGGTACAAGGCGACGATGGCCACATTCGCCAGCCACCACGCCGGGCGCTGCACCAGGCGGTTGCCGCGGGTGCGCAGCAGCGCCAGCCAGGCCCAGTGGGCCAGCACGCACAGGCTGGTGAAGTAATGCGTGTAGAAACTGGCAGCCATCAGCAGCGCATAGATCACCAGGTAGCGATGCCGGTGCGGCTGCCGGGCCCAGTGCACCAGCGAAAGCGTGGCGGCCAGCAGCCACATGCCCATCAGCGGGTACATGCGTATTTCCTGGCTGTAGTGCACGGCAATCGGCAGCAGCGCCAGCATTACCCCGCCCAGCAGCGCCGCCCGGCGCCCGGCCGCCAGTTGCAGCAGCCACACCCCCAGGCCCACGCTGGCGATGCCGGGCAGGGCGCTGATTACGCGGATTGAAAACAGGCTATTGCCGAACAGCGACATCCAGCCATGCAGGATCAGGTAGTAGAGCGGCGGGTGCACGTCATGGGCGGCGTGCAGCCAGATCTGCGCCGGGGGGTACTGGCTGATCACCAGGCTTGAGCCCTCGTCACACCAGATGGCCGAGGCAGTCAGCTGGTACAGCCGCGCCACCGTGGCCAGCAGCATGATCGGCCAGAACCACAAGCCCGCCGGGGCGTTGGCCAGCCTTTGCAGCCACGCGTTGTGGGGCAGGCGGTGCAGGTCGGTCAGCGGAGGGTCATTCTGGGCGGTCATCGTTCCTCCATCCGGGAGACTACAGAGATCGCGCCGGTTTGTGCTTTTGGTGGGGGGTATCGTAGCAGTCGGCACGCGTCGTGTAAGTGGCTGGCGTGCCGGGAAAGCACTGTCTTTGGGGTTGGGCGTGCCTTATCGGACAAAACGTGGTTGGATAGACCGCATGAACATGGAAAAGATTATCGACCTGCTTCAACAGCGCCTGCCAACGTTGCAGGCGGTTTACTGTTTTGGCAGTTACGCCACTGGTCATGCTGGGCCGCAAAGTGATCTGGACCTTGCCGTGCTTATGCCGAAAGCGGTTGATCCTGTGCAGCTGTGGGAGTTGGCCGGGCAAGTCGCCGATTTGGCCGGCGTCCCGGTTGACTTGATCGATTTGCGCCCGGCAAGCACAGTCTTTCAGCTTCAAGTCATCACCCACGGCCAACGCCTATGGGCCCAGGGTTTAGCCGCCGGGTTGTTCGAATGCCTGGTCGTCAGCGAGAAATGGGCGCTTGATGCTGCGCGGGACGGCGTGCTCTCGGATATATTGAAGGACGGAAGGGTGTATGGTCGATGATGTAATACTGAACAAAGTCGCGACTATTCAGCGATGCGTTGCCAGGGTGCGGGAAGAGTATGACAAAGGGGCGGAGACATTCACGCTCGATTACACGCGCCAGGATGCGGCGATTTTGAATATCCAGCGTGCCTGTGAAGCCTCCCTTGATATTGCCCAGCACATCGTCCGCCGCGAAAGACTTGGTGTTCCGCAAAGTGCCCGCAGTGCGCTGGATTTACTGGCGAAGGCGGGATGGTTGGCCGAGCCGCTGTTAAGTAGTCTCAAGAACATGGTCGGTTTTCGCAACATAGCCGTGCACGAATACCAGACGCTGCAACTGCCGATTCTGGTGTCGATCATCACCAAGCACCTGGATGACTTTTTAACCTTCAGCCGCTCGATCTTGCAGCAGGATGCCTCCCGGGATACACCCGCGTAGCAGCAACTGTCTTGTGGGAGCTGGCTTGCCAGCGAGCTTTTATGGCCCCAACAGCTCGCTGGCAAGCCCGCTCCCACAGGATGTAGCAGCAACTGTCTTAGCAACTGTCTTGTGGGAGCGGGCTTGCCAGCGTGCTTTTATGGCCCCAACAGCTCGCTGGAAAGCCAGCTCCCACAGGATGTAGCAGCAACTGTCTTAGCAACTGTCTTGAAACCGCGTTGCCTGTGACCCGGCCTTCGGCCGCTGTTTCAGGCAGCCTGTCTACTACCAAAGCACCCCCTCCATCCCCCCCAAAGCACCATTCTTCCCCCGGCGCCCCGCGCCTAGCATTGACCTCGCACACAGCTCGCCTGATGAACCGCAACCTCGGCCCGGCCCTGGGCCAACCACAATAAAAGAGGATCAATCATGAGCAGCACCTTCTTCATTCCCTCCGTGAACATGATGGGTATCGGCAGCCTCGACGAGGCAGTGGTGGCCATTCGCAAGTACGGTTTTCGCAACGCCCTGATTGTCACCGACGCTGGCCTGGCCAAGGCCGGGGTGGCTGCCAAGGTGGCTGCATTGCTGGCCGAGCAGGACATCAACGCCACCGTCTTCGACGGCGCGCAACCGAACCCTACCGTAGGCAACGTCGAGAACGGCCTGGCTGCGCTGAAGCAGTCGCGCAGCGATTTCATCATTTCCCTGGGCGGCGGTTCGCCACACGACTGTGCCAAGGGCATTGCGCTGTGCGCCACCAACGGCGGGCATATCAGTGAATATGAAGGCGTGGACCAGTCTGCCAAGCCGCAGCTGCCGTTGATCGCCATCAACACCACCGCCGGCACTGCCAGTGAAATGACCCGGTTCTGCATCATCACCGACGAAGCGCGCCACGTGAAAATGGCCATCGTCGACCGTAACGTCACGCCGCTGCTGTCGGTCAACGACCCGGCGCTGATGGCCAAGATGCCCAAGGGCCTGACCGCCGCCACCGGCATGGACGCCCTGACCCATGCGGTCGAGGCCTATGTGTCCACCGCCGCCACGCCAATCACCGATGCCTGCGCGCTGAAAGCCGTGGAGCTGATTTCCGCCAACCTGCGCACGGCCGTCGCCCACGGCGAAGACATGACCGCGCGGGAAAACATGGCCTATGCCCAGTTCCTCGCCGGCATGGCCTTCAACAACGCCTCGCTGGGCTACGTGCACGCCATGGCTCACCAATTGGGCGGCTTCTACGACTTGCCACACGGTGTGTGCAACGCCGTGTTGCTGCCCCACGTGGAAAGCTTCAACGCCAGCGTGTGCCCCGCCCGCCTGAAAGACGTGGCCACTGCCATGGGCGTGGACACCCAGCGCCTGGACAATGAAAAGGGCGCGGCCGCCGCGATCGCAGCCATCCGCCAGTTGTCTGCCGACATCGGCATTCCCGGCGGCCTCGCCGAGCTGGGCGCCAAGGCCGACGACATCCCCACCCTGGCGGCCAACGCCATGAAGGACGCCTGCGGCTTCACCAACCCGCGGCCGGCCACTCAAGGGGAGATCGAGGAGATTTTCCGTACGGCGATGTGAGGGCAGGGGCTGCCGCCGAAGCTAATGATTCGGCGGCGGTGCCTCATATGGCGGCCAAGCGCTCGACCATGTCCGGATAGCGCTCCACCAACTTTATCAGCAGCGCTGCCTGGGCGTTGGGACGGGCTTTTTCCTGTTCCCAGTTTCGAAGGGTACTGGTGCTGGTGCGAATGCGGCGGGCGAATACGCTTTGGGACATATGTAGCTTCTCCCGAAGCGCCACAATTTCGCTCGCCGATATTTCGGGCGCCGGCAGTGCTTCGAGGGTCGTCTGCCGCAGCGTTATTTTGCCTTGGCGTTCGGCCGCCATTTCGTCGACGCCTTGCATCAGCTCGGCGAACAGGTCGCGTTTTGTCATTGAATGAAAGTCAATCCATCGAAGTTTCCTGAACCCCCCGGTGCGAGGCTTAACCGGGCCAAGGCAGGGGTTGAGTTCACGCGAGCGGTAAAGCCCGAAGACTCATAGAAAGTGGCTTTCATCAGAAGTGTAGGCAAGTTGCTTATGGTTTGCCAAGCTTGCCGTGCTTCGCTTGAGGCGTATGCCGGGCCTTTTACCTTTGCTTGAAGGAAAAGGCCCACAGCACTTTCGCTCTGGGCCCTTTGCGATGTTCAGGTGTTCGTGGCCAGGGGCATTAGGCAGGTTGATATGCGGGCAGGCATCACGCCTTGTCGAAACCATTCCCGGCACCCTGGGTGCCCGGGTATTCCAGTTGCTGCACGATCCGGTCCTTGGCCAGCAGGCGTTTCTCCTTGAGTTTCTTCACCTGGTCATCGGGCGCGGCGGCGGATTCGGCCTTCAACACTTCTGCATCGACGGCGTCGTAGTCGTTCAGCAGCTTGCTGAGCCTGTCATCGCTTTTCCTGCGGGTGTCGACCTCTTCGCGTGTGAGTTTCAAGTCCTCGAACAGATTGTGTTTGACCGGCATGCTCGTCATCTCCGCAGGGGTTAGTGGGCCTAGGTTGAGACTTATTCAGGATAGCCCCGATTCCTGCATACGACCCCGGCGGTACACCTTGTGTTTCAAAACCACTACAGGGGAGGGCATCCATGACATTTTTTTCACACTAGGTTGACCTGCCTTTAACTGCTGCCTGTTTAACCTCAATGCTCAACTGGTCCCTTTGGGAAGCTGCGCTTCATGCCTTTGCCCCCCCTGACTACCGCTGAGCGCAACCCTGGCAGCCCCGACTCCCCCAGCCTCGGCGCGCGCCTGGCGTATTGGCGCGAAGCGCAACTGGTGCGCCATTCCCTGCATTCGGCCGGCGAACCGGGCCTGGTGCTGGACCTGCCGTGCGGTGGCGGGCGGTTCTGGCCGGTGCTGACCGAGCACGCCAACCGGGTTATCCTGGCGGGCGACCATCATGATGGCGGCCTTGGGCAGGCGATGAACGGTTTCAGCCCGGCGCTGGCCGCGCGCATCACGCCGCTGGAGGCGTCGGTGGACGCCATTACCCTGGGCAGCAACGCCGTCGACTGCATCTTCTGCATGCGCCTGTTCCACCGCGTCGCCAACAGCGAGCAGCGGCTGGGCATCCTGCGCGAGTTTCACCGGGTCAGCCGCGACACGGTGATCATTTCCCTGTGGGTGGACGGCAACTACCGCGCCTGGCGCCGCCGGCGCATGGAGCAGCGGCGTGCAGCGCCCGCGCGGCAGAATCGCTTCGTGGTGGCGCGCGCGCAGATCGAAACCGAGTTCCGCCAGGCAGGTTTCGAGATTGTGGCCCATCATGACCTCATCCCCGGCATCGCCATGTGGCGCACCTACGTGCTGCGCAAGGGTTGAAAGGTCGCTTCCCGCATCGATGGAATGCCCAGTAAACGTCGGGGTCGATATATACTGCGCGCCATTCTTCAGGGGAGAGCCTTGTGGCCATCGAAATTCACTGGATTCGCGACGACGACAGCCTGGCCCGGCAATGTGCCGAGTGGCAGCGTCTGCCGTACGTTGCACTCGACACCGAGTTCATGCGGGTCGACACCTTTTACCCGATAGCCGGCTTGATCCAGATCGGCGATGGCGCGTGCGCGTGGCTGATCGACCCATTGACCATCACCCAGTGGCAGCCCCTGGCCCAGCTGCTGGAAAACCCCGACGTGATCAAGGTAGTGCACGCCTGCAGTGAAGACCTGGAGGTGCTGCTGCGCCTGACCGGCAGCCTGCCCGCGCCACTGTTCGACACGCAACTGGCGGCCGCCTACCTCAACCTCGGCTTCTCCATGGGCTACTCGCGCCTGGTGCAGGCCGTGCTCGACATCGAGCTGCCCAAGGGCGAGACCCGCTCCGACTGGCTGCAGCGCCCGCTGTCCGAGACCCAGGTGAGCTACGCCGCCGAAGACGCCGTGCACCTGGCCGAAGTCTACGAGAAGCTGCGCCCGCAGCTGTCCGACGACAAGTACGCCTGGGTGCTGGAAGACGGTGGCGAGCTGGTGGCCCAGCTGCGCCGCGAAGTCGACCCGTACGAGCTGTACCGCGAGGCCAAGCTGGCGTGGAAATTGTCGCGCCAGCAACTGGCCGTGCTGCGCGAGCTGTGCGCCTGGCGCGAGCGCGAGGCCCGTGCCCGCGACCTGCCGCGCAACCGTATCGTGCGCGAGCATTCGTTGTGGCCCCTGGCCCGCACCCAGCCGGATAACCTGGCAGCGCTGGCCAAGATCGAAGACATGCACCCGCGCACCGTGCGCCAGGACGGCGAGTTCCTGCTCAAGCTGATCAAGGACGCCGGCAGCGTACCGACCGAGCAGTGGCCACCGGCCCTGCCCGAGCCGCTGCCGATCGAAGCGGCTGGCATCATCAAGCAGCTGCGCGCCATCGGCCAGGCCGAAGGCGAGCGCCTGGGCATCGCCCCCGAGGTGATGCTGCGCAAGAAGACCCTTGAGGCCCTGCTGAAAAGTGGTTACCCCGACGGTCCCTATCAATTGCCCGACACACTGCGCGGCTGGCGTCGCGAGCTCATGGGCCCGGCCCTGCTCCAGGCCCTGGCCAGCGCAGGAGAGACACCATGAAACGCATTTGCTCCATCTACAAAAGCCCGCGCAAGAACGAGATGTACCTGTACGTGCTGAAAAGCGACGCCCTGGCGCGCGTGCCCGAAGGCCTGCTGACCGTGTTCGGCAAGCCGGTGCACGCCTTCGACCTGGTGCTGAGCCCCGAGCGCGCCCTGGCCCGCGAGGACATCACCCAGGTGCTGGCCAACCTCGACAGCCAGGGTTACCACCTGCAGATGCCGCCGCCCGAAGAGGAATACATCGAGCACCTGCCCGAAGAGCTGTTGCGTCGCAACGATCCGGTCTGACCGCTACACCCCGCAGTCGCGCCTGGCGCAGGTGGGGTTTTCAAGGGTTTTACTAGCATGCGTGTTCTGATTGCCGAACAGGATCATGCCCTTTACGCACGGCTGTTGCGTGAAGCGGCGCCCGAGCTGGACGTGCTGACCAGCGGTGACTCCGCCGAACTGTCGAAACTGGCTGCCGACTGCCCGGTGTGGTTGGGCCAGCCCGACCTGCTGGCCACGCTGCTGCGCCAGGGCCACAAGCCGCAGTGGCTGCAATCGACCTGGGCAGGCATCACGCCCCTGTTGATGCACGGGCTGCCGCGCCACTACCGGCTTACCCGCGCAGTGGGCATCTTCGGCCAGGTGATGGCCGAATACATGCTGACCTACATGCTGGGCCACGAGCGCGAGGTGATGGCGCGCCTGGTGAGCCAGGTCGAACGCAAGTGGGACCCACGCCCGGGCCGCAGCCTGGAAGGCCGCCGGGTGCTGATCGTTGGCACCGGGGACATTGGCCAGCGCGTGGCCGAGTTCCTGCTGCCGTTTGGCGTGACGCTGTATGGCATCGCCAGTAGCCCGCGGCAGCAGGCGCCGTTCGTCGAAGTGCTGGGCATGGACGCGCTGGGCGAGAAGGTGGGGCAGGTGGACTACGTGCTCAACCTGTTGCCCGACACCCCGGCTACCCAGGATGTCTACGACGCGGCGCTGTTCGCGCGCTTCAACCCCGAGGCGCTGTTCATCAACGCCGGGCGTGGCGTGGCGGTGGTCGATGCCGACCTGGTGGAGGCGTTGAAACAGGGGCACCTGGCCGGTGCGGTGATCGATGTGTGCCGGCAGGAGCCACTGCCGCAGCGTCATCCGTTCTGGACGGCCTGGGGCTTGTTGTTGACCGGGCACAGCTCGGCGCCTACCTCGCCGCAGGCGATGGTGCGCTTGTTCGTCGAGAACCTGGCGGCGTACAACGGCAAGCAGCCGTTGCGTGGCGAGGTGGACTTTGCTCGCGGGTA
This sequence comes from Pseudomonas sp. JC1203, assembly GCF_056175065.1. Taxonomy (NCBI): domain Bacteria; kingdom Pseudomonadati; phylum Pseudomonadota; class Gammaproteobacteria; order Pseudomonadales; family Pseudomonadaceae; genus Pseudomonas; species Pseudomonas sp. JC1203. The sequence goes on from NZ_JBWCAM010000020.1 coordinate 127,236, forward strand.
TTGAGTAGCCCCGGACGCGGGGGGGGGGGGGGGGGGGGGGCGCGGGGGGGGGGGGAGCGGCCCCCCCCCCGCGGCGGCCCCCCCCCCC
>NZ_JBWCAM010000020.1:127333-140314 GCF_056175065.1 Pseudomonas sp. JC1203
TGGCGGGGGGGTTGTGCGGCGCCCCGGACGCGGCCTGGCGGCCGCTGCTACGAAACCTGTAGCAGCGGCCGCCAGGCCGCGTCGGCCTCACACCGCTTACAGGGTGAAATCACCTTCAGCCGCCAGCTCGCTCAGCGGGCGACGCGGGCTTGGGGTTTCGCGCGCTTGCAGGTAATCAGCCAGGCTGGCCTTGTCGCCCAGTTTGCCGATGGCAATGGCGGCGTGCAGCTCGTAGCCTTCCGGCACTTTCAGTTCCTTGCGGGTCAGTTCCTTGTCGAAACCGGCCATGCCGTGGGTGTGCCAGCCGCTCAGGCTGGCCTGCAGCGCCAGGTGGCCCCAGGCCGAACCGGTGTCGAAGGTGTGCCACAGCGCCGGGGTTTCTTCAGTGGCGCCGGGGGCGGTGAAGGTGGTCTTGGAGATGATGATCACCAGCGCCGAGGCGTGCTGGGCCCAGCTGCGGTTGAACTCGTTCAGCAGGCCCAGGTAGCGTTCCCAGTTCGGCGTGCCACGGCGCGCGTACAGGAAGCGCCACGGCTGCGAGTTGTAGGCCGACGGCGCCCAGCGTGCGGCTTCCAGGAAGCTCAGCAGGGTTTCTTCAGCGATGGTCTCGTCGCTGAAGGCGCGCGGCGACCAGCGGTTGATGAACTGTTCGTGGATACCGAGCTCGGCAATACGTGGGTTGGCACTCATGGACGCTTCCTGTGAAGTGTGCGGAAAACAGCGAAACTACTGCGCCATGGCCCCGCCTGACAAGTGAAGTGTTGACCGGATGTCGTCCGCACTTGGCCTCGGGCCCGCGCGGCACTAGACTGGCGGCCTTTTCCACCGGGTGCCGGTGGGAGTGCAACTCGAAACAGGAAAACCGCTACATGCCCGCAAACGTCGATCGCTTCTGGCTGACCAAGACCCTCGACCAGCTCAACCCGGTTGAATGGGAATCGCTGTGCGACGGCTGTGGCCTGTGCTGCCTGCAAAAGCTCGAGGACGAGGAAGACAACAGCGTCTACTACACCCGCATCGCCTGCCAGCTGCTGGACCTCAAGACCTGCCAGTGCACCGACTACCCCAACCGCAAGGCCAAGGTGCCGGACTGCATCCAGCTGACGCCAGGGCAGGCGGACGAATTCAAGTGGCTGCCGCCGACCTGCGGCTACCGTCTGGTCAGCGAGGGCAAGGACCTGCCCAACTGGCACCACCTGGTGAGCGGCGACCGCAAGAAAGTGCACAAGAAGCACATCTCGCAGTCGGGGCGGATGATCAGCGAAAAGGACGTGGACGAGGATGACTGGGAAGACTACCTGATCTTCCGCGCCGGCTGACGCTAATGTGGGAGCGGGCTCTGCCCGCTCCCACATTAGCGGCCGCTGCTACGGGAGTTGTATCAAGCCTTCGGGGACTTGAGTTCGATGTCGCCGGTAATGGTCGCGGTCTTGGTGGCCTTCACCGCGTTTTCCTGCAACTTGCTCAACTCTTCGCCGGCACGCTCGATCTTCGCGCGCACGCCATCGAATTCCTGGCGGCTGTGCTCGATCAGCGCCTTGGTGGCGCTGTGGCCAGTGAGGCCGCGGGCCAGGGCCACGCCGCCGATGGCCACCTGGATCAGGCCGAACAGCCCGCCGCGGCGCAGCCCCTTGCCCACCATGACGATGCCGGTAGCAACCGACCCTGCGCGTTCCCAGCCGTGCACGTTGTGCTCGGCGGACGGGGCAGGGCGGGCGATGGTGTCGAAGACTTCCAGGTGCTGGTTGTCGCTCATGTTGCTTCTCCTGATGGGCGCTGTTCAGTAGCAGACCGGCAAGGTTCGCCGCTGTTCCCTCGGCTTACTTGAATTTTGGTCCCGAGCGGGTGTTCAAGCCCTTGGCCATGCGGTCGTAAAGCACCACGTTTACCGTCGCCGCCAGGTTCATGCAACCTTCGGTGGGGATGTAGATGGTGTCTTCGCACCAGTCGCGCACGCTCTGGTCCAGCGAGCCGTCTTCGGGGCCGAAGATGTAGATGGCGCGGTCAGGGTGGGTGTACTCGGGCAACGGCCGCGCGCCTTCCACCAGTTCCACCGCCACCGGCGTGCAGCCCAGGGGGATGATCTTCTGCAGGTCGTCGATGCCGATCAGCGGAATGTCGTAGTGGATACGCTTGGTGTCGGTGACGAAATCCCGTGCGCGCTCATAGCGCTTGCCGGTGTAGAACACCGAATTGACGCCATAGCAGCCGGCGGCTCGCATCACCGAGCCGACGTTTTCAGGGGATTTGGGGTTGAACAGACCGATGCAGCTGTAACGCTTGTTGGCCACGCCGGGTCAATCCTTTTTCAGCATCCCGGCCAGGGCCGCGAAGGGGTTGTGGGTGGCCTTGGCAATGGTCGGGGTGCTCAGGGAGCCGTCGCCGAAATACTGCTGGTCGGTGTAGCGGGCGTGTTCGTTGTCGTGGCAGTACAGGCACAACAGTTCCCAGTTGGAACCGTCCTGGGGGTTGTTGTCGTGGTTATGGTCACGGTGGTGCACGGTCAGTTCGCTCAGGCGCTTGCCGGCAAACTCGCGGGCGCAACGGCCGCACACGTGCGGGTACATCTTCAGGGCCTTGTCGCGGTAGCCGCTTTCGCGCTCGCGCTGGGCGTCGGCCAGGATGCGGTCGAGCTTGGCGGTATGGGGCGTGGACGAACTCATGGGTTCACCTCAGGAATAATGACGGTCAGCCCGCATTCTACCGCGAAAACCACAGGAACCCGTAGCAGCTGCCGCCAGGCTGCGTCCGCAGGCACTGCGGTTGCCAGGACGCAGCCTGGCGGCAGCTGCTACGGATTATTTGTGCAGCTTTTCGCAGATCCAGATGGTGTGCCGGGTACCCTTGTTGCCGTGGGCGAACACCTGCACCTCTTCGGCCTTGAAACCGGCCTTGCGCAGGCGCTCGTTGAACTGGCGGTCGGCGCTGGCCGACCACACGGCCAGGATGCCCTTGGGCCGCAGCGCCTTGGCGCAGGCGGCCAGGCCACCGATGGAATACAGCCAGGAGTTGGCTTTCTGGGTCAGCCCCTCGGGGCCGTTGTCGACGTCGAGCATGATCGCGTCAAAGCCCTGGGGCTCGGCCTGCAGCACCTTGGCCACGTCTGCCTGGACGATGGTGGTACGTGGGTCCAGCACTGGCATGCCGGCTTTCTCGCCCAGCGGGCCGTGGTTCCACTCCACCACCCCGGGCACCAGCTCGGCCACCACCACCTCGGCGGTCTTGCCCAGGTGCTTGAGCGCCGAGGCCAGGGTGAAGCCCATGCCCAGCCCGCCGATCAACACCCGCGAGTTCGGCCGACCGGCCACTTTGCGGCAGGGGATCTCGGCCAGGGCGTCTTCGGAACCGTGCATGCGCGTGTTCATCAGTTGGCCGCCGTCGCCGCCCTGGATCTTGATGACGAAATCCTCGCCGTACTCGAACAGGCACAGGGCGCCGCCGTTGTCGGGGATCGGCGTGGTGTCCAGCAGTACAAAACGTTTCATGGGGATCTCGCAGGGGGAGGGGACAGCAGGCGCGGCAGGGAGTAGCCTTGGGGCCATTACGGGCCACAGGCCGGGGAGCCGTCGATGAAGTCGCTTATTGTATCGGGCATTGCCGCGCTTGCGCTGGGAATTGGCAGCGCGCAGGCGCTGGAAGATGTGCCAGCCAATGTGCTCACGCCCAGCAGCGGTGCCCCGGGCACGCCCACGCCCACCCCTTACCCGCAGGTAAGCACGCCGATCACGCCCAAGGCCGGTGGCGGCAACGGCACCGCGCCGTTGCTGCCGCCCATCGTGGTGCCGGGGCCGCCGAAGGATGCGCCGTTGCCGGCGGTGGAGTCACCCAACAAGCCGCCAGCGCCCTGACGGCGCAATACACAACCTGTAGCAGCGGCCGCCGGCCGCGTCAGTGCGCGCTCAAGGATTCTGCGACAGCAACTGCCCGTCGGCCATGCGCAAGCGCTTGGACATGGCCACCGCCAATGCCCGAATGATCTTGGCGGCGACTTTCGGTGAGTCGTTGAGCATCTTCTCCAGCGAGTCCTTGCCCAGGTTCAACAGCACGCAGTCGCTGGCCGCCACGCAGGTGGCCGAACGGCGCTCGCCGTCGAGCACCGCCATCTCGCCGAAGGCACCCTTGCGCAAGGTGGCGACGGGCACCGGACGGTCGCCGTTGCCGGTCTTCTGCACCGTCACCAGGCCGCGGTGAATGATGCACATGAAGGTGCCGGCATCGCCTTCGTGGAATATTTCCTCGCCCTGCTTGATGCTGGTGATGATGAAATAGCCTGCCGCCGCCGCACAGTCGGCTGGTAGCAAGGTGTTGAACAGCCCACAGTCCATGAGCATGTCGCGGATTTCGTTATTCAGGTAGGTCGGATCTGGCATGGCATCACGGTCTTGTTATACGCACGGTTCCCGCCTTCAAGTGTAGGCGGCGGGAACCGGCTGGCATGTGAAAGATGTCACTCAGACATCATGGCAAGGCAAAGTTCCCGCTCAGGCCAGGCCCAGCACCTTGAACACGAACGCATATTCCAGCGCCACGTCGCGCAGGCCCTGGTAGCGGCCGCTCATGCCACCGTGGCCGGCGCCCAGCTCGGTCTTGAGCAGCAGCAGGTTGTCGTCGGTCCTGGTATCACGCAGGCGCGCCACCCACTTGGCCGCTTCCCAGTACTGCACGCGGCTGTCGTTGTAGCCGGCCACCACCAGGGTGGCGGGGTAGGCCTGGGCGCTGACGTTCTCGTAGGGCGCGTAGCCCTTGATGCGCGCGTACACCTCAGGCTCTTCCGGGTTGCCCCATTCGTCGTACTCGGTGACGGTCAGTGGCAGGTCGGGGTCGAGCATGGTGTTCAGCACGTCGACGAACGGCACCTCGGCGATGGCCGCCTTGAACAGTTCGGGACGCTGGTTCAGCACCGCACCGATCAACAGGCCGCCGGCGCTGCCGCCGCTGATGGCCAGTTGGTCGCTGGTGGTCAGGCCCTGGGCAATCAGGTGCTCGGCGCAGGCAATGAAGTCGCTGAAGGTGTTGCCCTTGTGCTCCTGCTTGCCGGCGCGGTACCAGGCCTCGCCCAGTTCGCCGCCGCCGCGCACGTGGGCAATGGCGAAGGCCACGCCACGGTCCAGCAGGCTCAGGCGCGCGTGGGAGAACCACGGGTCGAGGCTTTCGCCGTAGGCGCCGTAGCCGTACAGGTACAGCGGGGTTGGCTGGCCCAGCGCTTCGCGTTTCACCACCAGGCTGATGGGAACGCGTGTGCCGTCGCCGGCGGTGGCCCACAGGCGCTGGCTGACGTAGGCGTCGGCGTCGAACGGGCCTAGCACCGGGGTTTCCTTCAGCACTTTCTGTTCACCGGTGGCCAAGGCCAGTTGGCGCACCTGGGCGGGGCGGTTCAGCGCCTCGTAGCGCAGGCGGATGCGCTCGCTGACGAACTCCAGGCTATCGGATACGTGCAGGCTGTAGGCCGCGTCCGGCAGTTGCACGCGATACGTCGCCAGGCCCTGTGGGTGCACCTCGATGATCGGCAGGCCGCCTTCGCGCAGGCTCAGGGTGAAGGCGTGGGCGTTGAGGGTCACGCCTTCGAGCATCACCTCGTCACGGTGGCCAATCAGCGGCTGCCAGCGCTCGCGGGTTGGCACCTGGCCGTCGTCCGGCGCCTGCAGCAGGGCGAAGTTGATGCCGTCCTGGTTGCTGCGGATAAACCAGGTCCACTGGCCGTCGAGCTGCCCGTGGTCAGGGTAGTACTCGTGGTCTTCCACCCGTGGCGCCAGGCACTGGAACGCCTGCTGCGGGTGCTCGGCGTCCAGCACCCAGGCCTCGCTGGTGGTCTTGCTGTTCAGCAGCAGGATCAGCTGGCGCTCGGAGCTGGCGCGGTAGCAGTGCAGGAAGAAGCGGCCATCGGTTTCCTCGAACACCAGTTCGCAGGCGTCGCTGCCCAAGCGGTGACGGTACAGCTTGTGCGGACGGTGGGTGTCGTCCAGCTCGCCGAAGAACAGCGTCTGGCTGTCGTTGGCCCAGGTCATGCTGCCGTCGCAGTCGTCGAACGGCAGCTCGGTGATGGCGCCGTTGGTCAGGTCCTTCACGTACAGGCGGTAGATTTCGTCGCCGCTGGTATCCAGGCTGTAGGCCAGCAGGCGGTGGTCGGGGCTGATGTTGAACGCGCCCAGGGACAGGAAGCCGCCGGCGGCCAGTTCATTGGGGTCCAGCAGCAGCTCTTCGCGGCTTTCATCCACGGTGGGGCTGTCGTCGGCCGGGCGCGGGCAGCGGTAATGGCGGGCGTATTCGTCGCCGGCGGTGGTGCGCGTGTAGTACAGGTACGGGCCCCAGGGCGAGGCCAGCGACAGGTCGGTCTCGCGGATACGGCCCTTTATTTCCTCGAACAGCTGTTCGCGCAGCTCGGCCTGGTCGGCCAGTTGTGCTTCCTGGTAGGCGTTTTCGGCCTTCAGGTAATCCAGTACCTCGTCGCTGTCGCGTTCCTGCAGCCAGGCGTACGGGTCGGCGCCGTCGGCCTTGCGGGCGATCGGGGCGCGTGGGGCGGTGGCTGATGGGGGCATGGGCGGCTCACTTTGCAGTAGGTTTTGGCGGCGCCCGGCGGGCCATTTGGCATGGGGGGCGCCTGCACGGCGAAAAGTCGTTATCATAAGCGCCTATTTGCCTGCCTTGCCACGGACACCATGACCGAGAACGACTATTTCCTCGCCTGGGGTATCTACGCCTTCGCCGCCTTCGGTTGCCTGATGGTATGGCTGCGCCTGACCACCTGGATCTGGCGCTGGCTGCGCCAGCCACTGCGCATCGTGATGGCAGTGCTGCTGTTCACCCCCACCATCGTCGACCCGGGCAAGGGCATGTTCGCCCCGGCCGTGGCCATGACCGGCCTGGACATCCTGTTCAAGGATGCCGGGCACGCGCTGCCGGCCATGTCGGACCTGGCCATGTACAGCCTGATCGCCCTGGTGCTGTACGTGATCTACGCCCTAATCCGCTGGCCCATCGAGCGCAGCAGCCGCGCGCGCCGCGCTGAACAGGCAGCCCGCGACGAAGCGCTGGCCAAGGCCGACGCCCAGCGCCGTGACGAGCCGGACGAGCCGTTCGGTGCCGGCGACCGCTATGGCCGCACGCCGCCGACCCCGACCCCACCCAGCCCGGCCGGGCGCATGCGGGTCGAGCCACGCCTGTAACAGATCAAGAGAGCCGCCATGTGTGAATTGCTGGGCATGAGTGCCAACGTGCCGACCGATATTGTCTTCAGCTTCACCGGGCTGATGCAGCGCGGCGGCCGCACCGGCCCGCACCGCGACGGCTGGGGCATTGCCTTTTACGAAGGCCGCGGCCTGCGCCTGTTCCAGGACCCGGCCGCAAGCAGCGAGTCGCAGGTGGCCGAACTGGTGCAGCGCTACCCGATCAAGAGCGAAGTGGTGATCGGCCACATTCGCCAGGCCAACGTCGGCAAGGTCTGCCTGTCCAACACCCACCCGTTCGTGCGTGAGCTGTGGGGGCGCAACTGGTGTTTCGCCCACAACGGCCAGCTGGCCGACTTCAACCCGGCGGCCACTTTCTACCGGCCAGTGGGCGACACGGACAGCGAAGCGGCCTTCTGCGACCTGTTGAACCGCGTGCGCGAAGCCTTCCCCGAACCGGTGGAAATCGAACAGCTGCTGCCCACCCTGGTCGAGGCCTGTGCTCACTACCGTTCCAAGGGCGTGTTCAACGGCCTGCTCAGCGACGGCGACTGGCTGTTCTGCTTCTGCTCGACGAAACTTGCGCATATCACCCGGCGCGCGCCGTTTGGCCCGGCCCGGCTCAAGGACGTGGACGTGACTGTCGACTTCCAGGCCGAGACCACCCCCAACGACGTGGTCTCGGTGATTACCACCGAACCGTTGACCGACAACGAAACCTGGAACTGCTACGAACCCGGCCAATGGGCGCTTTGGCGCCGTGGCGAGTGCGTGCTCCGGGGCGCCACCGACTAGGAAGCCACACATGCTGCGAAGTTATCTACGACTGGTGCTGTTCGCCGTCGGGCTGCTGCTGGGCGTGCAAGTGCCCGGCCTGATCAACGATTACGCCCATCGCGTGGAAGCCCACCTGATGGAAGCGCAGCAGAGCCTGCGCGGTTTCCAGGACACTGCCGACAAGTTCTTCAACGGTGACCTGCAGGCGCTGATCGCCCACTACCGCGACAGCACTGACCCGGTGTTCCAGAGCGACAGCCAAAGCCTGGGCACCCTGATCAACCGCCACCAGGCGCTGGATAACGAGTGGATGGCCCTGCAAGGCCCCTGGTGGGTTCGCGACTGGCACGTGCTGACCGCCGCCGACCCGCAAATCAGCCAGGAAACCCTCAACGGCTACACCTACCAGGTGCTGCTGGTGCCTGAAGCCATCGGCTGGGGCGTGGGCGTGGCCTTCGTGCTGGCGCTGGTGCTGGAGTGCCTGATCATGTTGCCGGCCTGGACCCTGTACGGCGTGCGCAAGTACAAGGGCGAAGTGCCCGAGCACTGGCGCTAGCCGCTGTGGGAGCTGGCTTGCCAGCGAGCTTTTGGGCCTCAACAGCTCGCTGGCAAGCCAGCTCCCACACTATTTGGACAGGAATCGCATCCCTTCTTCAAGGCCGCGCAAGGTCAGCGGGTACATCTGGTCCTCGATCAACTCGCGCACGATGTTGGTCGACGCCGTGTAGCCCCAGGTGTCCTTGGGGTAGGGGTTGATCCAGATCAGCTTCTTGTACTTCTCCATGAAGCGCTGCATCCACACATACCCGGCCTCTTCGTTCCAGTGCTCGACGCTGCCACCCGGCTGGGTGATTTCGTACGGCGCCATGGCCGCGTCACCGACGAAGATTACCTTCCAGTCCGGCCCGTACTTGTGCAGCAGGTCCTGGGTGGCCGTGCGCTCCGAGGTGCGGCGCATGTTGTTCTTCCACACCGACTCGTAGACGAAGTTGTGGAAGTAGAAGTACTCCAGGTGCTTGAACTCGGTCTTGCAGGCCGAGAACAGTTCCTCGCAGATCTTCACGTGGGCGTCCATGGACCCGCCGATGTCGAATAGCAACAGCAGCTTGACGGTGTTGCGCCGCTCGGGGCGCATCTGGATGTTCAGCAGGCCGGCGTCGCGCGCGGTGTGGTCGATGGTGCCATCGATGTCCAGTTCCTCGGCGGCGCCCTGGCGGGCGAACTTGCGCAAGCGGCGCAGGGCCACCTTGATGTTGCGCGTGCCCAGCTCCACCTGGTCGTCGAGGTTCTTGTACTCGCGTTGGTCCCACACCTTCACGGCCTTGCCCTGGCGCTTCCCGGCGTCACCGACGCGGATGCCCTCGGGGTTGAAACCGCCGGAGCCGAACGGGCTGGTGCCGCCAGTGCCGATCCACTTGTTGCCACCGGCATGGCGCTCCTTCTGTTCCTCCAGGCGCTTCTTGAATTCCTCGATCAGCTTGTCGAGGCCGCCCAGGGACTGGATCTGCGCGCGCTCCTCGTCGGTGAGGCTGCGCTCGAATTCCTTGCGCAGCCACTCCTCGGGAATCAGCGCCTGCAGGTGGTCATCCAGCTTCTCCAGGCCGTTGAAATAGGCGGCGAAGGCGCGGTCGAACTTGTCGAAATGGCGCTCGTCCTTTACCAGGATGGCCCGCGACAGGTAATAGAACTCGTCCATGTCGGCGAAGGTGACCCGCGCCTGCAGGGCGTTGATCAGGTCCAGCAGTTCACGCACCGAGACCGGCACCTTGGCGGCGCGCATCTCGTTGAACAGGTTGAGCAGCATGGCAGGCCCCTCAGCGGTTGCCGCGCCGGCTCATGAACGCCAGGCGTTCGAGCAGCTGCACGTCCTGCTCGTTCTTCACCAGCGCGCCGGCCAGCGGCGGAATGGCCTTGGTGGGGTCGCGTTCGCGCAACACCGCTTCGCCGATGTTGTCGGCCATCAGCAGCTTCAGCCAGTCCACCAGCTCCGAGGTGGACGGTTTTTTCTTCAGGCCTGGCACTTTGCGCACGTCGAAGAACACGTCCAAAGCCTCGCTCACCAGCTCTTTCTTGATGTCGGGGTAGTGCACGTCGACGATCTTCTGCAGCGTGGTGCGGTCGGGGAAGGCGATGTAGTGGAAGAAGCAGCGGCGCAGGAAGGCGTCCGGCAGCTCTTTCTCGTTGTTCGAGGTAATGATGATGATCGGGCGCTGCTTGGCCTTGATGGTCTCGTCGATTTCGTAGACGTAGAACTCCATCTTGTCGAGTTCCTGCAACAGGTCGTTGGGGAACTCGATGTCGGCCTTGTCGATCTCGTCGATCAGCAGAATCACCCGCTCCTCGGACTCGAAGGCCTCCCACAGCTTGCCTTTCTTCAGGTAGTTGCGCACATCGTGCACCTTGTCCACGCCCAGCTGCGAGTCGCGCAGGCGGCTCACCGCGTCGTACTCGTACAGGCCCTGGTGAGCCTTGGTAGTGGACTTGATGTGCCAGGTGATCAGGCGCGCACCGAAGGATTCGGCCAGCTGCTCGGCGAGCATGGTCTTGCCGGTGCCCGGCTCACCCTTCACCAGCAACGGGCGCTGCAGGGTGATGGCCGCGTTCACCGCCAGTTTCAGGTCGTCTGTGGCGACGTATGCCGCGGTGCCTTCGAACTTCATGTGTGCCTGTCCTCTGTTCCGGGAGTTTGTTATTGCAGCGACTATAACGCGCGGCCCGGTCGAATGTGAACGCAGCACCACTATTCAGTCGCTGAATGAACACGGCAGCGCCAATCAGCCGCCCTCTTTCGGCGGTGCCTGCTCGTACTTGGCGTTGAACGCCTGGACGAAACCGTTGCGCAGAATTTCCCAGAAGGCCTCCAGGGCGCTGATGTCCTGGCGGTGTACGCTGCCGCTGAGGTCGACGCGGGTGGCGAACTGGTTTTTGTTCTGGTTCTTCAACAGGGTCTGGGTACCGCCGACGATGGCTTCCCACACCGAGCGGAAGAACCCTTTGTTCTTGTTTTCCACGTCCTGCTGCCAGTTGAACACTTCCACGTTGTGCAGCAACGGCTTGATGTAGCCGGTGAGCTGGGCCTTTTTCGCCGTGGCCTCAATGACCACATCGCCCGTGCCGGCGTTGAAGTCGAACTTGCCGTAGGCGCTGGAGAAGTCGTTGACCTTGCGCAGTTCAATGCCGGTGGCGCGCAGGCGGAACTGGAAGTCCTCGAAGTTGCTGAACGGGTCGAAGGTGGCGGTGGTTTCCAGCGGTGCCTGGCCGAACAGCCGGGCATGGCCTTCGAAGCGGGCGTTGCGCTTGCCCTGTTTGTCGGCGACGTTGGTGAGGTTGAAAATGCTGGCGTTGACCTGGTCGGCCGACAGTTTTACCGGTGGCTTGGAGCTGAAGTTGCGGAAGGTAATGGTGCCGTTGTCAATGCGCACCTCGTCGAGGGTGATGGGCAGCAGCTTGTTCATCTGCGCGCGCCAGTCGGTGCCGGCACCGGTCTGCGAAGCCTGCTTGTTGGCCCCGCCGTCGACGAAGTTAAGCTCCGGATCGACGAACTCCGCCTTGGCCACCACGGCGTGGTCGTACCACAGCGACGACCAGCTCACCGACAGGTCGATCAGCGGCGCGGTCAGCAGCGGCACCGGCACCTTGCCGTCGACCTTGACGATTTCCAGGCCATTGATCTTGTACGCGCCGCGCCACAGCGCCAGGTCGACGTCGGCCACATGGCCGCGGTAAGCGCCCATGTCGGCCAGCTTGTCGTTGAGGTAGTTGCGCACCACGTAGGGCAGGGCGACATGCACCACGACCAGCAGCAGTACAATGGCTGCCACCGTCCACAAGGGCCAACTGTAGCGACGTTTCATGATGCGCATGTCCAGGACCGTATACAGGCATTGACCTGCGGCCACCGGATCCGTTCGCACTGGACTCGCCCGGCCCCCGGGCTTACCCTTGAATTTTTACGCTGGTGCATAAGGACCTCCTGCCATGAGCCGCATTTTCGCTGACAACGCGCACTCCATCGGCAACACGCCGCTGGTGCAGATCAACCGCATCGCCCCGCGCGGCGTGACCGTGCTGGCCAAGATCGAAGGCCGCAACCCCGGTTATTCGGTCAAGTGCCGCATCGGTGCCAACATGATCTGGGACGCTGAAAGCAGCGGCAAGCTCAAGCCGGGCATGACCATCATCGAGCCCACCTCGGGCAACACCGGCATCGGCCTGGCGTTCGTCGCTGCCGCCCGTGGCTACAAGCTGGTGCTGACCATGCCGGCCTCCATGAGCATCGAGCGCCGCAAGGTGCTCAAGGCCCTGGGTGCCGAGCTGCTGCTGACCGAGCCCGCCAAGGGCATGAAGGGCGCCATAGAGAAGGCCGAGGAGCTGGCCAAGGCCAACCCGGAAACCTATTTCATGCCGCAGCAGTTCAGCAACCCGGCCAACCCGGCCATTCACGAGAAGACCACCGGCCCGGAAATCTGGAACGACACCGACGGCGCCGTGGATGTGCTGGTGGCGGGCGTGGGCACCGGCGGCACCATCACCGGTATTTCGCGCTACATCAAGCACACCCAGGGCAAGTCGATCCTGTCGGTGGCGGTCGAACCCATCGGCTCGCCGGTCATCACCCAGGCCATCGCCGGTGAAGAGATCAAGCCCAGCCCGCACAAGATCCAGGGCATCGGGGCCGGTTTCGTGCCGAAGAACCTCGACCTGTCGCTGGTGGACCGCGTGGAGCTGGTGAGCGACGATGAAGCCAAGGCCATGGCCCTGCGGCTGATGCAGGAAGAAGGCATTCTGTGCGGCATTTCCTGTGGCGCCGCCATGGCCGCCGCCGTGCGCCTGGCCGAGAAGCCGGAAATGCAGGGCAAGACCATCGTCGTGATCCTGCCGGACTCGGGCGAGCGCTACCTGTCGAGCATGCTGTTCGCCGACCTGTTCACCGAGGCAGAAAACCAGCAGTAACCTGGCGGTTGTGGGAGCTATTGATATGCCTCAAGACCCGTCCTTGCGCGCCACGCAATAATGAATCTCGTCCGGAGCGGCTGTTTAG
>NZ_JBWCAM010000021.1:0-35422 GCF_056175065.1 Pseudomonas sp. JC1203
CGCTGGCAAGCCAGCTCCCACACGACAGTTGCTGTGACGAGGGGTATCGTTGACCTGCGTCACACCGCCGTCATCACAACCCGTCATTCTGTGCACCCTCACCTACGCCATGGAGCTGGTCATGTTGCATGCACAGAATCAGGATCGTCTGTATCTGGTTGCCCAGAGTGAAGAGCAGGAAGCTCTGATCAACGGTTTATCGTTCAATGTCCATGACCGCCACTGGCTCGTCTATTGCGCCCTGGCCGGCTGCCCCCACGACGACTGCCCGGAGCTGGACGCCGACACCGGCATCAGCTTCCTGGAGCTGTACGCCGAAGCCGCCTGAACCGCGGCCACGAAAAAGCCCGCGCCCCTATAAAGGAGCGCGGGCTTTTTTCGTTGCGCGGCTCGGTCAGTTACCCAGGGTACGGCCGATGCTCGGGTCCTTGAACAGGCGGGTCAGGGCATCGCTGAGCACATCGCTGACCAGCTTGGTATTGGTGTCCACGTTCGGTGCCATGCCGAAGCGCTGGTTCAGCGAAGCACCGTAGGAACCGGCGTAGTGACGGCCGTTGTTGTTCACGTCAGCACGGAAGTTGGCGCCGATGGTGGCCTCGGTCACGTACATGCCTTCTTTCGGCGACTGGTAGGTGAGGCTGGCCAGGGTTACGGTCAGCACCGGCGCGCTGCCGGAATTGCCGGTAGGGGTGTAGCCCAGCAGGCGCACGGCGGCTTCAGCCTGGGCTTGCAGCTTGGGAATCACATCGTTGGCATTGACGGTCACCGCGCTGGTTTCCGGGTACAGGCCACCACGGGTGCCCAGGGTTGGCGAAGGACGGCCATCCACCACGCGTACCACGACCGGCTGGCCCTGGCCAACGGGCGCCAGCTGCGAGTTCAGCACGGGTTGCGGGCTGAGTTGCTGCGGACTGTTGGCACAACCGGCCAGCGTCAGGGTGGTCACAGCGATCAAACCGAACAACAGGCGTTGCAGCATGCTCATCTCTCCAGGAATAGGCATTGATAGGGCGTCAGTATAACGGTGCGGGCCTGTCAGGAACCAGCATTCAACCTACCCACGCAAATGTAGGAAAAGTCATGCAGCCCACGCCGATGTGTGGGCGGAAGGGTGCGATAATCGGTCACGCCCCTGCCGCTTGACCCGCAGCGCAAGAAAACTCCACGAATAAAGATCTTTTCTGCGCGTTTCATCGTTATAATCTCCCCCCGATTATAAGGACGTCTCCTGATCGGGCCCCGCAACACCGCTGATGCCTCGCATCCAGCCCTCCAAAGCCCACAGAGAGCCGCCCACACAGGCCAATTGAAGCCGGTGTGCCCGATGCTTTCGGCACTTTCGCCCTTCGCTGGACCTGCCGCTGCCCGCGTCTTCATGGCAGCCTTTTTGAGGTTCACGACTCCAAAAGAGCGTGAAAAAAACGGTTTTCACTACTTCACAAGAGTGTGGCGAGCAAATGAACAGTTTTGCATCTGTACATGCATCAACAACGTCCGGTTCAGCACCGTACGGTCGGCACTTCTGCGCCTGCCTGTCAGGAGCCTGAGGTCGATCACTGGCAACGCGGGCGCATTGACCTAAGTCGAATTGCCCACCGGGCCCGAAAATGAGTTCATAAGGACTTGTTGGACCGGTTGGTAGCGTCCGCACAAGCTTGCGTTTTTTGCGAAGAGTCGGACATGGCACTCCTGGCCTGCTGATGTGTACCGGGAAGCCGTGCTGTCAATTTGGTGCTGAAGATTTTGGAGACGCGTTAATGGCGCATAACGAAGCAGTCGACGTGGTATTGGTAGGGGCCGGCATCATGAGCGCCACCCTGGCCGTACTGCTCAAAGAGCTGGACCCGACGATCAAGCTGGAAGTCGTCGAGCTGATGGACTCCGGTGCCGCGGAAAGTTCCAACCCGTGGAACAACGCCGGTACCGGCCACGCGGGCCTCTGCGAGCTGAACTACACGCCGCAGGCCAAGGATGGTTCGGTCGACATCAAGAAAGCCGTGCACATCAATGCCCAGTTCGAGGTGTCGAAGCAGTTCTGGGCGTACCTGGCCAAGCAGGGTACCTTCGGTTCGGCCCGTGCCTTCATCAACCCGGTCCCGCACCTGAGCTACGTCGAGGGTGACAAAGGCATCGAGTTCCTGAAGAAGCGCTTTGAGCTGCTGAAGCAGCATCACGCCTTCGCCGACATGGAATACACCGAAGACAAGGCCACCATGAACCAGTGGATGCCGCTGATGATGCCAGGTCGCCCCGCCGACCAGGCCATTGCCGCCACCCGCGTCATGCACGGTACCGACGTCAACTTCGGCGCGCTCACCAACAAGCTGCTCAAGCACCTGGCCGCCGGCCCCGACGCCCAGGTCAAGTACTGCAAGCGCGTCACCGACCTGACCCGCAACGGCAGCGGCTGGACCGTCACCATCAAGGACGTCAACAGCGGCAACAGCCGTAAAGTCGACACCAAGTTCGTCTTCCTGGGCGCCGGTGGCGCTGCCCTGCCGCTGCTGCAGCAGTCGGGCATCGAGGAAGGCAAGGGCTTCGGCGGCTTCCCGGTCAGCGGCCAGTGGCTGCGCTGCGACAACCCCGAGGTGGTCAAGCACCACCAGGCCAAGGTCTACAGCCAGGCCGCCGTGGGTTCGCCGCCCATGTCCGTGCCGCACCTGGACACCCGCGTCGTCGACGGCAAGACCTCCCTGCTGTTCGGCCCGTACGCCGGCTTCACCACCAAGTTCCTCAAGCATGGCTCATTCATGGACCTGCCCAAGTCGGTACGTGCCGGCAACATCGGCCCGATGCTGGCCGTGGCGCGGGACAACATGGACCTCACCAAGTACCTGATGAGCGAAGTGATGCAGTCCATGGAGCAGCGCCTGGAATCCCTGCGCCGCTTCTACCCCGAGGCCAAGGCCGAGGACTGGCGCCTGGAAGTGGCTGGCCAGCGTGTGCAGATCATCAAGAAAGACGCGAAGAAAGGCGGCGTGCTGCAGTTCGGTACCGAACTGGTGTCGGCAGCCGACGGCTCGCTGGCGGCCCTGCTGGGTGCCTCGCCAGGCGCTTCGGTGACCGTGTCGATCATGCTGGAACTGATCGAGCGTTGCTTCCCCGAGAAGTACCGTTCCGAGGCCTGGACCACCAAGCTGAAGGAAATCTTCCCGGCCCGCGAAAAAGCCCTGGAAACCGACGCGGCGCTGTACCGCCGGGTCAGCGCCCAGAGCGACGCTGCGCTGGAGCTGGCGCCGCAGGCGAACACCGCCGAGCAGCACCTGGCGTAACCGCCGCGCAGAAAAAAACGCCCTTCGGGGCGTTTTTTTTGCGCTGACGAAAATCAGCCGCGGGCTTTCTCGATGATCTCGATGTATTCCGGCGCGTTGCGCTGGTCACGGATCAGGGCGATGAAGTCGTTGCCGTGCTCGTCCTTGCCGTCCAGGTCGTAGCCGGCTTCAAGGAAGAACCCCACGAAGCGCTCGAAATCGTCCACGCGCAGGCCGCGGTAGGCCTTGATCAGCTTGTGCAGCGACGGCGAAGTGGCGTCGACCGGCTCGAACTCCAGGAACAACTTGACCTGCTCGTCGCCGATCTCGTCACCAATCAGCTGTTTCTTGTCTTTACGCATTGCCCGCTCCAACTCGCTGCTCTGGGAGGTGAGAGCTGGTTTGCCAGCTCCCACAAAGACAGCGAGTTTACCCCCGCGCGCCAGGCGGCTCAACGCGCGTGAACGGCGCCCGTGTGCAGGTCGGCCCAGATGTGGCCGTTAGGGTAGGTCAGGAACTGCACGTACACGGTGTCATTGCGCAGCAGGTCCATGATGGTGCGGTACTGGCCCAGCGGGTAATTCAGCGTCAGGGTCTTGCTGGCTTCGTCGTAGTTGGGCTTTTTCAGGCTTTTACTTTCGGCATCAAAGGTCAGCAACACCTGGCCGATGCTGGCACCCTTGTTCAGCGGCTTGCCCTTGAGGCGCACCAGCACCGAGGAAGTCACCGGAATGGGTTGCTGGTTGGACTGGCGCTGGTTGCCCACTACCACGGAAAAATCAGTGATCTGCAGTAATTGTTGCTGCTCAGGCTGTTCCTTGCGCAGGCCCAAGTCATCGGGCGGCAGGAACTGGGCATGCAGGGGGGCGGCAGCGAGGGGCAGGCTGGACAGCAGGACAAGTGCGGCAATCATCAAACGCATGGGCGAGCTCCTGGAGGGCAGCCCAGCACTCTAGCAGATCAGGTGTGGGAGCTGGCTTGCCAGCGAGCTTTTTGTGCTCCCGAAAAGCTCGCTGGCAAGCCAGCTCCCACAGGTCTTACATGCCTTTTACGGCGTAGATACCCGCCGCATTGCGCCAGTAACCCTTGTAGTCCATGCCGTAACCGAAGATGTAACGGTCAATGCACGGCAGGCCCGAATAGGTGGCCTTCAGGCCCGGGCTGGCCTTGCGGTCGTGGTCCTTGTCGATCAGCACGGCAGTGTGCACGGCGCGGGCGCCAGCGTGCTTGCAGAAGTCGATGATCGCGCTCAGGGTGTGACCTTCGTCGAGGATGTCGTCGATGATCAGCACGTCACGGTCGATGAACGACACTTCCGGCTTGGCCTTCCAGAACAGGTCGCCGCCGCTGGTTTCGTTGCGGTAGCGGGTGGCGTGCAGGTAGCTGGCTTCCAGCGGAAACTTCAGCTGGGTGAGCAGCTTGCCGGCGAAGATCAGGCCGCCGTTCATCACACAGAAGACCACCGGGTTGCTGTCGGCCATCTCGGCCGTGATCTGCGCGCCCACGCGAACGATGGCAGCCTCGACTTCAGCTTCGGTGTACAGGCAGTCGGCCTCGTCCATGACTTGACGGATATGCTCGAGATCAGCGGACATGACGCTCTCCAAAGGGGGGGTGGTCTGAGAAAAGCGGGCAAAGGTACGCATCCGCTCGGGACAGATCAAGCTTTTCTGGACTAACGTCCAGTATGTCTGCACGACAGTGCCAGCCGAATAGATTAATCTAGCGCGGTTTTTTTGCCCGCCCGGAGCCTTTCCCCATGCCAATCCTCGAGATTCGCCACCCGCTGATCCGCCACAAGCTCGGCCTGATGCGCCGTGCCGACATCAGCACCAAGAACTTTCGCGAGCTCGCCCAGGAAGTCGGCGCGCTGCTGACCTATGAGGCCACCAAGGACCTGCCACTGGAAACCTACGACATCGACGGCTGGTGCGGTACCGTCCAGGTCGAGAAAATCGCCGGCAAGAAGATTACCGTCGTGCCTATCCTGCGCGCCGGCATCGGCATGCTCGAAGGCGTGCTCAGCCTGATCCCGGGCGCCAAGGTCAGCGCCGTGGGCGTCGCCCGCAACGAAGAGACCCTGGAAGCCCACACCTACCTGGAAAAACTGGTGCCCGAGATCGACGAGCGCCTGGCCATGATCATCGACCCGATGCTGGCCACTGGCGGCTCCATGGTCGCCACCATCGACCTGCTGAAGAAAGCCGGTTGCAAGGACATCCGCGCCATGGTGCTGGTAGCCGCGCCCGAAGGCATCGCCGTGGTCGAGAAGGCCCACCCGGACGTGAAAATCTACACCGCCTCGGTTGACCAGCGCCTGAACGAACACGGTTACATCATTCCTGGCCTGGGCGACGCCGGCGACAAGATCTTCGGCACCAAGCAGAAGGACGCTTGAGCATGGCCGACGAGTTCAACGACCCGCTGTGGCGCCAGATCCTCTCCGGTGCGCAAATGCTTTTCGTGGCATTTGGCGCACTGGTGTTGATGCCGCTGATTACCGGCCTGGATCCCAATGTCGCGCTGTTTACCGCAGGTCTCGGGACTCTGCTGTTCCAGATCGTTACCGGGCGCAAGGTGCCGGTGTTCCTGGCCTCCAGTTTCGCCTTCATCACCCCCATCATCCTCGCCAAGGGCCAGTTCGGCCTGGCCGAGACCATGGGCGGGGTAATGGCGGCCGGCTTCGTCTACACCTTCCTGGGCCTGGCCGTGAAGATCAAGGGCACCGGTTTCATCGACCGCCTGCTGCCACCCGTGGTCATCGGCCCGGTAATCATCTCCATCGGCCTGGCCATGGCGCCGATCGCCGCCAACATGGCCATGGGCAAGGCCGGTGACGGCACCGAGTTGCTGCCGTACAGCACCGCCATGTTCATCTCCATGCCGGCGCTGCTCACCACGCTGATCGTCGCCGTGTTTGGCAAGGGCATCTTCCGCCTGGTGCCGATCATCGCCGGCGTGCTGGTGGGCTTCGCCCTGTCGTTCGCCTTCGGCGTGGTCGACACCGCGAAGATCGCCGCCGCCTCCTGGCTGGCGCTGCCGCACTTCACCGCGCCGGCGTTCAACTGGCAGGCCATCCTGTTCATCGTGCCCGTCGCCCTGGCGCCGGCCATCGAACACATCGGCGGCGTCATCGCCGTGGGCAGCGTCACCGGCCGCGACTACCTGAAAACCCCGGGGCTGCACCGCACCCTGCTGGGCGACGGCATCGCCACCACCGCCGCCGGCCTGTTTGGCGGCCCGCCCAACACCACCTACGCCGAGGTCACTGGCGCGGTGATGCTGACCAAGGCCTACAACCCGAAAATCATGACCTGGGCGGCGATCTTCGCCATCAGCCTGGCGTTCATCGGCAAATTCGGCGCCCTGCTGCAAAGCATCCCGGTGCCGGTGATGGGCGGCATCCTCTGCCTGCTGTTCGGCTCCATCGCCGCGGTGGGCATGAACACCCTGATCCGCCACAAGATCGACCTCAGCGAGGCGCGCAACCTGGTGATCATCTCGGTGACCCTGGTGTTCGGCATCGGTGGCGTGCTGATCGGTACCGGCACCGGCCCGCATGACTTTGGCCTGAAAGGGATCGCGCTGTGCGCCGTGGTGGCGATTGCGCTGAACCTGATTCTGCCGGGGCATGGGGATTGGAAGGAGAAGGTTGGGGAGTAAATCACTGACCCTGTAAGACTCGAAACGCCGTTATTCGCTTTTAGTGGGTAGCGGCGTTTTGCGTTATGCAGCCCTACCTCTCCACCCCAAGGCCACCCATCAAGCACTCATTCGAATTTGCAATATGTTTGGAAAAAGGCTACCGTACAGATATTGCAAAAACAAATATAAGGGAGCCGATGCGAGTCATTTCGTACAAACGAATCAAGGAAGCGCAGGAAAGGTGGCCGCAGACAGCAACTGCCCTGCAGAGCTGGTACGAAAAGATAGTGCGAAACGACCCGGTGAATTTCGCGCAAATGAAGTCGATTTTTCCCGCTACCGATTTCGTGGGCAAATTTCATGTCTTTGATATTGGCGGAAACAAGATCAGGCTCATCGCCGGCGTCTCCTACAGCACGCAGCAGGTCTTCATCAAGCATGTTTTAAGTCATGCGGAATACGACAAAGACAAGTGGAAGGTTTAAAACATGAACGCCATGGTAGAAGCAGCGAAAGAACACTGGTCGTTTGTGGCTCCACTGCTGAGCCCGCCTCAAAACGAGGAACAATACGACGCGCTGGTCGATGCATTGGACGAGCTCCAGGAAATCACTGGCTACGACAACAATCACCCGCTCGACGGCTTGGTCAACATGATCGCTGCCTTGATCGAGGCCTATGACCTGCGAGTACGCCCGATGCCAAGAGCCTCAGGCATCGACGTACTGCGCTCGTTCATGGAAGAGCACAAGCTCACTCAGGCAGACCTCCCTGAGTTGGGCAATCAATCGACGGTCTCGCAGCTGTTGTCCGGTAAACGCAAGCTGAGCGTTCGTCAAGTACAGGCGCTGGCCCAACGCTTTGGCGTTCAGGCTGAGACGTTTCTGGGGTGAGAAGTCGTTATCGGTTGCGGAAAGTCGGCCCGTAGCCGCAGCCTGATGGCAGCGGCTACGGATCGTGTCACGCCATGACGGGCGCCCGTTCGCACAGCACGTTCAAGGCTTCAGCCCACTGCACGTTGTCATTCAAACAAGGCACCAACACCAACTCCTCCCCCCCCGCCTCGACAAACTGCTCCTTGCCGCGGTCGCCAATCTCCTCCAGCGTCTCGATGCAATCGGCGACGAACGCCGGGCACATCACCAGCAGGCGTTTCACGCCTTGCTTGGCGAGTTCGTCGAGGCGTGCCTCGGTGTAGGGTTCGATCCACTTGTTCTTGCCCAGCCGCGACTGGAACGACACTGACCACTTGCCATCCGGCAGGCCCATTTTCGCCGCGAAGGCGGCGGCGCTGCGCATGCACTGGCCGCGGTAGCAGTTGGCGAGCACTTCGGGGCTGGACTCGGCGCAGCAGTCGGGGCGGCGCACGTCGTGGCCGGGGTTGAGTTTGGTCAGGTGGCGTTCGGGCAAGCCGTGGAAGCTTAGCAGCAAGTGGTCGAACGGCTGCGCGTCCAGGTACGGCTTGGCGCTGGCCACCAGGGCGTCGATGTACTCGGGCTGGTCGAAGAATGGCTGTAGCAGCTTGAAGCGCACCGGCAGCTTTTTCTCCTGCACCACCTTCTTCGCTTCCTCGATGACCGTGGTCACCGTGCTGTCGGCGAACTGCGGGTACAGCGGCGCCAGGGTGATGTCGCGCACGCCCTGGGCGGCCAGGCGGGTGAGCACGGTGTCCAGGGACGGCTCGCCGTAGCGCATGGCGATTTCCACCGGGCCGTGGGTCCACTGTTCGCGCATCACCGCTTCCAGGCGGCGGGTGAGGACGACCAGCGGCGAGCCTTCGTCCCACCAGATGCTGGCGTAGGCGTGGGCCGACTGCTCCGGGCGCTTGATCAGAATCAGCGACACCAGCAGCCGCCGCACCGGCCACGGCAGGTCGATGACGTACGGGTCCATCAGGAACTGGTTGAGGTAGCGGCGCACGTCGGCCACCGAGGTGGAAGCCGGCGAACCCAGGTTGACCAGCAGCAGAGCGTGATCGGTCATGCAACGTCCTAATTTCAGAGGCGCGGGACGAGGTCGCCCAGCGCCGATTGCAGATCATTGAAACGGAAGGTAAACCCTGCCGCCAGTAAACGCACCGGGCGCGCCCGTTGGCCGCCCAGCAGTAAATCCGACATCTCGCCCAGGCCCACCCGCAAGATCAGCCCCGGCAAGGGCATGAAGGCGGGCCGGTGCAGGGCACGGCCCAGGCGCCGGGCAAACTCGCGGTTGCGCACCGGCTCTGGCGCGCAGGCATTATAAGGACCGCTGGCGTCGCCCTTGTGCAAAAGAAAATCAATCAGGGCGATTTGATCGTCAATGTGCACCCACGGCATGAACTGCCGGCCACTGCCGATAGGGCCGCCCACGCCCAACTTGAACGGTACCTTCAGGCGCTTGAGCATGCCGCCCTCGCTGGCCAGCACCAGCCCGGTGCGCACCAGCACCACGCGCATGCCCAGCTCTTCGGCACGCTGGGCAGTCTCTTCCCAGGCGATGCACAGGTCGCTGGCGAAATCCTTGCGCACCGGTTGCGACTGCTCGCTCAGCTCGCGCTCGCCGCCGTCACCGTAGTAACCCACCGCCGAGCCGGATATCAACACGGCAGGGCGTTGCTGGCGCTGCTCCAGCCAGGCGATCAGTTGCTCGGTAAGGCCGATGCGGCTTTTCCACAACAGCTGGCGGCGCCGTTCCGTCCAGGGCCGGTCCGCAATGGGCGCGCCAGCCAGGTTGATGACCGCGTCCACCGTCTCTTCGCCCAACTCGTCCAGGCGGCCGATACCGGCCACCTCGCGGCCGCACAAACGCGCCACGCTCGTCGGCTGGCGGCTCCACACCGTAAGGCGATGGCCCTGCGCCAGCCAGTGCTGGCAAAGCCTGCGACCGATAAGGCCCGTACCGCCGGTCAGCAAAATGTGCATGACTGCTTCCTCGTGTAGCGTTGAAGGCAAATCGCTAGTCTATTTTTAAGAGAGCAGGCACTTTTGCCCACGGACTGCTCTCACATAGACACAGAGCAAACGGAAAAAGGACGACAGCAACTTATACTAACAATGATTATTGTACAGGTTTGTCCTTAAGCGTAGTCTGTGCAAAGAAGTAACGAGGCCACCATGACAGTACCTATTGCGATCATCGGTACCGGCATTGCCGGACTCTCCGCTGCCCAGGCGTTGTTCAAGGCCGGGCACACGCCGCACCTCTTCGACAAAAGCCGCGGCCCGGGTGGCCGTGCGTCCAGCAAGCGCAGCGACGCCGGCTCCCTGGATCTGGGGGCGCAGTATTTCACCGCCCGCGACCGGCGTTTCGTCGACCAGGTGCAACGCTGGCAAAGCGTGGGTTGCGTGGAAGAATGGAAGCCGCAGCTGTTCAACGCACGCGGCAGCCTGCTCAGCCCATCCCCCGACGAACAGACCCGCTGGGTGGGCACGCCACGCATGGGCTCGATCGCCAAGGCCATGCTCGGCGACATGAACGCGGTGTTCGGTTGCCGCATCACCGAAGTGTTCCGCGGCAAGCACCACTGGCACCTGCTGGACGCCGAAGGCTGCAGCCACGGCCCGTTCAGCCACGTCATCATCGCCCTGCCCGCGCCCCAGGCCACCGCCCTGCTGGCGGCGGCGCCGAAGCTTGCGGGCGTGGCCGCCAGCGTGCAGATGGAGCCCACCTGGGCCATCGCCCTGGCGTTCGACAAGCCGCTGCAAACCGCCATGCAAGGCTGCTTTGTGCAGGACAGCCCGCTGGACTGGCTGGCCTGCAACCGCAGCAAACCAGGGCGCGAGGCGACGCTGGACACCTGGGTGCTGCACGCTACCAGCAGCTGGAGCAAACAGCACATCGACCTGCCCAAGGAGGAGGTGATCGAGCAGTTGCACGGCGCATTCGCCGAACTGGCCAACTGCGCCATGCCGGCGCCGGCCTTCAGCATCGCCCACCGCTGGCTGTACGCACGGCCGGCGTCGGCCCATGAATGGGGCGCGTTGGCAGACGCCGACCTGGGGCTGTACGCCTGTGGCGACTGGTGCCTGTCGGGCCGCGTCGAAGGCGCCTGGCTCAGCGGCCTGGAGGCGGCGCGCCGGCTGCTTGAACACCTGGAATGAGTACCCCGCAGCACCGCCTTGAACCGCGCAAACTGCTGCTGTCCAAATGGACGGCAGCGCATCCCCGCCAACGCGAAAAGCACTTCCTGGTGACCGAACTGTTTCGGGACGAGGAAGGAACTGTCATCGAGATTGAACTGCAGGCCGTGCTGACCAAGCGCAGCGAGCGGCTGCCGTGGCAGGTGCTGCGCGATGCGCAGACCTGGCTGATGGGCTGGCGCTGACACGCCCTCCCCCACCGCGCAGGCACCAGGCACATCGCATAACGGCCGACGCAGCCTGCGGCAGCTGCTACGACGGCCAACCTGTAGCAGCGGCCGCAGGCCGCGTCACTCCCACCGGGCAGGCCCAGCCACACCGCATAACGGCCGACGCAGCCTGCGGCAGCTGCTACGACGGCCAACCTGTAGCAGCGGCCGCAGGCCGCGTCATGGCTACCGTGCGGGCGTCATGTACACCGCGTAACGACGGACGCAGCCTGCGGCAGCTGCTACGGGGCCTTAAATCTTGTACAAACCGTTTGACTTGTACAGCCTTCGTCCTACTATGAAGGTAAGTTGTACAAGATCATTCGCCTGTACAAGAGTGTACGCCCATGCCCAACTCTCCCAAGCCCCGCATCGGTATCAGCGCCTGCCTGCTCGGCGCCGAGGTGCGCTACAACGGCGGCCACAAGGAATCGCGCCTGTGCACCCACGCCCTGGCCGAACATTTCGACTTTGTCCCGGCCTGCCCGGAAGTGGGCATCGGCATGGGCATTCCGCGCCAGCCGATCCGCCTGGTCGGTGACGCCCAGGCGCCCCGCGCGCTGGGCACCGTCGACGCCAGCGTCGATGTTACCGAAGCCCTGGCCGACTACGGCACGCAAATGGCCGCGCAGATGGAAGACCTCAGCGGCTACATCTTTATGCACAAGTCACCCTCCTGCGGCCTGGAGCGGGTCAAGGTGTACCGCGACAACGGCGCGCCGCAACACGAAGGCGGCCGTGGCATCTACGCCGAAGCTTTCTGCGCCGCGCGGCCCGACCTGCCCGTGGAAGAGGACGGGCGCCTGTGCGACGCCGTGCTGCGCGAGAATTTCATTGTCCGCGTGTACGCCTACGCCGACTGGCAAGCGCTGCTGCGCGAAGGCCTGAGCCGCGGCGGGCTGATGCAGTTCCACTCGCGCTACAAATACCAGCTGATGGCCAACAACCCGCTGCAATACAAGGTGCTGGGCAAGCTGCTGGGCACCATGGGCCGCGGCGATGCTGCGGAAATAGGCCCGCGCTACTTCAGCGAGCTGATGGGCGCACTGAAGCGCTGCGCCACGCGTGGCACCCACAGCAACGTGCTGCAGCACCTGAGCGGCTACTTCAAGCGCACCCTCAGCGATGGCGACCGCCAGGAAATGCAGCACCTGATCGAGCAGTACCGCCTGGGCATCGTGCCGCTGGTGGTGCCGCTCACCCTGCTCAAACACCACCTGCGCCTGCACCCCGACCCGTACGTGAGCCAGCAGGTGTACCTGCAGCCCCACCCGGAAAACCTCAGCCTCAGAAATGCGATCTAACCCATGAACACCCCGATACCCGAAGGCGACGACGCTATTGCGGCCATGCGCGACGGCTGGCTGCCGATTCGCGAAGTGGCACGCCAGACCGGCGTCAACCCGGTCACCCTGCGTGCCTGGGAGCGGCGCTACGGCCTGATCGTGCCGCACCGCACTGCCAAGGGCCACCGCCTGTATGGCGCCGAGCACGTGCAGCGCATCCAGCAAATCCTCACCTGGCTGGGCCGCGGCGTGGCCGTGGGGCAGGTCATGGCCCTGCTCGACAACGCCCAGGCGTCCCACCCACTGGCCAGCGGTGGCGGCGACTGGCTGCCGCTGCGGGCCAGCCTGATGCAGGCCATCAGCGAACTGGCGGAGCGCCGCGTCGACGACACCTTCAACCAGGCCATGGCGCTGTACCCGCCGGTGACCCTGTGCGAACACCTGCTGTTGCCGTTGCTAAGCGAACTGGAGCAGCGCTGGCAGGGCCAGTTCGGCGCGCAGATGGAGCGGGTGTTTTTCCTGTCCTGGCTGCGCAGCAAGCTGGGCGCACGTATCTACCACAACAACCGCCAGCTCAACGGCGCGCCGCTGCTGCTGGTGAACCAGTCCGACCTGCCGCTGGAGCCGCACCTTTGGCTGTGCGCCTGGCTGGCCAGCAGCGCCGATTGCCCGGTGGAGGTGTTCGACTGGCCGCTGCCGGCCGGCGAACTGGCGCTGGCCGCCGAGCGCCTGGACGCCCGGGCGGTAGTGCTGTACTCGAGCAAGTCGCTGAACCTGGCCCAGCTGCCGCGCCTGCTGGCAGGCCTGGATGGCCCGACCCTGATAGTCGGACCAACGGTATGCATCCACCAGCACGACTGGCCCGTACATAACCTCGACACCGGGCGCCTGCACCTGCTCGATACCCCGCTGGCCGCCCAGCAATGCCTGCAGCGCCTGGGGGTGCTCTGACATGACCACACACGGAAAACCCATGCAACTGATCTGGTTCCGCACTGACCTGCGCCTGCACGACAACACCGCCCTCGCCGCCGCCTGCGCCAAGGGCCCGACCCTGGCCGTGTGGCTGATCAGCCCGGGGCAATGGCAGCAGCATGATGACGCCGCCTGCAAGGTCGACTTCTGGCTGCGCAACATCAAACAACTGAGCGACCAGCTGGCGGAAAAACACATCCCACTGTTGATTCACACCGTCGACACCTGGGACCAGGCCCCGCAGGCGCTGGTGAAACTGTGCCAGCAGCACCAGGTTGAACAGGTGCACTGCAACGAGGAATACGGCGTACACGAAAGCCGCCGCGACGCGGCCGTGGCCCAAGCACTGGACGCCGCCGGCATCGGCTTCGCCAGCTACCTGGACCAGCTGCTGTTCCAGCCCGGCAGCATCCTCACCAAGACCGGCAACTATTTCCAGGTGTTCAGCCAGTTCCGCAAGGTCTGCTACGAGCGCCTGCACCACGGCATTCCCGCCGTGGTCCGCGCGCCCAAGGCCCAGGCGCCCGTACACATCGCCCGCGACAAGGTGCCCACCGAGGTGCACGGTTTCCCCACCCCGAGCGCCGCGCTGCAGGCGCTGTGGCCGGCTGGCGAGGACGAGGCCAAGCGCCGCCTGGACCAGTTCGTCGACGAGCCCATCGAGTATTACCAGCACGAGCGCGACATCCCCTCGCGGCCGGGCACCAGCCAGCTGTCGGCGTACCTGGCCGCGGGCGTGATCTCGCCGCGCCAATGCCTGCACGCTGCGCTCAACCACAACCACGGCGAATTCGACAGCGGCAACGTCGGCGCGGTGACCTGGATCAACGAGCTGCTGTGGCGCGAATTCTACAAGCACATCCTCGTCGGCTACCCGCGGGTGTCCATGCACCGCGCCTTCCGCAGCGAAACCGAGGCACTGGCCTGGCGCCACGCGCCGAAAGAGCTGGAAGCCTGGCAGCGCGGCCGCACCGGCATCCCCATCATCGACGCGGCGATGCGCCAGTTGCTGGAAACCGGCTGGATGCACAACCGCCTGCGCATGGTGGTGGCGATGTTCCTGACCAAAAACCTGCTGATCGACTGGCGCGAGGGCGAACGCTTCTTCATGCGCCACCTGATCGACGGCGACCTGGCCGCCAACAACGGCGGCTGGCAGTGGAGCGCCTCCACCGGCACCGACGCAGCGCCCTATTTCCGCATCTTCAACCCGCACAGCCAGTCGGCGCGCTTCGACGAGCATGGCGTATTCCTCAAGGAATGGCTGCCGGAACTGGCGGAGCTGGGCAGCAAGGAAATCCATAACCCGGCCGGCGCTGGCGGGCTGTTCGGGCCAGCGGACTACCCGCGGCCGATTGTCGACCTGGGCAAGAGCCGCGAACGCGCGCTCAGCGCCTTCAAGAACCTGCCGCAACGCCAAGTTTCCGGGGGCTACCATGGCTGACGTAGCACGACGTATCTGGCTGACCGGCGCCAGTAGTGGCCTCGGCGAGGCCATGGCCGAGGCGCTGCTGCAGGACGGCGCGCAGGTGGCAGTGAGTGCCCGTTCCGAAGGGCCGCTGCGCCTGCTGGAACGGCGCTTCCCTGGCCAGGTGCTGGTGGTGGCCGGCGACCTCACCGACCATGACCAGGTCAAGGCCATCGGCGCCAGCATCGAACAGGCCTGGGGCGCGCTGGACAGCGTGATCCTCAACGCCGGCACCTGCGAGTACGTCGACGCGCAGCACTTCGACGCACTGATTTTCGAGCGTGTCATCCGCACCAACCTGTTCGCCAGCAGCTACTGCATCGAGGCCGCCCTGCCGCTGCTGCGCAAGGGCGTGCGCCCGCACCTCACCGGCGTTGCCAGCGCGGTCACCTACCTGCCGCTGCCGCGCTCGGAAGCCTATGGCGCCTCCAAGGCCGGCCTGCGCTACCTGTTCGAATCGCTGCGGGTGGACCTGGCCCAGGAGCACATCGACGTGACGGTGGTCAGCCCCGGCTTCGTCGACACGCCGCTGACGCAGAAGAACGACTTCCCCATGCCCATGATGATCAGCGCCGAAGAAGCGGCCCGGCACATCGTCGAGCGCCTGGACAAGCGGCCGCTGGAAATTGCCTTCCCGGCGCTGTTCATGACCGCCCTGTGGCCCCTGTCGCGGCTGCCCGCGCGGCTGAAGTTGATCATTGGCAAACGCATGGTCCGCTCCGGCCCCGCGCAAGGGGATGCCTGATGAAAATAGCCGTGATCGGCAGCGGTATTGCCGGCCTGACCAGCGCCTACCTGCTCAGCCGCCAGCACCAGGTGGAGGTGTTCGAAGCCTCCTCGTGGATTGGCGGGCACACCCACACCCTGGACATCGAGCACCAGGGCCGGCAGTACGCGATCGATACCGGCTTCATTGTCTTCAACGAGTGGACCTACCCCAACTTCATCGCCCTGCTGGGCCAGTTGGGCGTGCCCTTCAAGGCCACCGAGATGAGCTTTTCGGTGAGCGACCCGCGCAGCGGCCTGGAATACAACGGCAACAACCTCAACAGCCTGTTCGCCCAGCGCCGCAACCTGCTGTCGCCCGCCTTCTGGGGCATGCTCAAGGACATCCTGCGCTTCAACCGCGAGGCCGTGGCTGACCTGGCCAGCCACCGCATCACCGCGCAGACCACCCTGGGCCAGTACCTGCGCACCAAAGGCTATGGCCAGCGGTTCATCAACCATTACATCGTGCCCATGGGCGCCGCCATCTGGTCCATGTCGCTGCAGGACATGCTCGGTTTTCCGTTGCAGTTCTTCGTGCGCTTCTTCAAGAACCACGGCCTGCTCTCGGTCACCCATCGCCCGCAATGGTTCGTGGTGGAAGGCGGCTCCAGCCGCTACGTCGCGCCCCTGACCGCAAGCTTCGCCGAGCACATCCACCTCAATTGCGCGGTCAGCCAGGTGGCGCGTGACGCCGACGGCGTGACCGTGCACAGCCCGCGCGGCGCCGAGCGCTTCGACAAGGTGGTGTTCGCCTGCCACAGCGACCAGGCCCTGGCGCTGCTGGCCGCGCCGAGCGAAGCCGAGCAGCAGATCCTCGGCGCCCTTCCCTACGCCGACAACGACGTGGTGCTGCACACCGATACCCGCCTGCTGCCCACCCGGCCGCTGGCCTGGGCCAGCTGGAACTACCGCCTCGACGGCAGCGGCCAGGCCGCCGCCGTGACCTACGACATGAACATCCTGCAAGGCCTGCAAGGCCCCAGCACGTTCTGCGTAAGCCTCAACCAGAGCGCCGCCATCGACCCGGCCAAAGTGCTGGCGCGCTACACCTACGCCCACCCGCAATACAGCCTGGCGGGCATGGCCGCGCAGGCGCGCTGGCAGGAACTGCACGGCGCGCACCATACCTATTACTGCGGCGCCTACTGGGCCAACGGTTTTCACGAAGATGGCGTCACCAGCGCCCTGCGCGTGGCCCACGCATTCGGGGAAGCCTTATGAACAGCGCCCTGTACAGCGGCTGGGTGAGCCACCGGCGGTTCGCGCCGCGCGGCCACCAGTTCCGCTACCGCATCGGCCTGCTGTACCTGGACCTGGCCGAACAGGCCCAGGTGCTGGGACTGTCGCCGTTGGCAGGGCACAGCCGCTGGGCGCCGTTCGCCTTTCGCGAAAGCGACTACCTGCGCGAGCACACTGCCAGTGGCATGCCGCTGGCCGACGCCGTGCGCCAGTGCGTGGCCGCCGCCCTGGGCTTCGTGCCCGATGGCGCCATCCGCCTGCTGACCCAGGCGCGCAGCTTCGGCCTGGCGTTCAACCCGGTCAGCTTCTTCTACTGCTTCGATGCGCAGGAAAAACTGGTGGCCATCCTCTGCGAAGTCACCAACACCCCGTGGCGCGAGCGTTATCACTATGTACTGCCGGCCGAGGGCGAAGGGTTTCAGCACTTCGCCGTGGCCAAGGCTTTCCACGTCTCGCCGTTTTTGCCCCGCGACCTGGAATACCGCATGAGCTTCAGCCCCCCGGCGCAGCGCCTGGGCGTGCACATGGCCGACTGGCAGGGCGAGGCCAAGGTGTTCGACGCCACCCTCACCCTGCACCGCCAGGCCATGAGCCGCGGCAACCTGCACCGCCAGCTGCTGGCCTTCCCCTGGATGACCGCCAAGACCTGCCTGGCCATCTACTGGCAGGCCCTGCGCCTGGCGCTAAAACGCATTCCCATCGTCAACCACAGTAGCGCGCAGGGTTCATATCGCGCCGCCACCGCTCAAGCAAAGGAACGACGCCATGAATAGTTTCTCGGCCAAGGCCACACCGTTCAGCACTTACGGCCTGACCAGCGCCTTGCTGCGCCGTGGCGTGCTGCGGCAATTGCAGGCACTGCGCCACGGCCAGCTGCTGATCGTGGAAGGCGACGAACGCCTGCAATTCGGCAACCCCAACTCGCCCCTGGTGGCGGAAATTCACGTGCAGGACGCCTCGGCCTGGGGCCTGGTGGCCAGCGGTGGCTCCATCGGCGCCGGCGAGGCGTTTATCCATGGCTACTGGACCAGCCCGGACCTGACGGCGGTGGTGCGCGTGTTCGTCAGCAACCTCGACGTGCTGGACGCCATGGAAGGCGGCCTGGCGCGCCTCAGCCGGCCGCTGGTGCGCGGCCTGCATTGGCTGAACCGCAACACCCGCAAGGGTTCGCAGAAGAACATCGCCGCCCACTATGACCTGGGCAATGACCTGTTCGAACAGTTTCTCGACCCGACCATGATGTACTCCGCCGCGCAATTCACCCGCGCCGACGACAGCCTGGAACAGGCGCAGCTGAACAAGCTGGAGCGCATCTGCCAGAAACTGGCGCTCACCCCCAGCGACCACCTGCTGGAAATCGGCACCGGCTGGGGCAGCATGGCCCTGTACGCCGCCAGCCACTATGGCTGCCGGGTCACCACCACCACGCTGTCGAAAGAGCAGTACGACTATACCCGGCAGCGCATCGACGCCCAGGGCCTGCAAGACCGCGTGACCCTGCTGCTGTCCGACTACCGTGACCTCACCGGCAGCTATGACAAGCTGGTGTCCATCGAGATGATCGAAGCCGTGGGTCATCGTTTCCTGCCCACCTACTTCCAGAAATGCGCGGCGCTGCTCAAGCCCGATGGCGTGATGCTGCTGCAGGCCATCACCATCCGCGAGCAGCGCTACGAGCAGGCCCGGCACAGCGTCGACTTCATTCAGCGCTACATCTTCCCCGGCGGCGCGCTGCCGTCGGTGCAGGGCATGCTGCAGATTGTCGGCCGCGACACCGACATGAACCTGCTGCACATGGAAGACTTCGGGCTGCACTACGCGCGCACCCTGCGCCTGTGGCACGACAACTTCCGCCGCGCCCACAACCGCCTGCGCGAGCTGGGCTACGACGAATACTTCCTGCGCCTGTGGGAGTTCTACCTGTGCTACTGCGAGGGCGGCTTCCTGGAGCGCACCATCGGCACCGCGCAACTGCTGCTGGCCAAGCCGGCGGCGCAACCGCAACCCCTGCTCGGGCGCTTCAATGCTTGAGAAGGTCGCCAACGCCGTGCTGTTCCAGGCCGGCTGGTTCGCCTGCGTGCTGGGCGGCAACAGCGGCTGGTTGATGCTGGCCCTGGTGATTCTGGTAGGGCACTGGTTCTGGCACGGCGACGGCCGCCTGATGATCGAAGCCTTTGCCCTTGGCGTGCTGGTGGACAGCGGCCTGATGTGGCTGAAGGTCTACGATTTTCACCCCAACGGCTGGCTGCTGCCCATGTGGCTGGCCTTGCTGTGGCCGTTGCTGGCCACCACCTTGCGCCATTGCCTGGCCTGGACCGCACGGCCGTGGTGGCTGGCGGCGGGCTTGGGCGCGGTGGCCGGGCCGCTGTCGTATTACGCAGGGGGAAGGATGGCGGGGGTGGGTTTTCCGTATGGCGTGCTGCCGACCCTGTTGGGGTTGGCGGTGTTGTGGGCGGGGGTGTTCGTGTTGCTGCAACAGCGCGCCAATCCCTGACGCGGCCTTCGGCCGCTGCTACGGGGTTCGTGTAGCAGCTGCCGAAGGCGGCGTCAGCGATTGCCGGACGCTCAGAAATTCAACGGCATCCGGTAGTTGATCGAATAGGCTTCGATGCCATCGTTCGGCTCTTTGATGCCGGCGTTGGAATAGTGGATCGCGCGAATCGACACTTCCTGATTGCCCGCGAAGCGCAGGCCGAAGCCGATGCGGTCTTCGAAGTTGAAAGCGGTGCCCAGTTTGTTGTCATCCACCTGCAGTTTCGAGAACACCGCCACGCCGATGCCCGCCTCCACGAACGGCTTCACCGCGCCGCCATCGAACTCATAACGAAACACCGGCGCGAACGACAGGGTGTGGTTCGAAGGCCCGTGGTTGGACGAACTCCAGTAGGTATAGCCGCCGTCCCAGTAACCGGTCAGGCGCCCGGTGCTGGTCTGGAACCAGCTTTGATCCCAATCCGATTGCAGCCCCAGGCGATACACCATCGCCCCGTCACCCGTGGACCCCACCGATACCGAACCATCCAGCGCCTGTGCCGCCATGCTTTGCCCCAGGGTAAACGCTGCAAGCGCAGCCAAGCCGAGCAGTTTCTTCATCAGAAAACATCCTATGTCTAATGCCGTTTTTTGGTTTTATGCGTCATGACTGACGAAACTTTAGAAATCCGGATCTCGATGATGGTTCATCGCCATATAGGGATTTTGTACGATTATTTATCGTACAAATCCACTAACAATGTCAGATTTTTCCCAAAGCATAGGCAGGATATTCTTGAAGTGTTGCGGATCAGCACTGGTCCAGAAATGCGCGGGCGCGGCCGGCCCTTCGGCCAGCAGCCCACGTTGCTGCAACAGGCGCTGCAGTTGGCGGGCGACTGCGGCACCGGTATCAATCAGGATAACGTTGCCAGGGATCATTTCCCGCAGCAGCGGCTTGAGGAAGGGGTAATGGGTGCAGCCCAGTATCAGCGTGTCGCAGCCCGCGGCCAGCAGTGGCGTCACGTAGTGCTGCAGCAAGGTGCGCAGGGCGTCACTGTGCAACTGGCCGGTCTCGATCAGTTCCACCAGGCCGGGGCACGGCTGGGTCACCACCTTCACATCGTTGGCGAAGCGGTCCAGCAGGGCGGCGAACTTGGCGCTCTGCAAGGTGCCGGTGGTGGCCAGCACGCCCACCACGCCACTGCGGGTAGCGGCCGCGGCCGGCTTTACCGCAGGCTCCATGCCCACGATGGGCCAGGCCGGGTAACGCTCGCGCAGGTCGGCCACCGCCGCCACGGTAGCGGTGTTGCAGGCCAGCACCAGCGCCTTGGCGCCCTGCTCACGGAAGAATTCGGCCACCGCCACGCAGCGCTCACGGATGAACGCCGGGGACTTTTCGCCGTAGGGGATATGGCCGCAATCGGCCACGTACAGCAGGGATTCGTTGGGCAGCAGCGCACGGATTTCACCCAGCACCGACAAGCCGCCGACGCCGGAATCGAAGACCCCGACCGGCGCTTCAGCCATGGGCCGGCCCACACACGCTGCACGCCGGGTCGCGCTTGACCCGCAGCTCGCGGAAGCGTGTACCCAGGGCATCCACCAGCAGTAGGCGGCCCACCAGCGGGTCGCCGAAACCGGCCAGCAGTTTCAGGGCTTCAAGGGCTTGCAAGCTGCCTACCAGCCCTACCAACGGGCCCACCACGCCGGCCTCGCTGCAGGTCAGCTCGGCTTCACTGCCATGCCCGTACAGGCAGTGGTAGCAAGGGCTTTCCGGGCGGCGCGGGTCGAATACCGACAATTGCCCTTCCAGGCGAATGGCCGCGCCGCTCACCAGCGGTTTGCCGGCCGCCACGCACGCGGCGTTGACCGCCTCGCGGGTGCCGAAGTTGTCGGAGCAGTCCAGCACCAGGTCCACGGCGGCGACCGCAGCGGCCAGGGAATCTTCATCCAGGGCGGTGCGATGGGCCACCAGCGTGACCTGCGGGTTGATCGCCTCAAGGCGCTGCAGCGCCGAGTCGACCTTGCTCATGCCCACGCTGGAGGTGTCGTGCAACACCTGGCGCTGCAGGTTAGTGAGGTCGACCGTGTCGAAGTCGGCCAGGTGCAGTTCCCCCACGCCGGCGGCCGCCAGGTACAACGCCACCGGCGAACCCAGGCCACCCAGGCCGACGATCAGCGCGCGGCTGGCCTTGAGCTTCAACTGGCCGGCGATGTCTACCTGTGACAACAGCACCTGGCGGCTGTAGCGCAGCAGCTCGTCGTCGCTCAGCATGCCAGGCGCCCGAGGGTGATGCGCTCATGGCCGCCGAGGTCTTCGCGGCTCTCGATCTGTTCGAAATCGTGCTTGGCCAGCAGCTCGCGCACCGCAGCCGCCTGGTCGTAACCGTGCTCCAGCAGCAGCCAGCCACCCGCCTGCAGGTGCGCGGGTGCCTGGGCGACGATAACCCGCAGGTCATCCAGCCCGTCGTCACCGGCCACCAGCGCGCTGGCAGGCTCGAAGCGCACGTCACCCGCCACCAGGTGCGGGTCGGCGGCGCGAATGTACGGCGGGTTGCTGATGATCATCTCGAAGCGCTCGCCTTGCAGGGCGCCGAACCAGTGGCTTTCCAGCACCCGCACGTTGCCCAGGCGCAGGCGCTCGCGGTTGCGCTCGGCCAGGGCCACGGCCTCGGCCACGCGGTCCACCGCCGTTACCTGCCAGCCGCCGCGCTCGCTGGCCAGGGCCAGGGCAATGGCGCCGGTGCCGGTGCCCAGGTCCAGGACCCTGGCAGGCGTTGCCGGCAGCAGCTCGAGTGCGGTTTCCACCAGCAGCTCGGTGTCCGGCCGCGGGATCAGCGTGTGCGGGGCCACTTCCAGGTCCAGCTTCCAGAACCCCTGCTGGCCGAGAATGTAGGCCACCGGCTCGCCTTGGCGGCGCCGTTGCAGGTAGTCGTCGAAGGTCGCCGCCGCCTCGGTGGTGACAATGCGCTCCGGCCAGGTGTGCAGGTAGCTGCGGTTCTTGCCCAGGGCTGCCGCCAGCAGCAATTCGATGTCCAGGCGCGCCGTCGGGGACTCCGGCAGTTCGGCGCTTCTGAGCAGACTGGCAATGATCGTCATTTACTCACCCAATGCCGCAAGTTGATCCGCCTGGTATTCGGCCAGCAGCGGTTCGATCACCGCGTCGACACCACCGGCCATGATTTCGTCCAGGGAATACAGGGTCAGGTTGACACGGTGGTCAGTCACCCGGCCCTGCGGGAAGTTGTAGGTACGGATGCGCTCGGAACGGTCGCCCGAGCCCACCAGCAGCTTGCGCTCGCTGGCGATGGCGTTGGCGGCGGCGCTGGTCTGCATGTCGTTGAGCTTGGCCGACAGCCAGGCCATGGCGCGCGCCCGGTTCTTGTGCTGCGAGCGCTCTTCCTGGCATTCCACCACCGTGCCGGTTGGCAAGTGGGTGATGCGGATGGCCGAGTCGGTGGTGTTGACGTGCTGGCCGCCAGCGCCCGACGAGCGGAAGGTGTCGACGCGCAAGTCGGCCGGGTTGATCTCGATGGCCACGCGCTCGTCGGGCTCGGCCAGTACGGCCACGGTGCACGCCGAGGTGTGGATACGGCCCTGGGACTCGGTTTCCGGCACACGCTGCACGCGATGGGCACCGGACTCGAATTTCAGCTTGCCGTAGACGTTCTCGCCCTCGACCCGGGCGATCACCTCTTTATAACCGCCGTGCTCACCTTCGTTTTCCGACAGGATCTCCACCCGCCAGCCACGCTTCTCGGCGTAGCGCGAGTACATGCGGAACAGGTCGCCGGAGAAGATCGCCGCCTCGTCGCCACCGGTGCCGGCGCGGATCTCGAGGAACACGTTGCGGCTGTCGTTGGGGTCCTTGGGCAGCAGCATGCGCTGCAAGTCGCCTTCCAGCACCTGCAGTTGCTCCTTGGCTTCGCGCACTTCCTCGACGGCCATCTCGCGCATGTCGGGGTCACTGTCCTTGAGCAGGGCCTGGGCGCCTTCCAGGTCGTCCTGCACCTTGCACCAGGCCTGGTAGCCGGCCACGATCGGCTCCAGCTCCGCGTATTCACGGGAGAAGGCGCGGAAACGGGCCTGATCGGAAATGATCTCGGCGTCGCCCAACAGGGCGGTCAGTTCCTCGAAACGATCCTGGATCGTGTCCAGTTTGTTGATCAGTGACGCTTTCATTGCGGGGGTTTATCCGTGGGGCCCTCGTTGAGGGCAAAGAGTTCCTGGGCCATGGCCAGCGCATCGAGGCGGCCTTCGGCAGACAGCTTTTTAAGCTGCACGCTTGGTGCGTGCAGCAATTTGTTGGTCAGCCCGCGGGCCAATTGCACCAGCACCTCTTCGGCGCTGCTGCCGTTGGCCAGCAACCGCTGGGCCTTTTGCAATTCTTCGTCGCGCAGGCGTTCGCTCTGTTGGCGGTACGCCTTTAGCACGTCCACCGCCGCCAGCTCGCGCAGGCGCGCCATGAAATCGTCGACGCCACCGCTGACCAGTTGCTCGGCCGCCTGGGCTGCGCCCTGGCGACTCTTGAGGTTCTCGGCCACCACGTCGTGGAGGTCGTCGACGCTGTAGAGGTAAACGTCGTCCAACTCGCCGACTTCTGGCTCGATATCGCGCGGTACGGCGATGTCCACCATGAAAATCGGCTTGTGCTTGCGCAGCTTCAGCGCGCTTTCCACCGCGCCCTTGCCCAGGATCGGCAACTGGCTGGCAGTGGAGCTGATGACGATGTCGCTGTTCACCAGTTCCTGTGGAATGTCGGACAGCAACACCGCGTGGGCACCGAACTGCGCTGCCAGGGTACTGGCGCGCTCCAGGGTCCGGTTGGCTACCACAATGCGCTTCACGCCCTGCTCATGCAGGTGGCGGGCAACCAGGGTGATGGTCTCGCCGGCGCCGATCAACAGGGCCTGGCTGCGCTGCAAGTCGCTGAAAATCTGTTTGGCCAGGCTGACGGCGGCAAACGCCACCGACACCGGGTTCTCGCCGATGGCCGTGTCGGTGCGCACCTGCTTGGCGGCACTGAACGTGGCCTGGAAAAGCCGGCCCAGCAGCGGGCCAATGGTACCCGCCTCGCGGGCCACGGCATAGGCGGACTTCATCTGGCCCAGGATCTGCGGCTCGCCCAGCACCAGCGAGTCGAGCCCGGAGGCCACGCGCATCATGTGGCGCACAGCCGCATCGTCCTCGTGCACGTAGGCACTGGCACGCAATTCGTCGTAGCTGAGCTTGTGATAGTCGGCCAGCCAGCGCAGCACGGTCTCTGCGGCCAGGTGGTCCTGCTCTATATAAAGCTCGCTACGGTTGCAGGTAGAGAGGATCGCAGCTTCGCGGCTGTCAGTCAGGCGGCAGAGCTGCTGCAAGGCTTCGACCAGCTGCTCGGGAGTGAAAGCCACGCGTTCGCGCACATCCACCGAGGCAGTCTTATGGTTGATACCGAGGGCAAGGAAGGCCATTCAAGGTCGCTGATGATGTCGATAAGCCGACAATTGTCCTACTTAGTCCGCCCCAGAACAACTACCGCAGTCTATTGTCCTAATAGTCTACCCCCGCAGGTGCCATCGCTTATGGGTTTGCCCACAGGCTTGTGTCATGATGATCCGACCGCAGGTAAGTCGCCAAAACTCCCTATGAATAGATCCTCCGCGTTGTTCCTAGCTTTTGTCTTGCTCAACGGTTGCCAGGCCTGGCAACCCGGCAAGCACCAAGACACCGCCGCTGTCCAGGACAGTACTCCCAAGCCTGCCGAGAAACCGGTGGTGTACGGCTCGTTCACTGAAGACACCGTCTTCAGCCTGTTGACGGCGGAGCTGGCTGGCCAGCGCAACCGCTTTGACATCGCCCTGGACAACTACGTGGATCAGGCGCGCAAGACCGGCGACCCTGGCGTTTCCGAGCGCGCGTTCCGCATTGCCGAATACGTGGGCGCCGATCAGGCAGCCCTGGACACCGCGCTGCTGTGGGCGAAAAACGCGCCCAAGGACCTCGACGCCCAACGCGCCGCCGCCATCCAGCTGGCGCGCAATGGCCGCTACGACGAGTCCATGGTGTACATGGAGAAAGTGCTGCAGGGCCAGGGCGACACTCATTTCGACTTCCTGGCACTGTCGGCCGCCGACACCGACCAGGACACCCGCAACGGCCTGCTGCAAAGTTTCGACCGCCTGCTGGCCAAATACCCGAAGAACAGCCAACTGCTGTTCGGCAAGGCCCTGCTGTTGCAGCAGGACGGCGACAACCAGGGCGCCCTGACGCTGCTGGAGAACAACCCGCCGCAGGAAGGCGAAATCGCCCCTATCCTGCTGCACGCACGCTTGCTGCAACTGCTGGACCGCGGCAAGGAAGCGGTGCCGCTGCTGGAAAAAAGCCTGCGCAAATACCCCGACGACAAACGCCTGCGCCTGACTTACGCGCGCATGCTGGTGGAACAGAACCGCATGGCCGACGCCAAGGTGCAGTTCGCAAGCCTGGTGCAGCAGTACCCCGAGGACGACGAACTGCGCTATTCCCTGGCCCTGGTGTGCCTGGAAGCGAAAGCCTGGGACGAAGCCGCCGTGTACCTGCATGAACTGGTGGACCGTGGCGCCCACGTCGACTCTGCGCACCTGAACCTGGGCCGCATCGCCGAGGAAAAAGGCGACCCGCAGGGCGCCCTGGCCGAGTACGCGCAAGTGGGCGGCGGCAACGACTACCTGCCTGCGCAGCTGCGCCAGGCTGACATCCTGATGGCCAGCGGCCGCGTGGCCGAGGCGCGCAAACGCCTGGCCGATGCCCGCGATGCCCAGCCCGACTACGCCATCCAGCTGTACCTGGTGGAAGCCGAAACCCTGGCCAACAACAATCAGCAGGACGCCGCCTGGCAACTGCTGGCCAAGGCGCTGACGCAGTACCCCGACGACCTGAACCTGCTGTACACCCGCGCCATGCTGGCGGAAAAACGCAACGACCTGAAGCAGATGGAGGCCGACCTGCGCGCCATCATCAAGCGCGAGCCCAACAACGCCATGGCACTCAACGCCCTGGGCTACACCCTGTCGGACCGCACCACGCGCTACGCCGAAGCGAAAGAACTGATCGAACGCGCCCACAGCATCAACCCCGATGACCCCGCCGTGCTCGACAGCCTGGGCTGGGTCAATTACCGCCTGGGCAACCTCGACGAAGCCGAGCGCCTGCTGCGCCAGGCCCTGGCCGCCTTCCCCGACCAGGAAGTGGCCGCCCACCTGGGTGAAGTGCTGTGGGCCAACGGCAAGCAGCGCGAAGCCCGCGAGATCTGGGCCAAGTACCTGAAAGAACCCGCCGAGAGCCCTACCCTGCGCGCCACCGTGCTGCGCCTGACCGGATCCGAGACTCTATAACCTTATGTTTTTGCGCCACGTCATCACCTTCAGCCTGATCGCCCTGCTCGCCGGCTGTACCGGCTTCGGTACCCGCGAAGCCCTGCAGGGCCAGGGCAACCCGCAACAATGGAGCGCCCACAAGGCGCAACTGACCCAGCTGGACGGCTGGCAGATCGACGGCAAGGTCGGCATTCGCGCGCCCAAGGACTCGGGCAGCGGCACCCTGTTCTGGCTGCAACGCCAGGACTATTACGATATTCGCCTGTCCGGCCCATTGGGCCGCGGCGCCGCACGCCTGACCGGGCGCCCGGGCCAGGTAGTGCTGGAAGTCGCCAACCAGGGCCGCTACGAAGCAGCCTCCCCCGAACAATTGCTGGGTGAACAACTGGGCTGGGACCTGCCGGTATCGCACCTGGTGTGGTGGGTGCGCGGCCTGCCAGCGCCCGACACCAAAAGCAAGCTGACCCTGGACGGCGACAGCCGCCTGGCCAGCCTGGAACAGGATGGCTGGAGCGTCGAATACCTCAGCTACACCGAGCAGAACGGCTACGTCCTGCCCGAGCGCATCAAGCTGCACGGCAAGGACCTGGACGTGACCCTGGTGGTCAAGTCCTGGCAGCCACGGCAACTGGGGCACTGACATGACCCAGCCACGCCTGACCCTGCCTGCCCCGGCCAAGCTCAACCTGATGTTGCACATCCTGGGCCGCCGCGCCGACGGCTACCATGAGCTGCAAACCCTGTTTCAATTCCTCGACCATGGTGACGAACTGCAATTCGCCGTGCGCCAGGATGGCGAAATTCGCCTGCATACTGAAATCGACGGTGTGCCCCACGACAGCAACCTGATCGTGAAAGCCGCGCGCAAACTGCAGGCCCTGACCGGCACCGCGCTGGGCGCCGACATCTGGTTGCAGAAAGTGCTGCCCATGGGCGGCGGCATTGGCGGCGGCAGTTCCGATGCCGCCACCACCCTGCTGGGCTTGAACCATCTGTGGAACACCGGCGCAAGCATCGACAGCCTGGCCACGCTAGGCCTGGCGCTGGGCGCCGACGTGCCGGTATTCGTCCGCGGCCACGCCGCTTTCGCCGAGGGCGTGGGCGAAATTCTCACCCCGGCCGAGCCCGAAGAGCCGTGGTACCTGGTACTGGTTCCGCAAGTCTCTGTTAGTACAGCAGAAATTTTTTCAGATCCGTTGTTGACACGCGATTCACTTCCCATTAAAGTGCGCCCCGTTCCCAAGGGAAACAGCAGAAATGACTGCGAAGCGGTAGTCACAAGACGTTATCCAGAAGTACTTAACGCCTTGAATTCACTGAAGAAATTTGGTGATGGACGACTCACCGGAACTGGAAGTTGTGTGTTTGGGGCCTTCCCAAGCAAAGCGGAAGCTGATAGAGTTTCGCACCTTCTTGCAGATACCCTTACAGGGTTTGTAGCCAAAGGCAGCAACATCTCAATGTTGCACCGTAAACTACAGAGTCTGTCACAGGAAGCGAGTGCTGGGCACTCGTAGCAACAGATACAGGGGCGTCGCCAAGCGGTAAGGCAGCAGGTTTTGATCCTGCCATGCGTTGGTTCGAATCCAGCCGCCCCTGCCATTTTCCTTATACTCATCCAGGTATACCCTCAGCCGGCAGGTACTGCGCGTGTCCAAGAT
This sequence comes from Pseudomonas sp. JC1203, assembly GCF_056175065.1. Classification (NCBI taxonomy): domain Bacteria; kingdom Pseudomonadati; phylum Pseudomonadota; class Gammaproteobacteria; order Pseudomonadales; family Pseudomonadaceae; genus Pseudomonas; species Pseudomonas sp. JC1203. Next base: position 28,436 of record NZ_JBWCAM010000021.1, read on the forward strand.
GATGGTCTTTACGGGGAACGCTAACCCCGATCTGGCTCGGCGTGTAGTACGTCAGCTGCATATCCCACTGGGTGATGTCTCTGTCGGTAAGTTCTCCGACGGCGAAATCAGCACTGAGATTAATGAAAACGTCCGCGGTAAAGACGTCTTTATCATTCAGCCGACTTGCGCTCCGACGAACGATAACCTGATGGAACTGGTTGTGATGGCCGATGCCTTCCGCCGCTCCTCAGCGTCCCGAATCACTGCGGTGATTCCTTACTTTGGTTATGCCCGCCAGGATCGCCGTCCGCGTTCCGCACGTGTTGCCATCAGCGCGAAAGTCGTTGCTGACATGCTCACCGTGGTGGGGATCGACCGTGTTCTCACGGTAGATCTGCATGCTGACCAAATCCAGGGTTTCTTCGATATTCCGGTAGATAACATCTACGGCTCCCCCGTTCTGGTGGATGACATCGAAGATCAACGCTTCGAGAACCTGATGATCGTGTCCCCGGACATCGGCGGCGTCGTGCGTGCACGTGCTGTTGCCAAGTCCCTGGGCGTTGATCTGGGTATCATCGACAAGCGCCGTGAGAAAGCCAATCACTCTGAAGTGATGCATATCATCGGCGACGTCGAAGGGCGTACCTGTATTCTGGTCGATGACATGGTCGACACCGCAGGCACCCTGTGCCACGCGGCGAAAGCCCTGAAAGAGCATGGCGCTGCCAAGGTCTTTGCCTACTGCACACACCCTGTGCTGTCGGGCCGGGCAATCGAGAACATTGAAAATTCCGTGCTGGACGAGCTGGTGGTCACTAACACCATCCCGCTGTCCGCTGCAGCACAAGCCTGTGTACGTATCCGCCAACTGGATATCGCACCGGTTGTTGCCGAGGCGGTCCGCCGCATCAGCAATGAAGAATCGATCAGCGCGATGTTCCGCTAAGGGCCCTGCCCTGCGAACACTTCGTTGACGAAAAGCGCCCCGCCCCAACACTTCCGTTGGGGCGGGGCTTTTTTGCCCATCCCGGTTTGACGCTGGTCGCAAACGTTACCCGGGCATGGCTATTTTGGAGATGTAAAATGACTGATTTCATTCTGAACGCACAAGCGCGTACCGACCTGGGGAAAGGTGCGAGCCGCCGCCTGCGTCGTCTCGCCTCCCAAGTCCCAGCCGTAATCTACGGTGGCGACAAGGAAGCTGAATCCGTAAGCATCCTGGCTAAAGAACTGGCCAAGCTGTTCGAAAACGAAGCTGCCTACAGCCACGTTATCGAACTGAATGTTGACGGCGCCAAGCAAAACGTCGTGGTCAAGGCCATGCAGCGTCACCCAGCCAAGCAGTTCATCCTGCACGCCGACTTCGTTCGCGTTGTTGCCGGCCAGAAACTGACCGCTATCGTTCCTGTGCACTTCATCAACGAAGAAGCGCCAGTGAAGAAAGGCGGCGAGATCTCCCACGTTGTGAACGAGATCGAAGTTTCCTGCGAAGCCAAAGACCTGCCTGAATTCATCGAAGTCGACCTGGCCAACGCCGAAATCGGTTCGATCATTCACCTGTCCGACCTCAAAGCCCTGAAAGGCGTTGAGTTCGTAGCCCTGGCTCACGGCAACGACCTGGCTGTTGCCAACGTCCACGCTCCACGTGTAGCTCCAGAAGCTGAAGGCGCTGCAGAGTAATTTTACTCGGCAAGCCGGAGTTGTAATGACATCGCGGTAGCATGAGCGGACGAGATCGCGAAGTTTACACAACCGCCCTCGTCCACTTGTGCCACCGGCCCTGCCGGTGGCGATGTTCAATTCGATTCCAAGGAAGAGCCCCTGTCGTGACCGCCATTCAACTGATCGTTGGCCTGGGAAACCCTGGCCAGGAATACGAACAGACCCGGCATAACGCAGGGGCTCTTTTCGTTGAACGCGTAGCTGCCAAATACGGCGCAAGCCTGGTAGCCGACCGCAAGTATTTCGGCCTGACGGCGCGTTTCAGCCATCAGGGCCATGATGTTCGCCTACTGATCCCCACCACCTACATGAACCGTAGCGGCCAGGCCGTAGCGGCCCTGGCGAATTTCTACCGCATTCCGGTAGACGCCATTCTGGTGGCCCACGACGAACTCGACCTGCCCCCCGGCGTTGCCAAGCTCAAATTGGGCGGCGGCCATGGCGGGCACAACGGCTTGCGCGACATCATCGCGCAGCTGGGCAACAACAACGGCTTCCACCGTCTGCGGCTTGGCATTGGCCACCCGGGTGTAGCCAGTCAGGTATCCAACTTTGTCCTGGGCCGGGCGCCACGCGCCGAGCAGGATAAACTGGACGCCAGTATCGATTTTGCCCTCGGCGTGTTGCCGGATATCTTCGCCGGCGAGTGGAATCGCGCGATGAAAAACCTGCACAGCCAAAAGGCCTGACTCCACGAAGAGGGAATCACCATGGGTTTCAATTGCGGTATCGTCGGCCTGCCCAACGTCGGCAAGTCCACTCTGTTCAACGCCCTGACCAAATCGGGTATCGCGGCCGAGAACTTCCCCTTCTGCACCATCGAGCCCAACAGCGGTATCGTGCCGATGCCGGACCCGCGCCTGGCTGCCCTGGCTGCCATCGTCAACCCCAAGCGCATCCTGCCCACCACCATGGAATTCGTCGACATCGCAGGCCTTGTGGCCGGCGCCTCGAAAGGTGAAGGCCTGGGCAACAAGTTCCTGGCCAACATCCGCGAAACCGATGCCATCGCCCACGTGGTCCGCTGCTTCGAAGACGAGAACGTGATTCACGTCTCCAACAGCGTCGACCCCAAGCGCGACATCGAGATCATCGACCTGGAGCTGATCTTCGCCGACCTCGACAGCTGCGAGAAGCAACTGCAGAAAGTTGCGCGCAACGCCAAGGGTGGCGACAAGGACGCCGTGGTGCAGAAAGGCCTGCTGGAGCAACTAATCGCCCACTTCACCGACGGCAAGCCTGCGCGCAGCCTGATGAAGAACATGGGTGTTGACGAGAAGGCGGTCATCCGCGGCTTCCACCTGCTGACCTCGAAGCCGGTCATGTACATCGCCAACGTCGCCGAAGACGGCTTCGACAACAACCCGCACCTGGACGTGGTTCGCGCCATCGCCGAAGAAGAAGGCGCCATCGTGGTGCCGGTGTGCAACAAGATCGAAGCCGAAATCGCCGAGCTGGACGACGGCGAAGAGAAGGACATGTTCCTTGAGGCCCTGGGCCTGGAAGAGCCTGGCCTGAACCGCGTGATCCGCGCCGGCTACGAGCTGCTGAACCTGCAGACCTACTTCACCGCCGGCGTCGAGGAAGTACGCGCCTGGACCGTCAAGGTCGGCGCCACCGCGCCACAGGCCGCTGGCGTGATCCACACCGACTTCGAAAAAGGCTTCATCCGCGCCGAAGTGATCGCCTACAACGACTTCATCCAGTACAACGGTGAAGCGGGCACCAAGGAAGCCGGTAAATGGCGCCTGGAAGGCAAGGAATACATCGTCAAGGACGGCGATGTGATGCACTTCCGCTTTAACGTGTAAGCACGTTACAGCCATTCAAGAAGCCCCGGTCTCGCAAGAGCCGGGGCTTTTTTGTGGTATCCCTGTAGCAGCGGCCACCAGGCCGCATCCCCGGCACCGCGGTCCGTCAGCTACACCCCGGACGCGACCTGGCGGTCGCTGCTACACGAGCTAGCGCAGAGCCGTTATTAGCCGTTGCGGCAGCGGCTCCCCCCCACCCCAACAGACCACGGACATGGCCAAGAAAACCTCCCTCTTCGACGACCTCATCTTCCTCGCCAGCAAGCTCCCCTGGTGGTCCAGCCTGATCCTCGCCGTGGCCTCCGGTGTCTACCTGCACGGCGTGGCCACGGCGCCCACCGCCGTAGTCAGCGACGTGCAGCACCTGCAGTCGATAATGACCCAGACGCTGTTCAAGACCTTGGCCACGGCAGGCCAATACCTGCTGCCGCTGATCTTCGTCATCGGCGCCATCACCTCGGTCATTGGCCGCCGCAAGCGCCGCGAGCTGTTGAACACCGGGCATGCGGTGAACGACTTCACCTGGCAGGAATTCGAACTGCTGGTGGGCGAGGCGCTGCGCCGCCAGGGCTTCAGCATCGAGGAGCGCGGCGGCGCCGGGCCCGATGGTGGCGTGGACCTGATCGCCCGCAAGGAAGGCGAGAAATACCTGGTGCAGTGCAAGCACTGGCGAGCGCTGCAGGTGGGCGTGCCGGTGGTGCGCGAGCTGTACGGGGCCATGGCGGCGGAAGGCGCGGTGGGTGGCTTCGTGATTACCAGCGGCCGCTTCACCGAGCCTGCGCGTGAATTCGCCAGCGGCCGCAACCTCAAGCTGGTCGACGGCCGCCAGCTGCGGCGCTGGATTGCCGCGGCGCAGAAACAGACGGTGCAGGCGCCCAAGCCTGCCGCCGCCCCGGTGCCGCCACCCAAGGTCGAGCCGCAACCCAAGGCGCCGGCGTGCCCCCATTGCCGCAAACCCATGGTGATCAAGGTGGCGCGCACCGGCCGCAACGCCGGCGGCAACTTCTGGGGCTGCAGCGACTACCCCAAATGCCGCGGCATCCGCACCATCTTCCCGCAACCCCCGCCCCGTAGCAGCGGCCCCTAGGCCGCGTCCTGCCCCAACGCGCTCCCCAGGCAGACCGTGATGGGGCGGGACGCAGCCTTTGGCAGCTGCTACGGAATATTCAATTGATAAGCATTAGCAAATTTACTACTGTCGTGCCCTGCCCATTTCAAGCGATCGTGGAAGCCTCATGTTCGAATTGCGCTCCGTCAGCTTCAAAGTCCCTGGCCGCACCTTGCTGCAACCGCTGGACCTGCAGATTCCGCACGGCAAGATGATCGGCCTGATCGGCCACAACGGTTCGGGCAAGTCGACGCTGATCAAGTTGCTGGCGCGCCAGCAGGTGCCCGCCAGCGGCGAGATCGTGCTGGACGGCAAGCCGCTGCCGGCCTGGGGTAACCGCGATTTTGCCCAGCAGGTGGCGTACCTGCCGCAGCAGCTGCCGGCCGCCGACAACCTCACGGTGCGCGAGCTGGTGGGCTTTGGCCGCTACCCGTGGCACGGCGCGCTGGGGCGCTTCAGCGACGAAGACCGCGAGGCGGTGGAACGGGCTCTGGAGCTGACCCACATCAGCGCCTTCGCCGAGCGCCAGGTGGACCTGCTGTCCGGCGGCGAGCGCCAGCGCGTATGGCTGGCCATGCTGCTGGCTCAGAACAGCCGCTTCCTGCTGCTGGACGAACCCACCTCGGCGCTGGACATCGCCCACCAGGTGGAGGTGCTGTCGCTGGTGCACGACCTCAGCCGCCAGCTGGGCCTGGGTGTGCTGGTGGTGCTGCACGACGTCAACATGGCGGCGCGCTACTGCGACCACCTGCTGGCCCTGCACAGCGGCCGCCTGCTGGCCCAGGGCAGTCCCGCCGAGCTGATGCAGAGCGAGACCCTGGAGCGCATCTACGGCATACCCATGGGCGTGATGCGCCACCCCGGCGACGGCTCGCTGATCAGCTACCTCGACTCGCCGGCCACTGCAGCGGGTATGGCAGGCTGAAGGCTGCGCCCCTGGCCAGCGACAGGGCGCTGCCCCAACGCGCCGGGTCGAAGAGCATCTTGCGCATGGCGCTGTAGCAGGCCAGCGACGCCCAGATCATGTGCGCCTGCGCCCCCGTGGCCTTGGCTGGCACCGCATCGCTGACATTCACCACCGGCACCTGCACGCCGCGCCCGGCGAACGCTGCCTGGGCGCGGGCGGCGTTGTCGAATGGCACCACGCCGTCACGGTCGGTGCCGCACAGCATCATCGGCGTGCGTGGGGTCCAGTCCAGCGTGCTGTTGCGCGCCAGGTCTTGCTGGAACGGCGTGTTCGGTTGTTCGACAAAAGCCTTGGCGAATCCCGGCTGGCGCATATCATCGATCGAGCGCACCTGGTTGAACGGCGCCTGGCCGATCAGCGCGCGCAGGCCCAGCGGCCCAGGGAAAGCGCCCTGCACTGCCTGGGCATAAGGCGCCTTGAACACCTCTTCGGGCTGGCCATAGAGATTGCCGTACACCCGCTGCATGCCCACCACCGTATAGGCCAGCAAGTAGGGCGAGAGCTGATTGGGCCCGGCACTGGTGACGCCGTTCCACGACTCGCGGAAAGTGTGCGGCAGGTCATAGGCGCCGGACATCGGCGCGCTGGCCACCAGGTCGAATTCACCCAAATGGTCGCGCTCGATGGCGCGCTGGGTCGCCATGGTCACGTGGCCGCCCTGGGAGTAACCGCCAAGCATCACCTTGCCGGAAAAGCTCACGCCCAGCTGCGCACCGGCCAACCTTGCCGCCCGCAGGGCGTCGACCATGGTGCTGGCCTCGGAGTCGGCGTGCAGGTAGGGGTGGAAGGGATAGTGGGAGTTGCCCAGGCCCAGGTAGTCGCTGGCGATGACCACATAGCCACGGGCGGCGTAGACGGAGTTGAGGGGGTAGCCTGCGGAAGCGGCGGCCAGTTGCGCCTGTTGCCGGTGGCGATCGGTTTCGGTACCGCGGGCCCAGCCCAGCAGGGGCGCTGGTTGTTGGCAGGCGCTGCCGTCGGGCACCACCAGGGCGGCAGAGGCGTCGGCAGGTTCGCCCTTGACGCCGATGGTGCGGTATTGCACCGCCACCACTTTCACACCGCAGTCGACCTTGTCGACGAATGTCCTTCGGCTTTCCGTTGCCTGGTTGATCTGCGCGGCGCTGTAGCGCGCCACCTCCTTCACCTCCAGCAGCGTCCCGCGCTGCCCTGCCGTTTCATCCGCCTGGGCCGTTCCTGCGCCCAGCATGGCCAGCCACGTCGTTATTGCACACACATATCGGGTTCGATCAGACACTGAGGCTCCTTGGTTAAACGCTCCTGACAGGCAGCCTTCATGGCCACCAGTGGGAGCTGGCTTGCCAGCGAGCTATTAAAAGCTCGCTGGCAAGCCAGCTCCCACACCAGCACAGAGACGCGGGATGGCGCGGCGGCGC
>NZ_JBWCAM010000021.1:35432-100869 GCF_056175065.1 Pseudomonas sp. JC1203
CGGGGGGGGGGGGGGTCCCAGCCATAAATAACCCGCGGGGGGCAACCCCCGCTCCCACACCAGCACTGCTACGCGGTCTGGCGCGTCGGCTCGCGAACCGGAGCGCCATCGAACGCCGACTTGAGATTCTCATGCAGCGCCGTCGCCACTTCTTCCGCGCGAATCGGCAGAATCGACAGCAACGTGTCGCTCAGGCCATGACTGGACTGGCTGAAGCCCTGAATGAACACCGGCGCCTTCAGGCGCGGGTCGGCCTGCACGCGGTACTCGCGGTTCACCTGGTATTCGTCCAGGTACTCGGCTAGCGGCGCGAGGATCTGCTGGTGCGAGATACGCTCGTAACCGGTGGCCAGGATGATCGCATCGTAGCGGTGCACCTCGGTGTCGCCGGTGGCCAGGTCACGCAGCACCAGCTCGATGCCGTTGGCATCGGCCTTGGCCGACTCGATCGAGCGCCGGCACAGGAAGCCGTGGCGCGGCTGCCCGGAAACTTTCTGGCGGTAGAAGATCGAGTAGATGCGCTCCACCAGGTTCAGGTCCACCACCGAGTAGTTGGTGTTGTGGTACTCGTTGATCAGGCGCTCACGCTCAAGCTCCGGCTGGTTGAACACCAGGTCGGTGTACTGCGGCGAGAAGATCTCGTTGACGAACGGACTGTCGTCGGCCGGCTTCAGCACGGCGGCGCGCAGCACCATGTCGACCTGGGCGCTGGGGAAGCTGTCATTGAGGTCGATAAAGGCCTCTGCGGCGCTCTGCCCGCCGCCGATCACGGCAATGCGCATGGGCTGGCCGTTGGCGCACGGCTGTTCGTTCATGCGTTCCAGGTAGCGCGAGTGGTGGAACACCCGGGCGTCGCCCTTGAGCGGGCGGAACACCTCGGGAATGCGTGGCGTGCCGCCGGTGCTCAGCACCACCGAGCGGGTGTGGCGCACCTGTTCGCGGCCCTGGCTGTCCTGGGAAATCACCCGCAGTTGCTCGATGCTGTTGCCGCTGTGCACCGGCTCCACCGCCAGCACGTTCTCGCCGTAGGCGGACTGCTCGGTGAAGTGCCCGGCCACCCAGCGCAGGTAGTCGTTGTACTCCATGCGGCAGGGGTAGAAGGTGCCCAGGTTGATGAAGTCCACCAGGCGCCCGTGCTGGTGCAGGTAGTTGACGAAACTGAAGGGGCTGGTGGGGTTGCGCAGGGTCACCAGGTCCTTGAGGAACGAGATCTGCAGCTCGCTCTGCGCCACCAGGGTGTTGCCGTGCCAGCGGTAGTCCTGCTGGCGGTCCAGGAACAGCGCGTCCAGGTGCCGGCCGCGCTTCACGCCCAGCTCTTCCAGGGCGATGGCCAGCGCAAGGTTGGAGGGCCCGAAGCCGATGCCCAGCACATCCAGCGGCGTGCTTGTAGTTACTGTTTGAGTCATCTCGCCAATACCTTTCGATCCATTAGTCGATTGGCACGAACACCCGTGGCGGCCCCAAGGGCGGCGCCAGGCGTATCGCCCAGGAACGGCGTCCCCTGTCGGAACGCTTACCCATGTGGTGACGAGAAGCCTGTGGGAAAATTTAAACGGCACTCATTCGCGATAGCGCCCAACGCCGGCAAGAAATTAATTTTTAAGGTTTTACCCCGCTCGTGCGTCCTATCTGGATATGAATCCCATTTGTGACGACAGCCCAATGACGCAGCCCAAGCCCCCCAAAGGTACGCTCTCCGAACTGTTCAGCCTGCTCAAGCCGTTCTGGCCCATCCTGGCGGTGTCCATCACCCTGGGCATCATGGGGGGCCTGAGCATCACCGCGCTGCTGGCCACCATCAACCAGAGCCTGCACGCCGACGGCCCCGCCGCCGGCACCCTGCTGCTGGCGTTCGGCGGCCTGTGCAGCCTGGCGCTGCTGGGCTCGATCTTCTCCGACATCGGCACCAACCACGTCGGCCAGCACGTCATCGCCAAGCTGCGCAAAGACCTGGGCAGCAAGATTCTCTCCGCGCCCATCGAGCAGATCGAGCGCTACAAGTCGCACCGGCTGATCCCGGTACTCACCCACGACGTTGACGTCATCAGCGACTTCGCGTTCGCCTTTTCGCCCCTGGCCGTGTCGCTGACCGTGACCCTGGGGTGCATGGGCTACCTGGCGCACCTGTCGTTGCCGATGTTCGTCTGCACCGTGGTGGCGATTTTGCTGGGCACCACCGCCCAATACTTCGCGCGCCTGAAAGGCATACGCGGTTTCTTCGAGGCCCGCGAGGCCGAGGATGACCTGCAGAAGCACTACCGCGCCATCTCTGAAGGCGCCAAGGAACTGCGCATCCACCGCCCGCGCCGCTTCCGCGTGTACCGCGACCACCTGCAGAAGACCGTGGAGAAAATCTGCGACATCCAACTGCGCTCGATCAAGCTGTTCGTGGTGGCCAAGACCTTCGGCTCCACGCTGTTCTTCATCGTCATCGGCGTGGTGCTGGTGTACCAGAGCCTCTACCCCAACACCGACAAGGCCACCCTCAGCGGCTTCATCCTGGTGCTGTTGTTCATGAAAGGCCCGCTGGAACACCTGATCGGCAACCTGCCCATCGTCAGCCGCGCCCAGGTGTCGTTCCGCCGCATCGCCGAGCTGTCTGCACAGTTCGCCTCGCCCGAACCGCACCTGCTGCTGGAAGGCACGGTAAAACCCGCCACGCCGCTGCAAAGCATCGAACTGCGTGACGCGCGCTACACCTTCCCCACCGTCGAAGGCGTGACGCCGTTCACCCTGGGCCCGGTGAACCTGCGCCTGAACGCTGGCGAGATCATGTTCATCGCCGGCGAGAACGGCGCCGGCAAGACCACCCTGATCAAGGTGCTGCTGGGCCTGTACGCGCCGCAGCAGGGCAGCATCCTGCTGGACGGCAAGGAAGTGGGCGTGGAAAACCGCGACGACTATCGCCAGCTGTTCACCACCATCTTCGCCGACTACTTCCTGTTCGACGACCTGATGGGCCCCGACGAAAAACTGCCCGACGAAGCCCACCAGTACCTCGACCGCCTGGAAATCAGCCACAAGGTCAGCATTCAGGACGGCAACTTCACCACCACCGACCTGTCCACCGGGCAGCGCAAGCGCCTGGCCCTGGTGCAAGCGTGGCTGGACCACCGCCCGGTGCTGGTGTTCGACGAATGGGCCGCCGACCAGGACCCGGCCTTCCGGCGCATTTTCTACACCGAGCTGCTGCCGGACCTGCAACGCCTGGGCAAGACCATCATCGTCATCTCCCACGACGACCGTTACTTCCATATCGCCGACCGCCTGGTGCGCATGGAGCCTGGGCGCATCTACGAAGACACCCGCCAGCAACACCCCGTGGAGGCCTGATAACGCGATCATGCACAGGCGCTCATTCCTGCAACTGATGAGCGTGGCGGCACTGGCGGCAAGCCCGCTGCTCCACGCTCAACCCCAGGCCCTGCGGGTAGCCCCGCTGGACTGGCAACTGGCCGAGATCATGCTCGGCCTTGGCGTTTCTCCGTTGGCCATTCCCAGCCTGGAGATGTACCGCGCGCGGGTGCCGCAGCCGCCGCTGCCGGCCGGCGTGCTGGACCTGGGCGCATCGTGGGAGCCGAGCCTGGAACTGCTGGCGCGGCTCAAGCCCGACCTGATCCTGCTCAGCCCCGTGCAGCAGATGGCTCAGGCGCAGTACGCCGCCATCGCCCCGGTGCGGGTGCTGGACGTGCCTACCTCGCTGACACCGATTCCCCGTGGCCTGGCCGCCATCGCCGAAGTGGGCGAGTGGCTACAGTGCCAGCCCCAGGCACAGGCCCTGGTGGCCAGCCTCACCCGCCGCCTGGACGACGCCCGCGCGCACATCCTCAGCCAGCAGCACCGGCCGCTTTACCTCGCGGACATCGACCAGGGCGGCAGCCACGTGCGCTTGTGGGGCCACAACAGCCTGCTGGGCGACACCTTGGCGCAGGTTGGCCTGGTGAACGCCTGGGACGGCGAGCTGGGCCCGGCCGGGTTCGCCCTGGTGCCACTGGAGAAACTGGTGGAGCGCCCCGAGGCGCGGATGATCTACCTGAACTTCGGCAAGGCCAGCCAGCGCTCGCTCAAGACCCTGGGCGCCAGCACCTTGTGGAACGTGCTGCCCTTCGTGCGCGAGGGGCGCCTGAGCGCCATCCCGCCGACCTATGTATTTGGCGGCACGCAGACCGCGGCGCGCTTTGCCGAACTGCTGGTGGAGCACCTGCCCGACGACCCGGAGTACGCCCATGGCTAGTTCCGCCCTCGATTACGCCGCCACCAAGGTGCGCAACCCGCAGCGGCGGCGCTGGCTGCTGGTGGTCAGCCTGCTGGCGCTGGCCGCCGTGGCCCTGAGCCTGCACGGCCTGCTGCGCCACCTGCCGCCCGGCCTGTGGTGGAGCGCCGCCGTACACCCCAGCGCCACCGACACTGCGCAGCTGCTGGTGCACCACGCCTGGCTGCCGCGCCTGGCCGTGAGCCTGCTCGCCGGCGCCGCACTGGGCCTCAGTGGCGCGCTGCTGCAAAGCATCCTGCGCAACCCGCTGGCCGACGCCTCCACCCTGGGCATTTCCGCCGGGGCCAACCTGATGCTGGTGGTGGGCCTGCTGTTCGCCCCCGGCCTACTCGACCAGGGCCGCACCCTGCTGACCAGCGCCGGCGGTGGCCTGGCGATGCTGCTGGTATTCGCCCTGGCCTGGCGCCAGGCGCTGGCGCCGTTGGCAGTGGTGCTGGCAGGGCTGATCATCGGCCTGTACTGCGGTGCCCTGGGTTCGATCATGGTGCTGTTCAACCATGAATACCTGGGCGAGCTGTTCGTCTGGCAGACCGGCAACCTGGCCCAGAACGGCTGGGGCCTGACCCGCCACCTGACCTTCAGCCTGATCCCCGGCATGCTCGCCGCACTGCTGCTGGTGCGGCCGCTGGACGTGCTGCAGCTGTCCGATGAAAGCGCGCGCAGCCTGGGCCTGTCACTGTCCTGGAGCCGCACCCTGGGCCTGGCGCTGGCGGTATTCCTCAGCACCACGGTGGTCAGCCACATCGGCATGGTCGCCTTCGTCGGCCTGGCCGCACCGGCCCTGGCGCGGCTGCTCGGCGCCCGCCGGCTGCGCCAGCAACTGTGGTGCGCACCGCTGTTCGGCGCGCTGCTGCTGTGGCTGGCCGACCAGGTCATCCAGAACTTCGCGCCGCTGCTGCCCACCGGCACCGCCACTGCCCTGCTGGGCGCGCCGCTGCTGTTGTGGCTGCTGCCGCAGATGCGCCGCAGCCTGCACCCGCCGCGCACTACGCCTGACGCCCAGCAGCCGAAACAGCACCGGCCGGCGCGCATCCTCGCAGTGAGTGCCGTGGCCCTGGTGGTGTGCCTGGGGTTGGCGCTGACCCTGGCCCCTGGCCCCAGCGGCTGGGCCTTCAGCAGCGTCAGTGAAACCCTGCAGCTGCTGCCCTGGCGCGCGCCACGGCTGTTCGCCGCCATGGCGGCCGGCGCCATGCTGGCCATGGCGGGCACCATGATCCAGCGCACCACCGGCAACGCCATGGCCAGCCCGGAAGTGCTGGGGGTCAGCTCCGGCGCCGCGCTGGGGGTGATCGTCGTGTTCCTCGCCAACCTGCCGCTCAACCCCGGCATCATCCTGCTGACCGCCAGCGCCGGGGCGCTGATCACCCTGCTGATTCTGTTGTCGTTCGGCTGGCGCCACGGCTTCTCACCCGAGCGGCTGCTGCTGACCGGCATCGCCCTGGCGACCATCTCCGGCGCCTTCTCCAGCATCATCCTGGTCAGCGGCGACCCGCGCCTGGGCACCCTGCTCAGCTGGATGGCCGGCTCCACCTACCGGGTCACCACGCCACAGGCGCTGGTGGCCTGCGCGGTGGCGGTGGTCGGCCTGGCACTGGCGCCGCTGATTCGCCGCTGGCTCGACCTGCTGGCCCTGGGGCCCAGCACCGCCAGCATGCTCGGCCTGAACCTGGGCCGCAGCCGCCTGGCGCTGCTGGCCCTGACCGCACTGCTGACCGGCGCCGCCACCCTGGTGGTCGGCCCGCTGAGTTTCGTCGGCCTGATGGCGCCGCACATGGCGCGCCTGCTGGGCCTGCGCCGGGCGCTGGTGCAACTGTATGGCGCCGCGCTGCTGGGCGCGCTGTTGATGGTGGCCGCCGACTGGCTGGGCCGCACGTTGATCTTCCCCTGGCAGATCCCGGCCGGGCTGCTGGCCACCTTTGTAGGCGGGCCATATTTCATGTGGCTGATGATTCGCCGCCGGGGTGGCGCATGATCGCCGCCTTCGCCAGTGCGTTTCCGGGGCCGCTGGCCGGGGTCGGCGAGTCGCTGGCGCTGGCCGACGACGCCGCGCCGGGCATCGTCCTCAGCGACCTGCTCGACCCGCAGCGCTACCAACCGCCGCTGGCGGCGTTCGCCCGGCGCTACCCTGGCGGCGACACCAAGGCGCTGGTGTCGCTGTGGACCCAATGGTACTTCTCGGTGCTGGTACCGCCGGTGGTCATCCTCGACCTGCTGCAAGACCGCCTGCTGCCGCTGGGCCTCGATCACACCCGCCTGCACCTGGACGCCGAAGGCAACCCGCAGCGCGTCGCGCTGAGCGGCGACGGCCAGGTGCGCGAGCCACGCTCGACCTTCGAGCGCTTCGCGCCGCTGGTGTTCGAGCACCTGGCGCCGCTGTGCGCCACCCTCGCCCAGTTCAGCGGCCTGTCGCCGCGCGTGCTGTGGAGCAACGCCGGCGTGCGCGTGGCCTGGGCCGTGGGCGTGGTTGCGCGCCACCCGCTGGGCGGCGCCGAACGGGCCGCGCCGGGGCGTGAGCTGCTCAGCGCCAGGCAGTGGCCGAACGGCTGCAGCAACCCGCTGTTCGAACCGGTGCGCTTCGCCGTGCCCGATGACGAAACCAGCGCCAGCACCCGCCGCGTGTGCTGCCTGCGCTACCGGCTGGACAGCGTGGATTACTGCCCGTCGTGCCCGTTGCCCGCCAATCGGCGGCAGTGCAAAAAAAAGTGAAAAAAACGTTCTGGTTTTGCTCGCGGGTTTCGTCTTATTGGAAACGATTCTTATAAGCTAACCTTAACGAGTGCTAATAATGTTTGAGTCTCGACACAACAAAGGGCGTGAAACGCAAGGTTCCGGTTTCACCAAGACCCTGTTGGCGGCAAGCCTGGCACTGGCCGCGTACAGCGCCCAGGCCCTGGCGGCACCGGTAGCCGTGCATATCCCGGCGCAACCGCTGTCCAATGCGTTGATGCAGTTCGGCACCCAGACCAACATGCAGGTGCTGTTCAGCGCCGACTCGATCAAAGGCCGCAACAGCCTCAGCGTTGACGGCACCATGGAGCCGCAACAGGCCCTGGAACAGATGCTGCGCGGCACCGGCCTGCGCTACGAAGTGAACGGCAACACCATCACCGTGGGCGCCGCCACCGCCGACGGCAACGCCATGCTGCTGCAGAACGTCAACATCAACGCCGCCGGCGACAGCAGCGGCTACACCCCCGACTACAGCATCGTTGCCAAGCGCACCAGCACCGCCACCAAGACCGACACCCCCATCGGCGAAACCCCGCAATCCATCTCGGTGGTCACCCGCAAGCAGATGGACGAGCAGGCGGTGCAGGACGTCAGCTCTGCCGTGCGCTACACCCCGGGCGTGTTCGGTGAATACACCGGCGCCAACAACACCCGTGAGCAGTTTCGCATTCGCGGCTTCTCGCCCTACGTCTTCCAGGACGGCCTGCAACTGCCCTACGGCGAGAGCGGCCAGGGCGGCATGTCCGAACCCTATGGCCTGGAAAGCGTAGAAGTACTGCGCGGCCCGGCGTCCATGCTGTACGGCCAGAGCCGCCCGGGCGGCCTGATCAACCTGACCAGCAAGATGCCCACCAGCACTCCCTACCACCAGGTGCAGATCCAGGGCGGCAGCTACGACCTCAAGCAACTGGGCTTCGACTTCGGCGGCCCCATCGACGACCAGGGCGTGTTCAGCTACCGCCTGACTGGCCTGGTGAAGGACAGCGGCACCCAGGTCGACCACGTGCAGAACAACCGCAACTTCATCGCCCCGGCCTTCACCTGGCGCCCGGACGAGGACACCTCGCTGACCGTGCTGGCCAACTACCAGCGCGACTGGGGTGGCAGCACCGAGCAGTACTACCCGGAATCGGGCACCCTGCACCACTCCCAGTACGGCAAGATCTCCAGCGACACCCTGCTGGGTGACAGCGACTTCGACAGACTGCGCCGCGAAAGCTCGCAGCTGGGCTACCTGTTCGAGCACCACTTCAACGACACGTTTACCTTCCGCCAGAACCTGCGCTACAGCCAGGTCAACATCGAGAACCGCACCGCCTTCGGCAACGGCTACGTCAACGAAGCCACCAGCCCGAACGTGGCGCGCCTGACCTCGGACATCAAGCGCAACCTGCAGATCTTCAACGTCGATAACCAGCTGGAAAGCAAGTTCAACACCGGCCCGCTAGAGCACACCCTGCTGACCGGCCTGGACTACCGCCGCAGCACCCTCGACAACAACGTGGTGAACAGCAGCTACACCTCCACCAACCCCTACGCCGGCGGCAACGGCAGCGGCACGCGCACCAACATCTACACCTCCCGCGACATGTACCAGGTGCAGAAGCAGACCGGCGTGTATGCCCAGGATCAGATCAAGCTGGACCACTGGCTGTTCACCCTGGGCGGGCGCTTCGACTGGGCCGACTCGGAAAGCCACTACCGTCCCGACCGCAGCAACGCCACCGACCGCTACATCGACCAGGACAACCACAAGGGCACCTACCGCTACGCCGTGGCCTACCTGTTCGACAACGGCGTGATGCCGTACTTCAGCTACTCGCAGTCGTTCGACCCACAGCTGAACACTGCGGTCAGCGCGGCCACGCCGATCTTCAAGCCTACCCAGGGTGAGCAATACGAGCTGGGCATCAAGTACCAGCCGCCGGGCCAGGAAAGCTACATCACCGCCTCGGTGTACAAGCTGAAGCAGAAGAACGTCACCACGGCTGACCCGACCAACATCAACAACACCATCCAGATCGGCGCCGCTGAAAGCCGTGGCTTCGAGCTGGAAGGCAAGGCCGTGCTGAGCAAGAACCTTGACCTGCTGGCGTCGTACACCTACACCGACAGTGAAGTGACCCGCACCGGCTACGTCACCTCGGCATACACCGACAAAGGCAACGAACTGCCGTTCACCCCGCGCCAGCAGGCCTCCGCGTGGCTTGACTACACCTTCCATGAAGGCCTGATGGACGGCCTCGGCGCCGGCCTGGGCGCCCGCTACACCGGCGACCTGTGGGGCAGCAGCGTGTCCTCGCCTTCAGCCGTGTATAACCGCATCGAGACCGGCAACTTCACCATCGTCGATGCCGCCGTGCACTACGACCTGGGCAAGCTGTCGAGCAAGCTGAACGGCACCAAGGTGGCAGTCAACGCCAGCAACCTGTTCGACAAGGAATACGTGGCCAGCTGCAGCAACTACGCCGCCTGCTACTACGGCCCGCGCCGCAACGTGATCGCGACCTTGAGCTACAACTGGTAAGCGCTACCCGCGGCACAAAAAACGCCAGCCCCTTGCGGGGTTGGCGTTTTTTTTGGGGCGGGTGATTGCGGCGTCTGGGGACGCTGTTTTGTGGGAGCTGGCTTGCCAGCGAGCTTTGATGGCCCCAACAGCTCGCTGGCAAGCCAGCTCCCACAGGATGTAGCAGCCGCCGAAAGCTGCGTCAGGCGGCGGTCCTGCATTGCTCCAGGACGCGGCCTGCGGCCGCTGCTACAGGGGGCGGGGTACGCAGGATTTCGCGTAGGCCGCGCGCCTGCGCAGCTTACGGCAGGGGCTACAGATTCGCGTAGCAGCTGCCGAAGGCTGCGTCAGGCTTTCGCGTGGAGCGCCTGGGCGAGCACGGCGGTGAAGGTTTCGTAGAGGTGCAGCGCCGCCGAGGTGATGCTGGCCATGCGCAGGAAGTCATGGGTCAGGTCAGCCTGGCAGTGCAGGGTCACCGGCACGCCGGCGGCGCTAAGGTGCGCGGCGTAGGCACGGCCTTCGTCCAGCAGCGGGTCGAAGCCGGCCACGGCGATGTAGGCCGGGGCGGTGGCCGGTGGAATGGCGGCGCGCAACGGCGAGGCGCGCCAGTCGCTGCGTTGTTCGACGTTGGGCAGGTAATGGTCGTAGAACCACGCCAGTGTCGGGGTCTCCAGCAGGTAGCCCTGGTCGAACAGGTCGGCCGAGGTGGTGCTGCCGGCCGCATCGGTCACCGGGTAGAACAGCATTTGCAGGCACGGCTGCACAGGCAACGCGCCCTGCCCGGCCGCAATCGCCGCCACCGTGGCAAGGGTGGCGCCAGCGCTGTCGCCGGCCAGGGCCACGCGGTTGCGGTCCAGGCCCAGGGCCGGAGCCTGCTCCCACAACCACACCAAGGCGTCCTCGGCGTCGTTCACCGCCGCCGGGAACGGCTGCTCCGGCGCCAGCCGGTAACCTACCGACAACACCGCGCACGGCGTGCGCCAGCAGAACTCGCGGCACACCTGGTCATGGGAATCGAGGCTGCCCACCACGTAGCCACCGCCGTGGTAGTACACCAGCACCGGCCACGGCTGCTGGCGTTCCGGCACGTCGGCGGGCAGGTACAGGCGCACCGGCACGCTGGCGCCATCGCGGCCGCTGAACTGGTGCTGGCTGACCGTCACCGGCCCCGCCACCTGCCAGCCCAGCTCCTGGGTGGAGCGCTCGAATTCGGCGCGCGCCTGCGCCACTGTCTGTTCGTGCATTGCCGGGCGCCCGGCGTCGCGGCCCTCGTCCACCAGGTCGAGAAAGGCCGCCAGTTCAGCGTTCAACGCCATTGTCTGTTTTCCATGCGAAAGAAGGTTCATAGCGCGGCCACCGGCAAGGTGCTGTCCACCAATTGCTCAAGCTCTGCGCGCAGGGCGTCCATCAGCCCCTGCACGGTCTCCGGCCGGTAGCATTTGCGGCTGTACACGCAGCGCAGGCTGAGGCTGCCGTCGTAGACCTGGCCGATGATTTCCAGCCAGTTGGCCAACTGCGCCACCGGGCTGTAGACATCGCCCATGGACTCGCGCGCCGGGGTGAACAGGCCGCCCTCGAAGGTCTGGTCGAACTGCCCCAGATAGTTGAAGGTGATGCGCGGCTGCGGCATGCCCTGCAGCTGTTTGCGCGCCTGGACGCTGCCGGCGTGGCGCAGCAGGCCGTAGCCGATGCCCTTGTCGGGAATGCGCTGCAGCTGCCGGCGTACGCGGCCCACCGCCTCGGCGAAATCATCGCCGGTGCCGGGTTTCAGGTGCACCGGGTACATGGTGGTGAACCAGCCTTGGGTACGGCTCAGGTCGAGGTCGGCGAACAGGTCCTCGCGGCCGTGGCCTTCGAGCTGGATCAGCGCCGAGCTGTCGCCGGTCCAGCGGCACAGCACGCGGGCCAGGGCGGTCAGCAGCAGGTCGTTGATCTGCGCCTGCAACGCCCCCGGCACGCGCTTGAGCAGCGCCTGGGTGCGCTCGCGGTCAAGGTTCATCTGCGCGTTGCCGCGCACCCCCACCAGGTTGCGGCCACGCGGGTTGTCGCGCGGCAGCTCGCGCGGCGCGTCGTCCAGCAGTTGCAGCCAGAACGGCAGCCCCTGCTCATCGGCGGCCATGGCCTGCAAGCGCTCCACCCACAGGCGGTAGCTGCTGGTGCGCGCCGGCAGGTTTGCCGGCACGCCGCTGACCTGCGCCTGGTACAGCGCCTGTACATCGTCCAGCAGGATGCGCCAGGACACGCCGTCCACCACCATGTGGTGAATCACCAGCAGCAGGCGCGCGCTGCCGTCGGGCAGGTGCATCTGCACCGCGCGCAGCAGCGGCCCGCCTTGCAGGTCCAGGCTGCGCTGGGCGCGGTTGGCCAGGGCTTCGATAGCCTCCGCCGACGCCAGCCGTTCATCCCACAGCAGTGCCTGGCTGGCGTCATGCTCGGCATAACGCTGTTGCCACTGGCCATCGCCAGCCTGTTCGAAGCGCAGGCGCAGGGCATCGTGGTGCTGCACCAGCGCCTGCAACGCCTGCTCCAGCGCGAGGGTATCCAGCGGCGCGACCATGCTCAGCATCAGCGCCTGGTTGAAGTGGTGCGGCTCGGCCATGTGCTGGTCGAAGAACCACGACTGAATCGGCAACAGGCCAAAGCGCTCGCCTGCGCCCTGCTGCTGGCTGTCCAGCGCCACCAGCGGGGTAGCGCTTTCCTCCGGGCTGCGCGCCAGCAAGGCGTCGATGGTCTGGTAGCGCATCAGGTCGCGCAGCTTGATCTCGATGCCCAGGCCTTCGCTGTTGCGCACCTTGGACACCAGTTGCAGGCTGAGGATGGAGTCCCCCCCCAGCTCGAAGAAGTTGTCGAACACACCTACCTGCTCGACGCCCAGCACCTGCGCCCAGATGGCCGCCAGTTGCGCTTCCAGCTCGGTGCGCGGCGCCACGTAGTCGCCACCCTGCCACTGCGGCTCTGGCAACGCCTTGCGGTCGACCTTGCCGTTGGCGTTCAGCGGCAGCTGGCTGAGCACCAGGATCTGCGCCGGCACCATGTACTCGGGCAACTGGCTGTGCAGGCTGGCCAGCAGCCGCTCGGCCAGGCCGTCGATGCGCGCGGCGGCCACATAGCCCACTAGCTTCTTGCCGCCGGCGGTTTCCATGGCCACCACGACCGCGGCTTGCACCTGCGGCTCGGCGCGCAGGCGCGCCTCGATCTCGCCCAGCTCGATGCGGAAGCCACGAATTTTCACCTGCTGGTCGATGCGCCCCAGGTAGTCATATGTGCCGTCGGCACGGGCGCGCACCAGGTCGCCGGTGCGGTACAGGCGCCCGCCCTCCTGGCTGAACGGGTCGGCAACGAAGCGTTCGGCGCTCAGGCCCGGGCGCTGGTGGTAACCACGGGCCAGGCCCTGGCCACCGATGTACAGTTCGCCGCTGGTGCCGGCCGGCACCGGGTTCAGGTCCGGGTCCAGCACCCAGGTGGTCCGCGCGCCGACCCGCTCGCCGATGGGCGCGATGGCCGCGCCACACGGCGTCTCGGGCGCCGCTTTCCACAGCAGCGGGGTGACCACGGTCTCGGTGGGGCCGTAGCCGTTGATTACATGCTGCGGGCGCAAATGGCGGCGCACCTGGGCCAGGCTGGCCTCGGGCACCGCGTCACCGCCGAAGCAATAGATGCGTACCGGCGGCGGGTTGCCGTCGCGCTCGCCCTGCTCGGCCAATTGCTGCAGGTAGGCCGGCGGGAACGCCACCACGCTGATGCGCTGCTCGTGCAAGGCCTGCCAGGTCTGCTCGATGCTCCACGGCTGGTTGTCGCGCAGCACCACGCAGCCGCCATGGCTGAGCGGCGTGAGCCAGCGCTCGTGGGCGCCGTCGAAGGCGAACGACATGAAATGCAGCTCGCGGTCTTCGGGCGTCATTTGGTAGCGCTCGCCGATCGCCTGGCAGTGCATGGCCAGCGGCCCGTGCGCCACCGCCACGCCCTTGGGCAGGCCGGTGGAGCCAGAGGTGTAGATCAGGTACGCGAGGCTGTCGCCGTGCAGCTTAGGTTGCAACGGCGGCAGGCGTTCACCGTCCACCGGCAGGTCTTCCAGCGCCCAGCATTCCAGCCCTTCAGGCAGCGGCAGGCGGCCCTGGGTGGCGCGGTCGGTAATCAACACGCGCATGCCCGAATCGCGCATCAGGTAGGCCAGGCGCTCTGGCGGGTAGTCGATGTCCAGCGGCAGGTAGGCAGCGCCGCTCTTGAGCACCGCCAGCAGCGCCACCGGCAGCTCCACCGAGCGCGGCAGGGCGATACCCACCACCGCTTCGGCGCCGATGCCGCCCTGTTGCAGGTGCTGCGCCAGCACCTGGCTGCGCGATGCCAGCTGTTGGTAGCTGATTTCACGGCCCGCGCACACCAGCGCCGGGCGCTCGGGCTGGCGCGCCGCCCAGGCGTCGATGCGCTCATGGACGAACGCCGTGGCGGCAGGCTCGAAGCGGTTGGCTGTTGCCAGCGCCAGACGCTCGCTGGCGGTCAGCAGGCCGATGCTGCCCAGCGGCCGCGTCGCATCCTCAAGCAGGGTCTCCAGCAGGCCTTCCAGGTGCTCGCGCAGGCGCAGCACCGCCGACTCGGCGAACTGCTCGCGGCGGTACATGTATTCAATCTCAAGGCCTTCGCCCAGGGTCACCATCAGGTCCATGGCGAAGTCGGTCACGCCAAAGCCCTGGCCCACGTCGAAACGCAGCTCGCTGTTGTCCCAGTCGCGCAGCAGGCGGTCCACCGGCTGGTTCTCGAAGACGATGATGCTGTCGAACAGCGCCTGCCCGGCCTGGCCGGACCAGCGCTGTATCTGCCCCAGCGGCGTGTACTCGAAGTCGCGGGCGCGCAGGTTGTAGTCCTGCAGCGCGCGCAGCCAGTCACCCAGGGCCTGCTCCGGCGCCAGGGTCTGGGCGATGGGCAGGGTGTTGATGAACAGCCCCAGCAGGTTTTCCGCCCCCGGCAGGCTGGCCGGGCGGCCCGATACGGTGGCGCCGAACGCCACGGTGCGCTGGCCGGTGTAGCGCTGCAACAGCAGCAGCCACGCGCCCTGGATCAGGGTGTTGAGGGTCACCCGTTGCTGGCGAGCGAACTGGCGCAGGCGCTCGGTGCGCGCTTTGTCCAGGCGCGAGTACAGCGCCGTGTGGCCCTGGCCCTGTGGCGCGTCAACCACGGCCTGGGCCAATAGCGTCGGCTGCTCCAGCACCTGCAACTGCGCCTGCCAGAAGGCTTGCGCAGCGCTTTCATCCTGGGCCTGCAGCCAGGCAATGTAGTCGCCGTAACGGCCGCTGACCGCTGGCTTGTCACCGCCCAGGTAGCGGCGCAGCACCTGGCCGATCAGCAACGATACGCTCCAGCCATCCAGCACG
This sequence comes from Pseudomonas sp. JC1203, assembly GCF_056175065.1. Classification (NCBI taxonomy): domain Bacteria; kingdom Pseudomonadati; phylum Pseudomonadota; class Gammaproteobacteria; order Pseudomonadales; family Pseudomonadaceae; genus Pseudomonas; species Pseudomonas sp. JC1203. The sequence continues at coordinate 50,311 of NZ_JBWCAM010000021.1, forward strand.
ATGTGGTGGTAGGTCCAGATCAGTCGGTAATGGGACTCGTCCAGGCGCAATAACAACAGGCGTTGCAGCGGTGGCTGCTGCCAGTCGAACCGCTGGGCGCGCTCGGCCAGCACGTGCTGCTCGATCAGCGCCGGGGTCACCACCTGGCCGCGCAGGTCCACTTCACGCACCGGCAACGGCACGTCCGTCAGCACCACCTGCAACGGCTGGGCAAGGCCCTGCCACAGGAACAGGCTGCGCAGGCTGTCGTGGGCCTGGCTGACCTCGGCCCAGGCCTGGCGGAAGCGCGCGGCATCCAGGCCCTCGATGCCAATGTTCAGCTGGTTGACGTACAGCCCGGCCTCCTGCACCTCGACGCTGTGGAACAGCATGCCCTGCTGCATCGGCGACAGCGGCAGGATGGCTTCCACCCGGCCCGGGTCCAGGTCCAGGGCATCCAGTTGCGCCTGGTTGAGGCCGGTGAACGGGAAGTGTTCGGCCAACAGCGGCGTGCCGGGCACATGGCGTACCTGCTCGGTCACCCCGGCCACCGCTTGCAGCGGGCTGGCCTGGGCCGCCAGTTGCTCCAGGCGCTGGTGCTGGAACAGGTCCTTGGGCGTCAGGTGCAAGCCGGCGTCGCGGGCGCGGCTCACCACCTGGATGGAGATGATGGAGTCGCCGCCCAAATCAAAGAAGTTGTCGTCCAGGCTCACCTGCTCAAGGCCCAGCAGCTCGCCCCAGATGGCGGCCAGCTGTTGCTCGGTGGCGCTGGCCGGGGCGCGGTAGGCACGCGCCTGCCACACCGGCTCGGGCAGCGCACGGCGGTCGAGCTTGCGGTTGGGGGTCAGCGGCATGCGCTCCAGCAGCACGATCTGCGCCGGCACCATGTACTCGGGCAGGCGCTCGCGCAGGGCCTCGCGCAGCGCTTGCGGCTCGACCTCGGCGGCCACGGCGTAGCCCACCAATTGCTGGCCTTGCGGGGTGGCGCGCACCACCACGGCGGCTTCGCGCACGCCGGGCTGGGCCAGCAGCAGCGCTTCGATCTCGCCCAGCTCGATACGGAAGCCGCGCAGTTTCACCTGCTGGTCGGCACGACCGACGTATTCCAGGGCATCGCCCTCGCGCCAGCGCACCAGGTCGCCGGTGCGGTACAGGCGCTGGCCCGGCGCGCCAAACGGGTCGGGCACGAAGCGTTCGGCGGTCAGCTCAGGCCGGCCGTGGTAACCCCGGGCCAGCCCCGCGCCGCCAATGTACAGCTCGCCAATCACGCCCACGGGCACTGGCACCAGGGCGGCGTCGAGCACGTAGAGCGTGGTGTTGGCCAGCGGCAGCCCCAGGTCGGGGCGCGGCTGCCCGGCGCTGAGCAGGTTGCGCGCCGACCAGATGGTGGTTTCGGTGGGGCCGTAGACGTTCCACAGCGGGCCTTGCAGCGCCAGCAGGCGCGCGGCCAGGTCCGCCGGCAGCGCCTCGCCGCCGCACAACAGGGTGCGGCCGTGCAGGCGCGCGAACGCCGGCTGCTCGCTGAGCAGCCGCCAGGTCGACGGTGTCGCCTGCACCGCGTCCACCTGCTCGGCGTCGATCACCTCGATCAGGCGTTGCGGGTCGCGGGCGGTGTCGCGGTCCACCAGCACCACGCTGGCCCCGGTGAGCAGCGGCAGGTACAGCTCCAGCGCGGCGATGTCGAACGACAGCGAGGTCAGCGCCAGCATCTTCTGCCCGGCCGCCAGGCCCGGCGCCTCGGCCATGCTGTGGAGGAAGTTGACCAGGCCGCCGCGGCTGACTTCGACGCCCTTGGGCTTGCCGGTGGAACCGGAGGTGTAGATCACGTACGCCAGGTTCGACAGCAGCGCCGCATGCTGCGGCGCCTGCTCGACCGGCGCCAGCGTCAGCGTATCCAGGCTCCAGGTCGCACCGCCATGGCCCAGCTGCGCCGCCAACGGCAGCAACGAGGTCTGGGTCAGCAGCAGCGGGCTGCCGCTGTCCGCCACCATGTGCGCCAGGCGTTCGGCGGGGAATTCGGGGTCCAGCGGCACGTAGGCGCCACCAGCCTTGAACACCGCCAGCAGCGCCACCAGCAAGGCGTTGGTGCGTTCCAGGCACACCGCCACCGCCACGTCAGGGCCCACACCTGCCGCTTGCAGGCGCACGGCCAGGGCGTTGGCGCAGGCGTCCAGCTCGGCGAAGCTCAGCGCCTGGCGGCCATCGCTGACCGCCACGGCCTGCGGCGTGCGCCGGGCCTGCTCGGCCACGCAGTGTTCGAAGTGCTGGGCCGGGTATTGGCGTGCGGTGTGGTTGACCGACGCCAGGCGCGCCTGTTGCTCATCGGCACCCAGCAACGGCAGTTGCCCCACCGCCATTTCCGGCGCCTGCAACACGGCCGTCAGCAGGCGGGTGAAATGTTCACTCAGGCGCTGCACGGTGACGGCGCTGAACAGGTCGGTGGCGTAGTTGAAGTTGAAGGTCAGCGAGTCGTCGGCGTTCTCGTCCATGAACAGCGACAGGTCGAACTGCGCCGTGGCGCTGTCGCCACCCATGGCCTCCAGGCTCAGGCCGTCCAGTTCCACGCGGCGCTCGCGGGCGTGGCGCTCGTGGCTGAACAGCACCTGGAACAGCGGGTTGTGGCTAAGCGAACGGGCCGGTTGCACAATCTCCACCAGTTGCTCGAACGGCAAATCCTGATGGGCCTGGGCCTGCAACGCAGTGGCCTTGACCTGCTGCAGCAGGGCTGCGAACGGCTGCTCGGCGTCCAGCCGCGTGCGCAGCACCTGGGTGTTGACGAAGAAGCCGATCAGGCCTTCGGTCTCGCCGCGCTGGCGGTTGGCGATGGGCACGCCCAGGCACAGGTCGTCCTGGCCGCTGTAGCGGTACAACAGCACGTTGAACACCGCCAGCGCGGTCATGAACGGCGTGGCCTGCTGCGCCTGGCTCAGCGCGCGCAGGGCCAGGCCGGTGTCACGCGGCAGGCACCAGCGCAGGTTGGCGCCGCGGTAGCTTTGTTCGGCCGGGCGCGGGTAGTCGCCGGGCAACTCCAGCACCGCCGGCGCGCCCTGCAATTGCTGCTGCCAGTAAGCCACCTGGCGCGCCCCTTCAGGGCCGGCCAGCCAGTCGCGCTGCCACAGGGCGTAGTCGGCGTACTGCAACGGCAGCGGTGCCGGCGCCACCTGGAGGTACAGGCTGGCCAGCTCGTCCACCAACACGGTCAGCGACCAGCCGTCGCTGATGCTGTGGTGCAGGGTCAGCAGCAGGTGATGTTCCTCCGCATCCAGGCGCAGCAACTGCACGCGAATCAGCGGGCCGTCGTGCAGGTCGAACGGCTCGCGCGCCTCGTGCAGCGCCAGCTCGCGGGCACGGGCCTGGCGCTGCTCGGCGGGCAAGGCACCGAGGTCGATCTGCGGCATGTCCAGGGCGATGCTGGGGTGAATGCGTTGCACCGCCTGGCCGTCGACCGTGGCGAAGGTGGTGCGCAGGGTTTCGTGGCGCCCCACCAGTTGCCCGAACGCCTCGCGCAGGCGCTCGATGTGCAGGGTGCCGCGCAGGCGCAGGGCCATGGGCATGTTGTAGGCGCTGCTGCGCGGCTCCATCTGCCACAGGAACCACAGGCGGCTCTGGGCGTGGGACAGCGGCAGCAAGGCTGGGCGTTCGCGGCGTTGCAGGCGAATCGACGGGCTGGCGATGCCGCCCAGGGCGCGGGCGAAATCCGCCAGCTGCGGGGTGTCGAAGACCTGCCGCACCGCCAGTTCCAGGTTCAGCGCCTGGCGCAGGCGCGAGACCATGCGGATGGCCAGCAGCGAATGGCCACCCAAGGCAAAGAAGTCGTCGCCACGGCCCACCTCGGCCACGCCCAGCACCTCGGCCCACACCTGGGCCACCAACACTTCAGTGGCCCCTTGCGGCGCCTCGTAGGCGCGGCTCTGCCATTGTGGTTCCGGCAACAGGCGGCGTTCCAGCTTGCCGTTGGGCGACAGCGGCATTTGCGCCAGCGCGATCAGCTGCGCCGGCACCATGTAATCCGGCAGGCGTGCGCGCAGCACGTCGCGAATGGCGTCCAACGCCAGCACCTCGCCCACCAGGTAGCCGATCAGCTGTACGCCCTGGGGCGAGGCGCGGTCGATGACTACGGCTTCGCGCACGCCAGGCTGTTCCAGCAGGCAGGCTTCAATTTCGCCCAGTTCGATGCGCAGGCCGCGCACCTTGATCTGGTGGTCGATGCGCCCGGCGTATTCGATCACGCCGCTGTCGCGGTAGCGCGCCAGGTCGCCACTGCGGTACAGGCGCCCGGCGCCGAACGGGTTGGGCACGAAGCGCTCGGCGGTCAGCGCCGGGCGGCCCAGGTAGCCACGCGCCAGGTTGATGCCACCGATGTACAGCTCGCCGGTGACGCCCACCGGCACCGGTTGCAACTCGGCGTCGAGGATGTGAATAGCGGTGTTGGCGATGGGCTCGCCAATGGGCACGGCGAACTGGCCGGGCTCCAGGTGGCAGGTCCAGTGGGTGACGTCGATGGCCGCCTCGGTGGGCCCGTAGAGGTTGTACAGCGCCGCCGGGTGCTCGGCCAGGCACTGGCTCTGCAGGTCGTGGGACAGCGCCTCGCCGCTGCAGATGATGCGCGCCAGGCTCGGGCAGCCGCCGCGCAGGGCGCCGGCGGCAATGAACAGCTGCAGCATGGACGGCACGAAATGCAGGGTGGTGACCTGCTCGCGCTCGATCACCGCTTGCAGCGCGGCCGGGTCGCGGTGGGCGCCGGGGTCGGCCATCACCAGCGTGGCGCCGGTCATCAGCGGCCAGAAGAACTCCCACACCGACACGTCGAAGCTGAACGGGGTTTTCTGCAGCACCCGGTCGGCGGCAGTCAGCTGGTAGGCCTGCTGCATCCATACCAGGCGGTTGTGCAGGGCCTCGTGACTGTTGCCGGCGGCCTTGGGCTTGCCGGTGGAACCGGAGGTGTAGATGCAATACGCCAATTGGCCGGGCTGGGTGTCCAGCAGCGGCTCATGGGCGGGCCAGGCGGCGTCGCTGCCGTCATCCAGGCACCAGCGCTCGGCGGCGCCCACCGTCGGCAGGCTGTCGAGCAACGCGCGCTGGGTCAGCAGCAGTTTCACGCCGCTGTCTTCGAGCATGTAGGCCAGGCGCTCGGGCGGGTATTCGGGGTCCATCGGCAGGTAGGCGGCGCCGGCTTTCATAATGCCCAGCAGGCCCACCACCAGCTCCACCGAGCGCAAGGCGGCGATGCCCACCAGGTCGTCGCGGCCGATGCCATGAGCGTGCAGGCGGTGCGCCAGGCGGTTGGCGCGGGCGTGCAGCTCGGCATAGCTCAGGCGCTGGTCGCCGTGCACCAGCGCCAGGGCGTCGGCGCTGGCGTGGCGTTGCTGCACCAGCAACTCGGGCAGCAGCGCGGTGGCGCTGTAGTCGCGGGCGGTGGCGTTGAAGCCATGAACAATCTGCTCGCGCTCGGCATTGGTCAGCAGCGGCACGCTGTCCAGCGGCTGCGCCGGGTCGGCCAACAGCGCGTCGATCAGTTGCAGCCAATGGCCGCCCAGGCGCTCGATGCTGCTGGCCTCGAACAGGTCCAGGGCATAGCTGAGCGCGCCGCGCAGGCCGCCCTCGGCGGTGTCGCGGGTGTACAGCTGCAGGTCGAACTGCAGGGTTTCCTCGTGGCTGGGCAGCGGCGCGATCTGCAACCCCGACTGGGCGATGCGCTCCAGCCCGCGGGTGGCCGGCAGGTGGCTGAACATCACCTGGAACAGCGGGTTGTGGCTGAGGCTGCGCGGCGGTTGCAGGGCCTCCACCAGCTGGTCGAACGGCAGGTCCGGGTGGGCCTGGGCCTGCAGGGTCACGTCGCGCACCTGGGCCAGCAACTGGGTGAACGGCGCGCGGCCGTCAAGCTGGCTGCGCAGCACCTGGGTGTTGACGAAGAAGCCGATCAGGCCTTCGGTCTCCAGGCGCTGGCGGTTGGCCTGGGGCACGCCGATGCGCAGGTCGGCCTGGCCGCTGTAGCGGTACAGCAGCGTCTTGAATGCCGCCAGCAGCCACATGAACGGTGTGGCGCCCTGTTGCCGCGCCTGTTCGCGCAGGCGTTCGGCGCGCGCCACGTCCAGTTCGAACGACCACACCGCGCCGCGATGGCTGGCGCGGGCCGGGCGTGGGTGGTCGCCGGGCAACTCCAGCACCGGATGCTCGTCGCCCAACTGCGTGCGCCAGTAGTCCAACTGCCGCTGGCCTTCGCCCGCCGCCAGCCACTGGTTCTGCCACAGCGCGTAGTCGGCATACTGCAGCGGCAACGCCGGCCACTGCGGCTCGCGCTCGGCTGTCAGCGCGGCGTAGGCCTGGGTCAGCTCGTCGATCAGCACCTGCATCGACCAGCCGTCGGAGACGATGTGGTGCATGCTCAGCAGCAGCCAGTGCTCCTGTTCCTCCAGTTGCAGCAGTTCTGCGCGCAGCAGCGGGCCTTGCTGCAAATCGAACGGCTGGCGCAGCAGGTGCCCGGCCTCGGTGCGCGCGTCAGCTGGCAGCACGCGGCGGGCCGGCAGTTCGAACTGCCATGGCGCATCAATCAGCTGCTGCGGGCCCTGGCCGTCGTCCACCAGGCGCGTGCGCAGGCTTTCGTGGCGGGCCAGCACGCGGTTGAACGCCTGTTCCAGCGCCGGCTGGTCCAGGGCACCCAGCAGGCGCAGGCCGCTGTTGATGTGGTAGGCGGTGCTTTCGGGTTCCAGCTGCCAGATGAACCACAGGCGCGCCTGGTTGCTGGCCAGCGGCAGGCGCTCGGGGCGCGGTGCCGCCAGCAGCGCCGGCGCCTGGGCCCCGCCATTTTCGCGCAGGCGCGCGGCGCAGTCCTGCAGGCGCGGCGCGTCGAACAGCAGGCGCACCGGCACGTCCAGCTCCAGCACCTGCTTGATGCGCGACACCGCCTGCACCGCCAGTAGCGAGTGGCCGCCGAGGGCGAAGAAGTCGTCGTCCAGGCCCACCTGCTCCACACCCAGCAGGCTGGCCCAGATCTCCGCCAGCAGCGCTTCATCCTCGGTTTCTGGGGCGCGGTAGGCGAGGCTGGTCCACTGCGGTTCGGGCAGCGCGTTGCGGTCGATCTTGCCGTTGGCATTCAGCGGCAGGCGCTGCAGCAGCACCAGCCGCGCGGGAATCATGTAGTCCGGCAGGTGGCGCTGCAGGTGAGCGTCAATGGCAGCCTGCAACTCGGCGCTGTCCTCGCCTTCCAGGTAGCCGATCAGCTGCTTGCCGGCCGGCGTGTCGCGGGCCACCACCACGGCGGTGCCGACACCCGGCACTTCACGCAGGCGCGTCTCGATTTCGCCCAGCTCGATGCGGAAGCCGCGCACCTTCACCTGCTGGTCGATGCGCCCCAGGTAATCGACGGTGCCATCGGCGCGCACGCGCACCCGGTCACCGGTGCGGTACAGGCGCCCGCCCTGGTTGAACGGGTCGGCGACGAAGCGCTCGGCGGTCAGGCCTGGGCGCTGGTGGTAACCACGGGCCACGCCTTCGCCGCCCAGGTACAGCTCACCCGCGACGCCGTGGGGCACCGGGTTGAGGTCGGCGTCCAGCACGTGCAGGGTGCGCGCGCCCACCCCGTGGCCGATGGGCGCGTAGGGCGCGCCGCACGGCAGCTCGGCGGGGGCTTTCCACAGCAGCGGCGTGACCACGGTTTCGGTCGGGCCGTAGCCGTTGATCACGTACTGCGGCGCCAGGTGCTGGCGCACGTGGGCCAGGCTGGCCTCAGCCACGGCGTCGCCGCCGAAGCAGTAGATACGCACCGGCGGCGGGTTGCCATGCACCGCGCCATGCTCGGCCAGCTGTTGCAGGTAGGCCGGCGGGAATGCCACCACGCTGATGCGCTCGTCGTGCAGGGCGCGCCAGGTCTGCTCCACGCTCCACAGCGCGTCGTCGCGCAGGAACAGGCTGGAGCCGTGGCTGAGCGGGGTTAGCCAGCGTTCGTGGGCGCCGTCGAAGGCGAACGACATGAAGTGGAATTCACGGTCGGCCGGGGTCATTTCATAGCGCCGGCCAATGCCCGCGCAGTGCATGGCCAACGGGCCGTGGGCCACGGCCACGCCCTTGGGCTGGCCGGTGGAGCCCGAGGTGTAGATCAGGTACGCCAGGCTGCCGGCGTGCAGGGCCACGGCGGGGGCGGTGTCGGGCAGCGCGTCGAGGTCCAGCTGTTCCAGCGCCAGCGCGGGCACGCCGGCGGGCACCGGCAACGCGTCGATCAGGCTGGCGTGGCTCAACAGCAGGGCCATGCCTGAGTCGGCCATCAGGTATTCCAGGCGCTGGCGCGGGTAGCTGGCGTCCAGCGGCAAATAGGCGGCGCCGGCTTTCATCACTGCCAGCAGCGCCACGATCAGCTCGGGCGAACGCGGCATGGCCACGCCCACCAGCGTTTCCGCGCCCACGCCCTGGGCGATCAGGTGGTGGGCCAGGCGGTTGGCGGCGCGGTCCAGTTCGGCGAACGTCAGGCTGCGCCCTGCGCCGCTGACGGCCGGGCCGTCGGGCTGGCGGCGGGCCATGGCGGCGATGCTGTCGTGCACCCAGGCGCTGGCCGCTGGCAGCGGCGCATCATGGGCCAGGGCGGTGCTGCCGCCGTCGCCTTGCAGCAAGGCACCGAGCGCCGTGTCCGGGGCGTCGACCACGGCGTGCAGCAGGCCGGTCAAAGCATTGGCGATGCGGGCGATGGTGCTGGCGTCGAACAGCGCCTGCGGGTAGGTCAGCAGCGCGTTCACCGCGCCGGCCGGGGTTTCGATGACGTCCAGCACCAGCTCGAAATTCACCGAGCATTCGGGGTTGCTGAACGGCTCGATACGCAGCCCACCCAATTGGCGCTGGGCGTCGACGGTCTGCCGCTGGTGGTTGAACAGCACCTGGAACAGCGGGTTGCGGCTCAGGCTGCGGGTAGGCGCCAGGCGTTCCACCAGTTGCTCGAACGGCACGTCCTGGTGGCTTTGCGCATTGATCAGGGTTTCGCGCACCTGGTTCAGCAGGTGGCGGAAGCCCTGGCGACTGTCCAGGCGGGTGCGCAGCACCAGGGTGTTGACGAAGAAGCCCAGCAGCGTCTCGGTTTCGCGGCGGTTGCGGTTGGCCACCGGCATGCCCACGCGAATGTCGTCCTGGCCGCTGTAGCGGTACAGCACGGCGTTGAACGCCGCCAGCAACACCATCGGCAAGGTCGCCCGGGCTTGGGTGGCCAAGGCGCGCAGGCCCTTGACCAGGCCGGCATCAAGGCTGAAATGATGCCGCTCGCCCTGCCCTTGCCAGTCGCGGCCGCGCGGGCGGTCGATGGGCAGTTCCAGGGCGGGCTGCTCGTCGGCCAGGGTAGCTTTCCAGTAGTCGAGCTGGCGCTCGGCTTCGCCCGCTTCCAGCCACGAGCGCTGCCACAGGGCGTAGTCGCTGTACTGAATGGGCAGCGCCTGCGGGGCGTGGGCCGGGCCGGCCAGGTAGCCTTTCACCAGCTCGTCCAGCAGCAGGTTCATGGACCAGCCGTCGGTGATGATGTGGTGCAGGGTGAGGCTCAGCAGATAGTCGTCCGCGCCCAGCACGAACAGGTGCGCGCGCAGCAGCGGGCCGCTGGCCAGGTCGAAGGGCTCGCGGCCGACGGCGCGGCAGCGTGCCTGCAACTGGTCTTCGCTGACCGTCTCCACGGCCAGCTCGACCTTGGCCTGTTCAGCCGGCAGCACCTGCAGGCGAATGGCCGCGCCATCCTCGACGAAGCGGCTGCGCAGGGTTTCGTGGCGCGCCACCAGCGCCTGCAGGGCCACGCCCAGCGCCTGGCGGTCGACGTTGCCGCGCAGGCGCACGGCGGTGGCCACGTTGTAGGCGGAACTTGCGGGCTCCAGCTTCCACAGCAACCACATGCGCCGCTGGGCATACGACAGCTCGCGCTCGTCACCGGCATGGCTGTGCGCGGGAATCGGGAACAGGGCGAAGTCGACACCGTCATTGCGCAGGCTGCTCAGGAACAGGCGGCGCTTTTCCAGGGGCAGGGCAATGAAACGCTTGGCAAGGGCGAGGGATTGGTCTGGGTTCATCACAAGGAATTCCGGGTTCTTTGTGATTCAAGACGAAATGGGAAGGGGAATCGTTAACAGCAACATTGTGGGAGCTGGCTTGCCAGCGAGCTTTTGGGGGCCCTGAAAATCTCGCTGGCAAGCCAGCTCCCACAGGTCAGTTACAAGGCTTCCAGGCGGGCCATCAAGTCGTCCAGGTCGGTGGTGGGTTGCGGGGCGCGGGCGGCGTCGACCAGGTCGGCGAGCTCGGCGACGGTGGCCACCTCGAACACCTGGCGCAGGCTCAGCGACACCTGCAAGGCGCTCTGCAGGCGGGTGAACACCTGCGTGGCCAGCAGCGAATGGCCGCCCAGTTCGAAGAAGTTGTCGGTCACCCCAACCTGCTCAAGGCCCAGCACCTGCGCCCATATGTCGACCAGCAGCTGCTCGGTCTCGGTGCGCGGCGCCACGTAGTCACGCGGTTGCCAGTCCGGTGCCGGCAGGGCCTTGCGGTCGAGCTTGCCGTTGGGGGTCAGCGGCATGCGCGGCAGCGCCAGCAGTTGCGCGGGCACCATGTAGTCCGGCAGGTCGCGGCGCAGCTGCGCCTTGAGCGCTTCGAGGCGGCTGTCGTCGACGCCGGTGACATAACCCACCAACTGCTTGCCGTAGGCCGACTCACGGGCGACCACGGCGGCCTCCGCGACGCCCGCCTGGGCCAGCAGGCAGGCTTCGATTTCACCCAACTCGATGCGCAAGCCACGGATTTTCACCTGCTGGTCGATGCGCCCCAGGTACTCCAGCACACCATCGGCGCGCCGCCGCGCCAGGTCGCCGGTGCGGTACAGGCGCGCGCCGCTGGCACTGAACGGGTCGGCGACGAAGCGCTCGGCGGTCAACCCGGGCCGTGCGTGGTAACCCCGCGCCAGGCCATCGCCGCCGATGTACAGCTCGCCCGCCACGCCAGGCGGCGCCGGGTTGAGGCTGTCATCGAGCACGTGCAGCTGGGTGTTGGCCAGCGGCCCGCCCAGGTCCGGCCGCCCTTGCACGCGGTTCAGCGCCGACCAGATAGTGGTCTCGGTCGGCCCATAGAGATTCCACAGCTGCGCCGCCTGTTCGCCCAGGCGCGCCGCCAGCTCGGTGGACAGCGCCTCGCCGCCGCAGAAGAACCGCTTGCCGCGCAGGCGGCTGAAGCCCTCGTGGCTGGCAAGCATGCCCCAGCTCGACGGCGTAGCCTGGATCACCGTGACGTCATGCTGCTCGATCACCTCCAGCAACCGCGCCGGGTCCTTGGCCGCCATGCGCTCCACCAGCACCACGGCGCCGCCCACCAGCAACGGCAGGTACAGCTCCAGCGCCGAGATATCGAACGACAGCGAGGTCAGCCCCAGCACCCGGTCAGTCGCCGCCAGGCCCGGCTCGGCGGCCATGCTGTGCAGGAAGTTGACCAGCCCGCCCTGGCGCACCGCGACGCCCTTGGGCTTGCCGGTGGAGCCGGAGGTGTAGATCACGTAGGCCAGGTGCTCGGGGTGGCCCACGGCCGGGCCGTTGTCGGCAGCGTAGTGCGCCAGGCCGTCGAGGTCGTCCATGCAGAAGGTCGGCACCTGGGTGGTTGGCAGCGCCGCCAGCAGGCGCCGCTCGCTGAGCAGCAGGCTCAGGCCGCTGTCCTCAAGCATGTGCGCCAGGCGCTCGCGGGGGAACTCGGGGTCCATGGGCACGTAGGCGCCACCGGCCTTCATCACCGCCAGCAAGGCCACCGGCAAGGCGGCCCCGCGCTCCAGGGCGATGCCCACCGCCACGTCGGGGCCCACGCCCTGCTCGCGCAGGTAGCCGGCCAGGCGGTTGGCCCGGGCGTTGAGTTGCGCATAAGTGAGCTGGCCGTCGTCGGCGATTACCGCCACCGCGTCCGGGCTGCGCGCCGCCTGCGCCTCGATCAACTGGTGCAGGCTGTGCGCCGGGTCATAGGCCATGGCGCTGCAGTTGCAGTCGAGCACCAGCGCGCGCTGGCCGGCGGCGTCCAGCAACGGCAGCTCACCCAATGGCCGCGCCGGGTCATCGAGCATCGCCAGCAGCAGGGTCTGCAGCTGACTGGCCAGGCCCTGCACGGCCGGTTCGCTGAAGTGGCTGCGGCGGTAATTGAACGCCAGCTTGAGGCTGTCGCCCAACGACGCCATCAGCGTCAGCGGGTAGTTGGTGTTGCCGTGGATGCCCGCGCCCGAGAAAAGAACCGGGCTGTCGGCGCGCTCCAGTACTTCGGCCACCGGGAAGTTTTCGAACACCAGCAGGCTGTCGAACAGCGCTTCGCCATCGCCATGGCGGCGTTGCAGCTCGAACAGTGGCGTGTGCTCGAATTCGCGCAGGGCCACGGCCTGCGCCTGCACCTGCTGCAACCATTGGCCGACAGACAGCTGCGGCGCCGGCAGCGACACCACCGGCAGGGTGTTGATGAACAGCCCCAACTGCCGGTCGATACCCGCAAGCTCCGGCGGCCGCCCCGCCACCGTGGCGCCAAACGCCACCGCCGGCTGGCCGCTGTAGCGCTGCAGCACGATGGCCCAGGCCGCCTGCAACAGCGTGTTGACGGTGACCTGGCGGCTGCGCGCGAACGCGGCCAGCGCTGCCAGTGGCAGGTGGACTTCATGCTGGCCGAAGCCCTCGCCGCCCTGGGGTTTCACCAGGCAATCAGCAAGCCGCGTGGGGGCTTCCAGCGCTGCCAGCTGCTGGTCCCAGAACTGCTCGGTGGCCGCCGGGTCGCGGCGCTGCAGCCAGCGCAGGTAATCGCCATAACGGCCGGGGCTGGCCGGTGGCGCCTCGCCGAGGTAGCGCTGCATCACTTCGCCCAACAGCTGCGCGGTGCTCCAGCCGTCCATGAGAATGTGGTGGTGGGTGTAGATCAGGTGGTAGCGCTGCTCGTCGCAACGCACCAGGGTCAGGCGCAGCAACGGTGGCTGGTCGAGGGCAAAGCCGCGAGCCTGGTCGTCGCCGGCCAGGCGGTCGAGGGCCTGGCTGTCGAAATCATTGCGCCAGTCCAGCACCTGCAACGGCAAGGTCAGCGCCGGCTGCACCCATTGCAGCGGGGTGTCCAGGCCCTGCCAGCAGAAGCCTGTGCGTAGGCTGTCGTGGGCGTCCAGCGCCGCTTGCCAGGCCTGGCGCAGGCGCTCGACGTCCACCGCCTCGACGTCCACGCGCAGCTGGTTGACGTACACGCCGTCGCGGTTGTCGAGCAGTTGGTGGAAGAGCATGCCGTGCTGCATGGGCGTCAGCGGCAACGCCTCGCTGACGCCAGCCGGCAACGCCGCGCGCTGGGCGTCATCGAGCACCAGCAGCGGCGCGTCGTCATCGGTGCTGGCCGCCACGGCTTCGACCACAGCGGCCAGGGCACGCACGGTAGGGTGTTCGAACAGCGCCTTGGGGCTGAACACCAGCCCGGCCTGGCGGGCCTTGCCCACCACCTGGATGGTGACGATGGAGTCGCCGCCCAGTTCGAAGAAGTTATCCTGCACGCCGACCTTGTCCAGCCCCAGCACCTGCGCCCAGATCTCGGCCAGCACGGTTTCGCGCGCGCCTTCCGGCGCCTGGTACCTCTGGCCTTGCCAGTCCGGCGCCGGCAGGGCCTTGCGGTCCAGCTTGCGGTTGGGGGTCAGGGGCATGGCGGCTAGCTGCAGCAGTTGCGCCGGCACCATGTAGTCGGGCAGCTGCTGCTTGAGCGCAGCCTTGAGGGCGTTCAGGTCAAGCGCCTCGCCCACCACGTAGCCCACCAATTGGTGGCCCTGGCCCACGCTGCGGGCAACCACGGCCGCCTCGCGCACGCCGGGCTGGCGCAGCAGCTGTGCTTCGATTTCGCCCAGCTCGATACGGAAGCCGCGCACCTTCACCTGCTGGTCGATACGGCCGACGTATTCCAGCTGGCCGTTGGCGCGCCAGCGCGCCAGGTCGCCGGTGCGGTACAGGCGGCCGTGCCCTTGCGGGTCCGGCACGAAGCGCTCGGCAGTCAGGTCGGCGCGGCCGTGATAACCGCGGGCCAGGCCCTGACCACCGATGAACAGCTCACCTGCCACGCCCTGGGGCAGCGGCTGCAGGTAGGCGTCCAGCACGTACAGGCCGGTGTGGGCGATGGGCTCGCCCAGCCACGGCTGCGGTTGCTGCTGGTCGAGGCGGCGGCGCGCCGACCAGATGGTGGTTTCGGTGGGGCCATACAGGTTCCACACGTGCCCGGCGGCGGCAATCAGGCGCTGCGCCAGGTCGGCGGGCAGCGCTTCGCCACCGCACAGCACCTGGCGCCCGGCAAGCTTTGCCGCCAGCTGCGGGTGGTCGGCCAGCATGCGCCAGGTCGATGGCGTGGCCTGGATGCTGCGCACCTGGTGCTGCTCGATCGCCGCCCACAGGCGCTGCGGGTCACGGGCGCTGTCGCGGTCCACCAGCACCACGCTGGCGCCGCGGGTCAGCGGCAGGTACAGCTCCAGCCCGGCAATGTCGAATGACAGCGAGGTCAGCGCCAGCATGCGCTCGCCCGCCGCCAGGCCCGGTTGCTCGGCCATGCTGGCGAGGAAGTTGAGCAACGCACCGTGGCTGACTGCAACGCCCTTGGGCCGGCCGGTAGAGCCGGAGGTATAGATCACATAGGCCAGGTGCTGCGGCTGGGTGACAGGCGCAAGGTCGCTGGCATCTTCATCGGCCCACAGCGCCTGGTCACGGTCCAGGCACCAGGTGTTGGGGTGCGCGGGCAGCTCGGCCAGCAGGTGCTGCTGGGTCAACAGCAGGCGCGCGCCGCTGTCGCCGAGCATGTGGCCCAGGCGCTCGGCGGGGAATTCGGGGTCCAGCGGCACGTAGGCAGCGCCGGCCTTGAGCACCGCCAGCAACGCCACCAGCAGTTGGCTGTCGCGCTCGCACGCCACGGCCACGCGGTCGTCGGGCTGCACGCCGGAGGCACGCAGGGCGCGGGCCAGGCGGTTGGCGCGGCGGTTGAGCTCGGCGTAGTCCAGGTGCTGGTCGCTGGCGATCAGCGCCAGGCTGGCCGGCGCCTGCGCGGCGTGCTGTTCAAACAGCGGCACCAGGCTGGCGGCGGCCAGCGCCGGGCCGTCCTGCACGCCACGTTGCAACAGCAGCTGGCGCTCTTCGGCGGCCAGCAACTGCAGCTCGGCCAGCGGCCGGTTGGCGTCCTCGGCCATGGCCAGCAGCAGGTGCTGGAAGTGCCGCGCCAGGCGCGCCATGGCTTCGCGGTCGAAGCTGGCCAGGTCGAAAGTGAAGCGCAGGTGCAACTGCTCGGCGAGGTTGACCATCAGCATCAGCGGGTAGCTGGACTGCTCGGTGGCACGCGCGTTGGCGAAACTCACGCCGGCGGGTGCGCCTTGTTGCAGGGCTTCGCTGACGGGGTAGTTCTCGAATACCAGTACGTGGTCGAACAGCCCGCGGCCGCTGTAGCCCAGCCACCGCTGAATGTCGTAAAGCGGCGTGTGCTCGTGCTCGCGCAGGTCCAGGTTCAATTGCTGCACCTGGGCCAGCCAGGCGTCGACGCTGTGCAGCGGCTGTGGCGTGGCCGCCACCGGCAGGGTGTTGATGAACAGCCCCAACTGCTGCTCGATACCCGGCAGCTGCGCCGGGCGCCCGGCCACGGTGGCACCAAAGGCCACGGTGGCCTGGCCACTGTAGCGGTGCAGCAGCAATAGCCAGGCGGCCTGCACCAGGGTGTTGAAGGTTACGTGGCGCTGGCGGGCGAAGGCCTGCAACTGAGCGGTGCGTGCAGGGTCGAGCTGCACCTGCACCTCGGCCTGGCCGCTGTCGCCGTTGCCTTCGTAGGCCAGCAGGTTGGCCAGGTAGGTCGGCTCATCCAGCTCGCCCAGGTTGGCACGCCAGAAGCGCTCGCTGCTGGGGCGCTGGCCGAGCCAGCGGATGTAGTCGCGGTAGGCCGGGGCGCTGCGGTCCGGCACCTGGCCGGCGTAGCGCTGCAGCACCTCGCCCAGCAGCTGCGACTGGCTCCAACCGTCCAGCAGCAGGTGGTGGCAGGTCCAGATCAGGTGCTGGCCGCCGTCGGCCAGGCGCACCAGGCGCAGGCGCATCAACGCCGGCCGGCGCAGGTCGAAACCCCGCTGGCGTTCGGCGCGGGCCACCTGCTCGGCGTCCTCGCCAGCGCTGCCCTGCTCCAGCACCAGGCTGACGTGGCGGTGCACGATCTGCAGCGCCGCGTCGCCCTCGCCTTCCCAGGCAAACCCTGCGCGCAGCACCGGGTGCGCGTCCAGCGCTGCCTGCCAGGCCGCGCGGAACCGCACCAGGTCCAGGCCCTGCACGTCCACGCGCAGCTGGTTGATGTAGGCGCCGGCGGTGGGCGTGAACACGCTGTGGAACAGGATGCCTTGCTGCATCGGCGACAACGGGTAGATGTCCTCGATTTGCGCGGCGGGCACCGGCAGGTCGTCCAACTGCGCCTGGGTCAGGCACGCCAGGGGGAAGTCCGACGGCGTCAGGCCGCCTGCCGCCGGGCTGATGCAGTGCTCGATCAGGCTGTTCAGTTCCAGCTGCCAGGCATCGGCCAGGCCCTGCACCTGCGGGGCGCTGAACCACTGCGGGGCGAAGCTCCAGGCCAGGCGCAGGCAGCCATCGCTGATGCTGCCGTTGATGCTCAGCCAGTTGCCCGGCGGCGCCTCGGGGTCGCTGTTGCGGCCACTGCTTTCGGCTGCCGGGTACAGCAGCGCGTCATCGCCGAAGCTCTGGTCGAACTGGCCCAGGTAGTTGAAGGTGATGCGCGGCGCCGGCAGCGCGCGCAAGGCTGCGCCGTGGGGCGACAGCCAGGCCAGCACGCCATGGCCGATGCCGCGGTTGGGCACCTGGCGCAGGTGTTCCTTGATGGCCTTGATCGAATCGCCCATATCGCTGGCAGCCTGCAGGCGCAGCGGGTAGGTGCTGGTGAACCAGCCGACGGTGCGGCTCAGGTCGGCGCCGCTCACCCACGCCTCCTCACGGCCGTGGCCTTCAAGCTCCACATGCACGGCCGCCTGCCCGCTCCAGCGCTGCCAGGCGCGGGCCAGTGCGGTCAACAGCAGGTCGTTGACCTGGGTACGGTAGGCCGCCGGGGCCTGGCGCAGCAGCTGCCGGGTACGCTCGGGGGCCAGGCGAGTTTCGATCACTTGCAGGTCGCGCTGGCAGGCTTTCGCCTGGGGCGTGGCCACCAGTTGCTCTACGCGGTTGTCGGCCAACTGCGCCTGCCACCAAGGCAGCTCCGCCGCCAATTGCGCGCTGCCGGCCTGGCGGTGCAAGGCCTCGGCCCAGTCACGCAGGGCGGTGGTGCGCGGTGGCAACTGCGGCCGCGCACCATCGGCGAGCTGCCGGCACAGCGCCTGCAGGTCTTCGAGCAGGATGCGCCACGACACGCCGTCCACCACCAGGTGGTGCACCACCAGCAACAGGCGCTGGCTGCCGTCCCACAGTTGCAGTTGCACGGCGCGCAGCAGCGGGCCGTCGAGCAGGTCGAGGCTGTTCTGCGCCTGCTCGGTCACCGCCGCAAGCTCCGCTGCATCGGCCACTGCCACTTGCCACAAGACGTTCTGGCCGGCAGCGGCGTGCTGGGCCTGGCCCTGGGCGTCGAAGCGCAGGCGCAGAGCGTCGTGGTGCTCCAGCAGCAGGTGCAGGGCCTGGCGCAGGTGTTCGCCGATAATGGTGCGGTTGAAGCCGAGCATCACCGACTGGTTCCAGTGCTGGCGCTGGGCAATTTCGGTGGCGAAGAAACGCGTCTGGAACGGCAGCAGGCGGCTGGCGCCGGTCACGGCTGCCTGCTCTACCTGCGGGGCTTCGGCCTGCTGCGCCGCCTTGGCCAGGGCCGCCAGGGTCTGGTGCTGGAACAGGTCGCGCGGGGCCAGCAGCAGGCCGGCCTGGCGGGCGCGGCTGACCACCTGGATGGCGATGATCGAGTCGCCGCCCAGTTCGAAGAAGTTGTCGTTGGCGCCCACCTGCTCAAGGCCCAGCACCTGCTGCCAGATGCCGGCCATGACGGTTTCACGCTCGCCCTGCGGCGCCACGTAGGCCTGCACCTGCGCCTGGGGCTGCGGCAGCGCCTTGCGCTCCAGCTTGCCGTTGGGGCTCAGCGGCATCTGCTCCAGGGTGATCAGGTGTGCCGGCACCATGAAGTCCGGCAGGCGCTCGGCCAGCCAGGCGCGCAGCGGCGCCTCGACGCTGCTGTCGCCGACCACGTAGGCCACCAACTGCTGCGAGCCGGCCACGCCGTCCACCGCCAGCACCACGGCTTCGCGGGTCAGGCCGGACTCCAGCAGGCAGGCTTCGATTTCGCCCAGCTCGATACGCAGGCCACGGATTTTCACCTGGTGGTCCAGGCGCCCCAGGTACTCGATGATGCCGCCTTCGCGCCAGCGCACCAGGTCGCCGGTGCGGTACAGGCGGCCACTGCCTTCGGCGGCGGGCACGAAGCGTTCGGCGGTCAGCGCCTGGCGCTGGTGGTAGCCGCGCGCCAGGCCGACGCCGCCCAGGTACAGCTCGCCGGCCACGCCAATGGGCACCGGTTGCAGGCGCTTGTCCAGCACCTGGGTGCTCAGGCCGTCGATGGGGCGGCCGATGGGCACGCTGTCGCGGCCGTCGAGGCGGCAGGTCCAGTGGGTGACGTCGATGGCCGCCTCGGTGGGGCCGTAGAGGTTGACCAGCTCGGCGTTGGGCAGCGCCTTCAGGGTGCGTGCAGCCAGGTCGGCGGGCAGCGCCTCGCCACTGCACACAATCAGGCGCAGGCTGGTGCAGCGGGCCACGTCGGGCTCGGCCATGAACGCCTGCAACATCGAGGGCACGAAATGCAGGGTGGTGATGCCCTGCTGGCGAATGCGCCGGATCAGCGCCGCCGGGTCGCGGTGCTCGCCGGGCAGCGCCAGGGTCAGGGTGGCGCCGGTCATCAGCGGCCAGAAGAATTCCCACACCGACACGTCGAAGCTGAATGGGGTCTTTTGCAGCACGTTATCGGCAGCGCTCAGGTCATAGGCCTGCTGCATCCACGCCAGGCGGTTGAACAGCGCACCGTGGCTGTTGCCGGCGCCCTTGGGCTTGCCGGTGGAGCCGGAGGTGTAGATCACGTAGGCCAGGTGTTCGGCGCCCAGCGTTGCCGGGGCCAGGGCCACCGGCTGGCGCAGGTCCAGGGCGTCGAGGTCGAGCACGTCCAACGCGCGGCCGGCCAGCGGCAGCTTGGCCAGCACCCGCGCCTGGGTCAGCAGCAGGCCGATGCCGCTGTCGTCGAGCATGTGCTTGAGGCGTTCGGCCGGGTAGTCGGGGTCCATGGGCACGTAGGCGCCGCCGGCCTTGAGAATGGCCAACAGCGCCACCACCAGTTCCGGGCTGCGCTCGGCGGCCACGCCCACCATTACATCGGCGCCCACGCCGCGCTGGCGCAGCAGCATGGCCAGGTGGTTGGCACGGGTGTCGAGCTGGGCGTAAGTCAGCTGGCGGTCGTCGAACAACACCGCCAGGGCGTCCGGGCGCAGCGCCGCCTGCTGTTCGAACAGGCGGTGCACCGGCGCGCTCATGGCGTGGGCCGCCCCGCCCTGGCTCCAGGCCTGCAATTGCTCGCGTTCTTGCTGGCCGAGCAGCGGCGCGTCATCCAGGCAGGCGTCGGGGTGGTCGAGCATGTAGCCCAGCAGGTGCTCGTAGTGGCCGGCCAGGCGCGCGATGGTGCTGGCGGCGAACAGGTCTCGGTCATATTCCAGGGTGCACAGCAGGTGCTCGCCCAGGGCCACGTCCAGGGACAGGTCGAACTTGGCGGTGACGCTCGGCAGCGTCATCACTTCCACGTTCAGGCCCGGCAGCTGCAGGCGGGTGCTGTCGTCCTGGTTGCGCAGGTTGAACAGGGTCTGGAACACCGGGCTGTGGCTGAGGCTGCGCTCGACCTGCAGGTGGTCGAGCAGCAGTTCGAAGGGGTAGTCGGCGTATTCCAGCGCCTGCATGGCCTCGGCGCGCAGGCGCCGGCACAGGTCGCGGGCACTGAGCGGCTGGCTGAAGTCGGCGCGGTACACCTGGGTGTTGACGAAGAAGCCCACCAGCTCCTGGATCTCGCGCTGGCTGCGCGCCGCGTTCGGCACGCCCACGGCGAAGCTGTCCTGGCCGCTGTGGCGCGCCAGCAGCGCCTGCCAGGCGCCCAGCAACAGCACGAACGGCGTGCATGCCTGTTGTTGGCAGAACGCCCGCAGGCGCGCCAGCAGGGCGTCGGGCAACTGCACCTGCAGCGATTCGCCGCGGTGGCCCTGGATGGCCGGGCGCGGGTGGTCCAACGGCAGGTTCAGCACCGGCAGGTGGCTGCCCAGGTAGCCGCGCCAGTAGTCGGCAGCGGCCTGGGCGTGGCCCTGTTCATAGCGCTGGCGCTGCCAGGCGGCGTAGTCGGCGTATTGCACTTCCAGCACCGGCAGGCGCGCGTCGGCCTGGCCCAGGGCGGCGGCGTAGGCCACCGACAGGTCGCGCACCAGGATGGCGTTGGACCAGGCGTCGGAGACGATGTGGTGCAGGGTGAACAGCAGCACCTGCTCGCACTCGTCGGCACACGACAGCAACGTGGCGCGCAGCAGCGGCGCGCGGTCGAGCACGAACGGAATGGCGGCCTCGGCGCGGATGCGCGCGTTGATCTGGCTGCAGTCGACCTTCTCTTCGCGGTGCAGCTGGAAGGTCACGTGGGGCTCGATGACCTGGCGCGGCTGGCCGTCGACTTCGACGAAGCGGGTGCGGAACACTTCATGGCGCTGGATCAGCGCCTGGAACGCCTGCTCCAGCGCCGCCACGTCCACCTCGCCTTCCAGGCGCAGCGCCCGCGGCAGGTTGTACTGGGCCGCGGCCGGGTCGTAGCGGTGCAGCAGCCACAGGCGCTGCTGGGAGAACGACAGGGGCGCACTGCCTTCATCGGGACGCCTGGGAATGCCTGGCTCGCCCGCTTCCTCGGCAAGCAGCAGCGCCAGCAGTTCGTCGTCCTGATTTTCGATGAATTGGTTCATGTCGTCCCGTCTCTCGACCGTGTCGTTGGTGTCTTTGAAGGACGAAGGGGGGGTGGGGGAATTTAGGATCTGTGGCCTGCGCTGGCCCATGAGAGCGGTGGTGCTCTGACGGGCCAGCGCAGCCTGGCGGCAGCGGCTACGGGTTAACGGCGGTTGAGCAACGCCTCGCGCTGCGCCGGGCTCAACGCCTGCAACTTCAAGCGCAACCCGGCCGCTTTCTCCAGCTGCCCCGGCGCGCGCTCGCGCTCGCGCAGGGCGGCGGCCAGGGCCACCACGCTGGGGTGGTCGAAGACGATGCCCGGCGGCACTTCCAGTTGCAGGCCCTTGCGGATCGCCGCCACCAGTTTGATCACCGTCAACGAATGGCCACCGGCCTCGAAGAAGTCGCTGTCGATGTCCAGGCTCTCGCGCCCCAGCAGTTCGGCCATGTGGCCGGCCAGCAGGGTTTCCAGGGCGTCGCGCGGGGCGCGGCCACTGGCAAGGTCGGGCTGCACGGCGGGGAGTGCCTGGCGGTCGATTTTGCCGTTGGCCAGGCGCGGCAGACTGGGCAGCCGCACGTAGCGCAGCGGGCGCATGGCTTCGGGCAGGCGTGCCTCCAGCTGCTGGCGCAGCGCCGCTTCGTCGCCCACCACGTAGGCCACCAGGCTGGCTTCGCCATCAGCGTCGCGCAGCACTTTCACCGCCGCTTCCCCCAGGGCTTGCAGGGTGGCCTCGACCTCGCCCACTTCCACGCGGAAGCCACGGATCTTCACCTGGCCGTCGCCACGGCCGCGCAGCTCCAGCGCGCCATCGTGGCGGCGCACGGCGCGGTCGCCGGTGCGGTACAGGCGCTGGCCGGGTTGCTCGGGGTCGGCAATGAACGCCGATGCGTCGCCGCTCAGGTAACCCCGGCACAGCTGTGCGCCACCCAGGTACAGCTCGCCGATGGCGCCCACCGGCACGCGGCGGCCCTCCTCGTCCAGCAGGGTGGCGACGTTGTTGGCCAGCACCCCGCCCAGCACCAGCGGGTCACCGGCTACTGCCTGGTAGAGCACGCCGACCGTGGCTTCGGTGGGGCCGTAATGGTTGAACAGGCGCGTGGCCGGCGACTGCGCGCGAATGCGTTCGGCCAGCGCTGACGTGGTCGCTTCGCCCCCCAGGATGACCGTGGCCGGCAACGCCCCGCCCTGGTCGTCGAGCAAGGCAGCCAGGTGCGACGGCACCATCTTCAGGCAGTCGATGCGCTGGGCCGCCAGGAACCGCGCGAAGGACGGCGCGTCCTGCATGTCCTCGGTGCTGGCGACCACCAGGCAGGCACCCTGCTCGAAAGCGCCGAACAGGCAGGTGTTGCCCAGGTCGGCAGCCACCGTGGAGGTCAGCGCAAAGCGCTGGCAAGCGCGCAGGTCCAGGGCCTGGCTGACTGCCTGAACATAGTTGTGCAACTGTTGATGCTCGACGACCACGCCCTTGGGCTGGCCGGTGGAGCCGGAGGTGAACAGCACGTAGGCAGCCTGGCGCGGCGTCGGCAGCGGCAACTCTGTGGCCACTGCTGGCTGCGCCGCCCAATCCGCCCACGACAGCTGGCGGTGGCCGGCCAGCGCCGCGTCGGCGCCGATGACCAGCAGCGGCTTGGCGGCGTCGGCCAATTGCTGGCGGCGCGCCTGCGGCCACTGTGGGTCCAGCGGCAGGTAGGCGGCGCCGCTGCGCATCACGGCCAGCGCGGCGACCACCAGTTCGGTGGAGCGTGGCAGCGCCAGGGCGACAATGGTCTCGGGGCCAGCACCCTGGGCGTGCAAGGCGCTCGCCAGCTGTTCGATGCGTTGCTTGAGCTCGCTGTAGGTGAGCATGCCATCGGCGCCCTGCAGCGCTGCGGCGTTGGGCGACACCGCCGCCCAGTGAGCGATGCGCGCCAGGGTGCTGCCTTCGCCGAAGGTCTGCACCGGGCCGGACAGGCGTGCGTCAGCCACCGTCGGCTGCAGCAGCCGCTCGATGCTCTGTTCGATGCCATCCGGCAGGCGTTCCAGCAGTTGCAGGTACTGCTGCAACAGGCCTTGGGCGTCACCGGGGCGGTAGTGCAGCAGGTTCGCCGACAGCCCCAGGCCCGTGACCTGGCCGTGGGCGTCCTGGTGCACCTGCAGGGCCAGTTCGAACGGCGACGGCCGCGCGCTGAGCGCACGCCAGCCGGCCGGCACCGCAGATTCGACGCTGAAACCGGCCCGCAGGCAGTCGCTGCGCAATTGCGCCGGGGCGTGTTCCTGCCAGCCGCGATGGCTGTCCAGCAACCCACTGCACTCGGCCAGCCAGCGCGCGAACGGCTGGCGGCAGTCCAGGCTCAGGGCCAGCGGCAGGGTCTTTTCGTAGACCCCGGTGCTGGCGGCGAAGAAGTCATAGTCGCTGCGGCAATCGTGCAGCCAGCCGCCCAACAGTTGGCCCTGGCCGCCGATGCGCGCCAGCAGCGCCCACCAGGCTGCTTGCAACAGGCTGTCGACGCGCACCTGGCGGCTTTCGGCCAAGGCGTTGAGGCCATGCACCTGCTCGTTGCTCAAGGGGCTGAACGCCTGGTCCTGGCCGGCTTGCCCGTGCAGGCGGCGCAGCGGCAATTGCAGCGCCTGTTCGGCGCCAGCCGCACGCAGGTGCTCGGCCCAGTAGGCCTGGCCGGCAGGAGCGTCTTCGTCCTCGGCCATGGCCTGGCGCCATTCGACGAACTGGCCGAAATGGCCGCTCTCCTCGTCTTCGGCCTGCGCCTCTTCAACCATCAACCGCGCCAGCAGGCGCAGGCTGCCAGCGTCGGCCACCAGGGCGCTGGCGCGCAGGCACAGCCGCCAATCGTTGTCGGCCACGGCAAACAGCTGGGCAGCCACGACTTCGCCACGGCCGATGTCGAACGCCGGCGGCTCGCCATGCAGTGCCGCCTGGGCATCGGCCACGCCGCGCAAATCGGTGAACTGCCAGCGGCCACTGCCGGGCGCTTCCAGCGGCTGCTGGCGCAGGCCGCGGTAGCCGGGCTGCTGGCTGAAGCGGCAGTTCAGGCTCCACTGGCCACGCACCGCACGCTCGAAATTCTGCCGCAGGGCCTGGGCGTCGACCGCGGCGGCAGCCCCCAGCCACAGCACCGGCGGCTCGCCACCGGCATCCTGCGCAGCCCGCTGTTCCGGGCTCAGGGCCAGGTGTTCGAGTTCCATCACTTCGCTCATTGCACAGTCTCCAGGGGCGCTTGGGCCAGGGCAGCACGCTCTTGCTGCAGGCGCGCGCGGTCATACATGTCGCCCATGGCGACGACGATCTTGCGCGGCCCCTCGTAGGGGTCGCGGGCGTGAGCGGCGATCATGTTGTCGAGCATCACCACGTCGCCCTGCTGCCAGTCGAAACGCACCGCGCATTCTTCGTACAGGCGGCCGAGCAACTCCATCACCTCGTCCTCGATGGGCGTGCCGTCGCCGTAGTAGACGTTGCGCGGCATGCGCTCCAGGCCAAGCATGTCCAGCAGGTCGCTGCGCACCTCGGGCTCAAGGCAGAAAATGTGATGCAGCTGCACCTGGTTGAAGAACGAACGCTCGCCGGTCAGCGGGTGCACGATCACCGCCGGGGCGCGGGTGCGGGTCTGCAACTCGTCGTCGCCCAGCCAGCGGTAGTCGATGCCGCCGGCCTCGCAGCGCGCCTCCACCTCGGCGCGGTCATCGGTCTTGAAGAAGTGCTGCCAGCTGACGTCAAGGTTCTGCAGGAAGGTGCGCACGTACAGCAGGCCGCGCTGTTCGAAGCGCTGGGCGATGTCGGCGGGCAGGCGCCGGTACAGCTCACGGCAGTCGACAATGGGCGTGCAGCCGCCGATGGCCGACGGCAGTTCGCAGAAGAACCACTGCTTGCGCGGCCAGCGGTCCAGGTGCGCGCTTTCGTTGTGGTACAGGATCATCTGCCGCTCGGGGAACGGCGTGGAACGGTAGGTGTTGCGCCCACCCTCCTTCTTCGGCAGGTCGCCGTAGGCGCCGTACAGGCCTGGCTGCAGGGCTTCGGCGAAGGCCTCGAAATCAGCCGGGGTGACCACGCCGAAGTTGCGCAGCACCAGGCCGCCGTGGCGGCGCAGCAGGGCCTCGACCTGGTCACGGTGGGCAGCCGCCCAGGCCAGGGCGTCGAGGTCCTGGCTGGCCGGCTCGATCAGCAGCGGGAACACTTTGCCAGGCTCGATGGGCCGGGTCTTGATCAGCTCGCGCGGGCCCTGGGGCCTGGCCGTCGGCTGCTTCATGAATTTTTTCAGCTTGTCGAGCTTGTTGCCCATGGCCGGCGCATCGCGGCCAACGGGGGTTTCGCTGCTGTCGTGCACGGTGAACTCCTCCAGCGGGGTGTGGGGCGAAGCAATCGCCAGGGCAATCAGTTGCAGCCAGGCCTGGGCCAGGCGCTGGATGCGGGCGGCGCTGAACAGGCCGCTGGCGTAGGCCCAGCGCACCAGCAGGCCGCCGCCTTCAGGTTCGAGGAACAGGCCCATGTCGAATTTGGAGCTGTGCTCCAGCGCGCCCAGGCGCTGGATGTGCAGGCCGTCGATGTCGAACTGGCCCTTGGGGGTGTTCTGCAGCACGAACAGCACCTGCACCAGCGGGTTGCGGCTGCGGTCGCGGGGCACGCCCACGGCTTCGACGATGCGGTCGAAGGGCAGCTGCTGGTGCTCGAAGGTGGCCAGGGCGCTGTCGCGGGCCTGGGCCAGCAGGGCCTCGAAGGTCATGCCCGGCGTGGTGCGCGAGCGCAGCGGCAGGACATTGACGAAGAAGCCAATCAGGCCTTCCAGCGCCTGCTGCTGGCGGCCGGCAAGGTCGGTGCCCAGCAGCAGGTCGTCGGTGCCCGCCACCCGGTGCAGCAGCCACTGGAAGCTGGCCAGCAACCACATGAACGGCGTGACGCCGGCGCTGCGGCAGTGCGCCTCGATCTGCGCGTACTGCGCCGCGTCGATGCGCAGCAGATGCTCGGCACCGGCAGTGGAGGCGAGGGCCGGGCGCGGGAAGTCGGTGGGCAACTCCAGCACCTTCGGCGCCCCTTCCAGCCGCGCCTGCCAGAACCCGCGTTCGCGGCTGAAGGCTTCGCTAGCCAGCCAACGCTGCTGGTGGATGGCAAAGTCCAGGTACTGCACCGGCAGCGGCGCCCATTGCGGCGCGCGTTGGGCGCCAAGGGCACGGTAGGCCTCGGCGAATTCGCGGATGAGGATGCCCACCGACCAGCCGTCGCCGACGATGTGGTGCAGGCTGAACAACAGCAGGTGGCGCTGTTCGCCCAGGCGCAGCAGCCGGGCGCGCAGCAGCGGCCCGGCCAGCAGGTCGAAGGGCTGCCGGGCGTCGTCCAGCGAGGCCTGGCGCACCAGTTGCTCGCGCTCATCGGCGGCCAGCATGGACAGGTCAGCGAAGGGCACGTCGAGCTTCAGGGTGTCGAGCACCTGGGTGTGCGGGTCGCCGTTGTCGTCCTCGGGGTAGTGGCTGCGCAGCACTTCATGCCGCGCTACCAGCAGGTCGAGGGCGGCCACCAGCCGTTGGCGGTCAAGCGGGCCGTCCAGTTGCAGGCGGCCGCTCATGTTGTAGGCATCGGACTGGCCGCCGCTGAGGCGGTCCACCACCCACAGGCGCTGCTGGGCCAGGGACAGCGGCAGCACGCCCTGGCGCGGTTCGGCGGCCAGCGCCGGCAGCGCAGGCGCGGTAACGCCCGCCAGTTCGGCAATGCGCGCGGCCATCTGGTCCAGGCGCGGGGTGTCGAACACTTCGCGCAGCGCTAGGGCCACGTCGAACTGCTCCCGCACCCGCGCCACCAGCTGCGTGGCCAGCAGGGAATGCCCGCCCAGTTCGAAGAAGTGGCCGTCGCGGCTCACGCCTTCCAGCCCCAGAAGGTCCTGCCACAGCTGCGCCAGGCGTTGCTCATGGGCCGTGGCTGGCGGCTCGCTGCCGCGGCTGTGCAGCACCGGCGCCGGCAGCGCCTTGCTGTCGAGCTTGCCGTTGGCGGTCACCGGCAACGCCGCCAGCAGCTGCCAGTGAGCCGGCTGCATGTAGTCGGGCAGCCGGCGCGCCAGGTCGGTTTTGATCGCGTCCAGCGTGGCGCCTTGCGCCAGCACTACGTAGGCCAGCAATTGGCCTGACCCAAGAATGACCGCGCATTGGTGCACGTCGGGATGGGCGACGATTTGCACCTGTACTTCGGCCAGTTCGATACGGAAGCCGCGCACCTTGACCTGATGGTCCTGGCGGCCCAGGTATTCCAGCTGGCCCTGGGCGTTCCAGCGCACGCGGTCGCCGCTGCGGTACAGGCGCGAGCCCGGGGCGCCGAAGGGGTTGGGTACGAAACGCTCGGCGCTGTGCCCCGGCTGGCCCTGGTAACCCTGGGCCAGGCCGGTGCCGCCAATGTACAGCTCACCCACCACGCCCACCGGCAGCGGGTTGAGGTCGGCGTCCAGCACGTGCACGCTGCTGCCGGCCAGCGGACGCCCCAGGGGTGCCCGCGCGTTGAGGTCCTGCACCGCGCCGGCCAGCACGCCGACGGTGGTTTCCGATGGGCCGTAGTGGTTGAAGATGCGGCAAGCCGGGCGTGCCTGGGCGATGCGCTGCAGCAGCGCCGGCTCGCAGGCCTCGCCGCCCAGGATCAGCGCGTGCCACGGCAGCGCTGCGGCTTCGTGGCCGGCCACCAGCAGGCTGTGCAGATGGCTGGGCACAATCTTCAGCACGCCTACCCGGTGCTGGCTGAGGTAGTCGGCGAACAGTTGCGGGTCGCGGGCCTGGTCGTTGTCCAGCAGGTGCAGGGTGCGGCCGCTGCACAGCGCGCCGAACAGCACGGTGTGGCCAAGGTCGGCGGCCACCGTGGAGACCATGGCCATGCTCGCCTCGGGCGCCAGCGCCAGGCGTTGCAGCAGGCCCTGCACGTAGTTGCCCAGGGCGCCGTGGCTGATGACCACGCCCTTGGGGCGGCCAGTAGAGCCGGAGGTGAAGATCAGGTAGGCCGGTTGCAGGCCATGGCTGACGGGCTGCACCGGGGCAACGGGATCGGTGACGGCCAACAAGTGATCGAGGCGAACCAGCGGCAAAGCCAGCTCGGGTTGCACGGCGCAGGCCAGCACGCGGCGGGCCTGCAGGTCGGCGCAGATCTGCTGCAGCCGCCCAACCGGCGTCTGCGGTTCCAGCGGCACGTAGGCGCCACCGGCCTTCATCACCCCCAGCAGCCCCGCCACCAGTGCCGGGCTGCGGCCGCACAACAGCGGCACGCGCTCGCCAGGCTGGCAGCCTTGGGCCAGCAGCGCCTGGGCGACGCGGTTGGCGGCCTGGTCGAGCCAGGCGAAGGTGTACGCCTGGCCGCCGTGCATCAGGGCGATGCTGGCAGGCTGCTCGCGCACCTGCTGCTCGAACAGCTGCAGCACCGATGCCAGCGGTTGTTCCAGCGCCTCGCCACACGGCTGCGGTTGTACCGCGCCCTGCAGCAGGTCGAGGTCGGCCAGGCGCAGTGAAGGCTGCGCCAGCACCTGGCCCAACACCGCCAGGTAATGCTGTTGCAGGCGCGCCACCGTGGCGCGCTCGAACACGTCGGCGCTGTAGCCCAGGCTGGCGAGAATCTCGCCGCTGCCCCGCTGTTCGGTGCTCAACGTCAGGTCGAATTTCTGCGCACGGCGCTCGCGTTCCACCAGCACCATCTGCACCTGTTCATCCAGCCGCCGTGCGCCCAGCGCGCCCTGGCGCTGGTGGTTGAACAGCACCTGGAACAACGGCGTGTGGCTGGCGCTGCGCTCGGGTTGCAGGGCGTCGACGAGCATTTCGAACGGCAGGTCCTGGTACTGCTGGGCCTCTATCGCCGTGGCCTGCACCTGGGCCAGCAAGGCGGCGAACGGCAGCGCGCCGCTGACCTCGCTGCGCAGCACCTGGGTGTTGACGAACAGCCCTACCAGCGGCTCCAGCTCGCTGCGGTTGCGCCCGGCCAGGGCCACGCCAACCTGGATAGCCGGCTGGCCGCTGTAGCGGTACAACAGCGCCTTGAACGCCGCCAGCAGCACGCTGAACACCGTGACCCGCGAGCGCTCGGCCAGTTGTTCCAGCTGCCGCGCCATGGCCGTGGGCAGGGCAAATTCCAGGCTGCCACCGCGCTCGCTGCGCTGCGCCGGCCGTGGCCGGTCCAGCGGCAATGCCAAGGGCGGATGCTCTTCGCCCAGGCGCTGCTTCCACCAGTTCAGCTGGCGGTCGCCCTCCCCCGACTCCAGCCAGTGCCGTTGCCATTGGGCGAAGTCGGCGTAGTGCAACGCAGGTTCCGGCAGTTGCAGTGGCGTGCCCTGGCGCAGCTCCGGGTACAGCTGGGTCAGTTCCTGGATTAGCAGGTTGATGGACCAGCCATCAGCGACGATGTGGTGCACCGCCAGGGCCAGCACCTGCTCACCCGCCGCCAGCTTGATCAGCGCGCCGCGCAGCAGGCAGTCGCAGGCCAGGTCGAAGGGCCGCGCGGCCTCGGCGTCGAGCAGTTGTTCAAGGCGTATCTCGCGTTCGCCCACCGGCAGCGCGCTGAGGTCCCAGCGGGTCAGTTGCAGCGGCGTCGGCGCCTGAATCTGCTGCACCGGCACCCCGGCTTCGACCTGGATACGGCTGCGCAGCGGTTCGTGGCGGGCCAGCAACTGGTCCAGCGCGGCCTGCAACGCCGCTTCGTCCAACGGCCCGGTGAGGCGCAGGGCGCCGGGGATAACGTAGGCGGCGCTGGCGGGCTCCAGCTGTTGCAGGAACCACAGGCGCTGCTGCGCGTAGGACAGCGCCAGCGGCGCGTCACGCGGCACCCGCGGGATCGGCAGCTGACGGAACAGGTCGATGCCCTTCTTCGCCATCACTGCCGCCAGCGCCTTGCGCTGGGCCAGGCTCAGGGTTTGCAACGATTCGAGCACTTTGTTCATGAGTCGCTCTTCTCGGCGGCCAACAGGGCCAGCTCTTCTTCGGACAAGCCTTGCAGGCTCTGCATCAGCGCCAGCACTTCATCGGCCAGCGCGTCCTGGTCGGGCAGCGCCTCGCCGGCATCCAGCGCCGCCGCCAGCGCTTGCAGGTCGGCGGCTTCGAACACCTGGCGCAGGTCCAGGCGCCGCTGGAATTGCACCTCGATACGCGAGGCCAGTTGCGTGGCCAGCAGCGAATGGCCGCCCAGTTCGAAGAAGTTGTCGTGCAGGCCTACCTGCTCGACGTTCAGCAGGCTCTGCCAAATCGCAGCCAGCGCTTGCTCGGTGGCGGTCTGGGGCGCTACGTAGGCCTGTTGCAGCCAGGCGTTTTCGTCCAGTTGCAGGGCGCGCTGGTCGAGCTTGCCGTTGGCGGTCAGCGGCAGGCTGTCGAGCCGCTGCAGCTGCGCCGGCACCATGTGCAGCGGCAGGCTGGCCTTGAGTTGCTGGCGCAGTTGCAACAGCGTCTGCGCGGCGTCGGGCCACGGCTCGGCCGCCACCACGAAGCCCACCAGGCGCTGTTCGCCCTGGGCATCGGCACGCAGCAGCACGGCGGCGTCGCGCACTTGGGGCTGGTCGCGCAGGCGCGCCTCGATCTCGCCCAGTTCAATGCGGAAGCCGCGCAGTTTCACCTGGTGGTCGATGCGCCCCAGGTACTGCACCTGGCCGTCGGCGCTAAAGCTGGCAAGGTCGCCGGTGCGGTACATGCGCGCGCCCGGCACGGGGCTGAACGGGTCGGCCATGAAGCGTTCGGCGCTCAAGCCTGGGCGCTTCAGGTAGCCCCGGGCAAGGCCCGCACCGCCGATGTACAGCTCGCCCACCACGCCCGGCGGCACCGGCTGCAGGGCGGCGTCTAGGAAGTACCACGCAAGGTCCGCCAGCGGCAGGCCGATAGGGCTGGCACTGCTGTGCAGGTCGGCCTGGGTCAGTTCGCGGAAGGTCACGTGGACGGTGGTTTCGGTGATGCCGTACATGTTGATCAGGCGCGGCTGCTGGCCGCCGAAGCGCGCGAACCACGGCTGCAGGCTGCTGACTTCAAGCGCTTCGCCGCCGAAGATCACCGTGCGCAGCGCCGGTAGGCCGTCGGCGCTGGCCAGCAGCGGCACCATCAACTGGCGGAATGCCGAAGGGGTCTGGTTGAGCACGGTCACGCCCTGCTCGCGCAGCAGCTCGGCGAAGGCCCGCGGCTCACGGCTGACGTAATACGGCACGACGATCAGCGTGCCGCCGTGCAGCAGCGCGCCGAAAATCTCCCACACCGAGAAGTCGAAGGCGTAGGAATGGAACAGCGTCCACACGTCGCGGTGGTCGAATGGCAGCAGCGGCGCACTGGCCTGGAACAGGCGCAACACGTTGGCGTGGTCGATCAACACGCCCTTCGGCGAGCCGGTGGAGCCCGAGGTGTAGATGCAGTAGGCCAGGTGCCGGGGGCCGGCCAACTCGGGCGGCGCGGTGTCGGGGTAGCCGGCGCTGTCGAAGCCCAGGCGCTGCACGCCGGCCACCACAGGCAGGCGCTGTTGCAGGTGGGGCTGGATCAGCATCAGCGCAATGCCGCTGTCGGCCTGCATGTAGGCCAGGCGGTCGGCCGGGTAGTCCGGGTCCAGTGGCAGGTAGGCGCCGCCGGCCTTGAGAATGGCCAGCAGGCCGATTATCAGTTCCAGCGAGCGCTCGGCGGCCAGGCCCACCAGCACGTCGGGGCCTACGCCCTGCTCGCGCAGGCGCCAAGCCAGGCGGTTGGCGCGTTGGTCGAGTTCGGCATAGGTCAGCAGTTGGTCGTCGAAGCGCACCGCCACCGCCGCGGGGTGGCGGCGCGCTTGTTCGGCGATCAGGCCGTGCAGGCTCTGCGCGGGTTCGAAGGCCTGGGGCTGCGGGTTCCACTGCGCCAGCAACTGCGCTTGTTCGTCCTCGCCCAGCAGCGGCAGCTGCGCCAGCGGCTGTTCGGGTTGCGCCACCAGTTGCTGCAGCAGCGCGCGCCAGTGGCGAGCCAGTTGCGCGGCGGTGGCGGCGCTGAACAGGTCGAGGCGGTAGGTGAAGGACGCCGACAACTGCTCGGTGCGCTCCACGGTGTGCAAAATCAGGTCGAACTGGGTGGCCAGGGCTTCCTGGCCCAGGGCCTGGACCTGCAGGCCGTCGAACTGCACGTCATCGTTGAGCCACTGGTGGTCGAACGCCACCTGGAACAGCGGGTGTTCGCCCGGCGTGCGCTGCGGTTGCAGCGCTTCCACCAGCGCATCGAAGGGCAGGTCCTGATGGGCCTGGGCCTGCAGGGCGCGCTCATGCACCTGGGCCAGCAGCGCGCTGAACGAGGGGTTGCCCGACAGGTCGGCGCGCATCACCAGCAGGTTGACGAAGCAGCCAATCAACGCCTGGGTGTGGGCCTGGTTGCGGTTGGCCACGGTGCAGCCGACGCGCACGTCGGGCTGCTGGCTGTAGCGGTGCAGCAGCACCTGGAAACTGGCCAGCAGCACCGTGGGCAGGGTCACCCCGTGGCGCTGCGCCAGGCGGCGCAAGGCCCAGCCCAGCGCAGGTTCAATGGCAATGGCCAGTTCGGCGCCGGCCAGGCTCGGTTGCGCCGGGCGCGGCTGGGCGCTGGGCAGGGCCAGGCGCGGGTGCTCGTCGCCCAGCTCCGCCTGCCAGTACGCCAGTTGGCGCTGGGCCTCGCCGGCCGCCAGCCAGTCGCGCTGCCAGGCGGCAAAGTCGCGGTATTGCACGGGTAGCGCCGCCAGCGTGGCCGGGCGTTGTTGGCGCAAGGCGTTGTAGTGCTCGGCGAGTTCGGCCAGCAGCAGGTTCATCGACCAACCGTCGGCGATGATGTGGTGCAGGGTCAGGGCCAGGCGCCAGGTGTCGGCGCTCACCGCCGCCAGGCTGGCGCGCAGGAGTGGGCCCTGGCGCAGGTCGAACGGCTGGCGCGCGGCGCTGGCTTGCGCGTCGAGGGTCAGCGGCTGGATGGCCAGTTGCAGTGCCGGCAGCACCTGTTGGCGAACCGCGCCACCGTCCTCGACAAAGCGGCTACGGAGGCTTTCATGACGCGCCACCAACTGGTCGAAGGCCTGTTGCAGCGCCGCCTGGTCCAGCGCGCCTTGCAGCTGCACCGAGCCGTGGATGTTGTAGGCGTGGCCTTCCGGGGCCAGCTGCCACTGCAGCCACATGCGCTGCTGGGCCGGCGACAGCAGGCCGGCCGCGCCATCGCCGGCGCGGGCAGGCGGCAGGCGGTTGCCGGCAACGGGCTGGCGCTGCACCAGCGCGGCGAACTCGGCCAGGGTGGGCGCTTCAAACAGGTCGCGCAGGGCCACCTCGCGGCCTTGTTCGTCGCGCAGGCGGGCGAGCATCTGCACGGCAGTGATGGAGTTGCCGCCCAGGGCGAAGAAGTTGTCCGCAGCGCCCGGGTCAATGCCCAGGCAGTCCGCCCACAGCGGGGCGATCAGTTGCTCGCTGGCGGTCAGCGGCGCGCGCGCCTCGGCCTGCGCCAGGTGTTGTTCACCCAGGCGGTCGATGGCGTAGCTGTCGAGGCTGCCGTCCTGCAGCATGGCGCGGCAGGCCGAACGTTGCAGCTTGCCGCTGGAGGTCTTGGGCAGCGCGCCGGGGTTGAGCAGCGCGACCACCGCCGGGGCTTCCTGGCAGACCTGGGCCACGGCCAGGCGGATGGCCTCGGCCAGGGCCTGGGCGCTGATTTTATTCTGGGTGCCGCGGCCGATCTCGGCGGCCACGCCAACGGCCTCGCGGCCCTGGTGCTCGATGGCGAACACCCCTACCCGGCCCTGCCGCACGGCGGCGACGTGGGTTTCCACGGCGCGTTCAAGGTCCTGGGGATAGAGGTTCTGGCCACGCACGATGAGCATGTCTTTCAGCCGCCCGGTTACCCGCAACTGGCCCTGCACCAGGCTGCCCAGGTCGCCGGTGCGCAGCCAGGCCTGGCCGTCAGCCTGCACGAAGGCCTGGGCGCTGGCCTCGGGGTTGCGCCAGTAGCCCTTGGCGATGCTCGGCCCGCTGGCCCAGATCTCGCCCACCTGGCCGTCGGCCAACGGCTGGCCGTGCTGCGGGTCGCACACGCGTACGGCGTGCTCGGGCTGCGCGCTGCCGCAGTCCACCAGCGGCGAGCCCAACCCCGCTTCCAGGCGGTTGTCGGCCAGCGCCTGGCTGTCGAATTCGTCCACGGCAATGCCCTGGCCACGCTGGCTGCCGGTAACGAACAGGGTTGCCTCGGCCAGGCCATAGCAGGCGAAGTAAGCGCGTTCCTGGAAGCCGCAGGCAGCGAAGCGCTGGGCGAAACCTTGCAGGGTTTCGCGGCGGATGGGCTCGGAGCCCGAGTACGCCAGCTGCCAGTGGCTGAGGTCCAGTTGCGCCAGGGCCGCGTCGGCGACGCGCTCGGTGCACAGGCGGTAGGCGAAGTCCGGGCCACCGCTGACGGTGCCCTGGTAACGGCTCATGGCCTGCAGCCAGCGCACCGGCCGTTCGAGGAAGTGCCGCGGCGACATCAGCACGCACGGCACGCCGCTGTAGATGGGCTGCAGCAGGCCGCCGATCAGGCCCATGTCGTGGTACAGCGGCAACCAGCTGACCAGGGTGTCCTGGGCATTGATGCCGAAGCCGTGGGTGATGATGCGCTCGTTGGCCATCAGGTTGCCGTGGCTGACCTGCACGCCCTTGGGCCGCGAGGTGGAGCCGGAGGTGTATTGCAGGAAGGCGATGTCGTCGGCGGCCAGCCGCGGCATCTGCCAGTCGGCGGCCATGCGCGCGTCCACCTGGTCCACCGCCAGCACCTGGACCTTGCCGGCGAAACTGTCGCCCAGCAGCCCAGCCACTGTGGAGTCGGTGAGGATGACCCTGGGCTGGGCGTCTTCGATGATCGATTGCAGGCGCTGCAAGTGCTGCGAGCGAGTGGACTCCGGCGGGTAGGCCGGCACCGCGATGACCCCGGCGTGCAGGCAGCCGTAGAAGCTGGCCACGTAGTCCAGGCCGCTGGGGAACAGCAGCACCGCGCGCTCGCCGGCCCCCGCCTGCTGGCGCAGCCACACGGCGATGGCCTGGGCCCGCTGTGCCAGCTGCCGGTAACTGAGCGCCTCGAAGGCCTCTTCACCGTCCACCAGGAAGCGCAGCGCCTCGCGGTCCGGCGTTGCGGCCGCGCGTTGCTGCAAGGATTCCACCAACGAGCTTGCGAAGCGCTCGGTCATTTCGATCACCTTTGGTTCAAATGGCTGTTGCGTGACGGTGCAGCAGGGGTTGCAGCCGGGCCTGGAGCAGCGCGAGGACATCGCTGGCCTGGTCGTGGATGAAGAAGTGGCCGCTGTCGAACAGGCTCAGGTCGAAGCCGCCCGTGGTTTCCTGGCGCCAGGCCTGCAACTGCGCAGGCGTGGTCGAGTCCTGGCGCCCGGCCAGCACCTGGATGGGGCAGTCCAGCGGTGCACGCAGGCGGTACTGGTAGCCGCCGCACAGGGCGAAATCGGCGCGCAGCACCGGCAGCGTCAGGCGCATCAGTTCTTCATTGGCGAGGATGTCTTCGGGGGTGCCGTTGAGCTCACGCAGGTCGGCGATCAACTGGGCGTCGGTCTTGTTCGCGGCGAAGCGTTCGGTGTCGCGCTGCGAAGGCGCGGCGGTGCCGGAGGCGAACAGCAGGCGCGGCGGCGGGCAACCACGTTCGCGCAGCGCATGCGCCAGCTCGTGCACCAGCAGGCCGCCCAGGCTGTGGCCGAACAGCGCGTAGGGGCGGTCGAGCTGCGGGCTGATCTCGGCGGCCAGCTGGCGCGCCAGCGCCACCATGTCGGTGGCCAACGGCTCGCTGAAGCGCCGGCCGCGGCCGGGCAGCTCCAGCGGGCACACCTCGATGTCGGCCGGCAGGCTGCGGCGCCAGCGGCCGTAAACCATCGCGCTGGCGCCCGAATAGGGCAGGCAATACAGACGCATCAGCGGGCCGCCTGCTGTTCCATGTGCTGGCGCAGGCTGAGCGGGCGCATGTCGGTCCAGACTTCCTCGATGAACGCCAGGCACTCGGCCTTCAGGCCGCTTTTGCCGGCTTCGCGCCAGCCTTGGGGAATGGCCTTGTATTCGGGCCAGATGGAGTACTGCTCTTCGTGGTTAACCACCACGGTGAACACGGTGTCTTCGCGATCAAAAGCCATTGCCGACCTCGTCAGTATTGCGTTGCTGGGGGATTGCCGCTTGCACGGCTTTGGAACCACAACGAAGTGACGAGTCAGACGGAGGGAAAATTAATGAGAGGCGTTTCTGATAATGGCGTGGGAGATTTCCCTAAACGCTCCAACGCCACAAACGGTTACACATCCGTGCTGAACCGCTCCAGTGGAACTACAGTCTCATCGGTTTGCCCACAAGGAGTCCCCCCATGCACACCCTCAGTCGCAGCGCCGCCCTGATCCTTGGCGCCGGCCTGCTGGCCAGCCTTCCTGCGCTGGCCGACGAACCCCGCTACAACCAGATTTCCCTGCGCGCCGAGGTCAGCCAGGAGGTGCCGCGCGACCTGATGCTGGTGACCCTGTACAGCGAAGAACAGAACGCCGACCCGGCCAAGCTCGCCGCCCAGGTGACCGAAGCCATGAACAAGGCGCTGGGCACGGCCCGCGCGGCTAAGGACGTGAAGATCAGCCAGGGCAGCCGCAACAGCTACCCCATTTACGATGACAAGGGCCAGAAGATCACCGGCTGGCGCGAACGCGCCGAGCTGCGCCTGGAAAGTGCCGACTTCCCTGCCCTGTCCACGCTTACCGGGCAGCTGTTGCAAGAGCTGAAGATGGGCGGCATGAGCTTCACCATTTCGCCCAAGGTACGCACCCAGAGCGAAGACGCCCTGCTGAAGGACGCCGTGGCCGCGTTCAAGGCCCGTGCACAACTGGCGACCGAGGCGCTGGGTGGCAAGGGTTACAAGGTGGTGAGCATGAACCTCAACAGCAGCGGCTATCAGCAGCCGTTCCCACGGGCGGCCATGATGATGAAATCGGCGATGGCCGACTCGGCGCCCGCGCCTGAAGTGGAAGCCGGCACCAGCCAGGTGACCATGAGCGCCGATGGCGCCATTGAAGTGCAGATGCCGTAACACCGCCCGGCACAAATGATGAAGGTTTTGTGGGAGCTGGCGTGCCCGCGCGCGGTGGGGGTTTAGTCGCAAGCAGGCGCGCCCGCGCCCCCCACGGGGGTCGGCGAGGTAATCTGCCAGGCACTCACTCCCCTAGAGGCTTTCATGGACAAATCCGCCTTCACCCCGCTGCTACTGGCCGCAGCCTTGCTTGGCGCAGCGCCCCTGGCCCAGGCGGCCAGCACCCTGGTCTATTGCTCGGAAGCCAGCCCCGCCGGCTTCGACCCCAGCCAGTACACCAGCGGCACCGACTTCGATGCGTCGGCCGAAACCGTGTTCAACCGCCTGACGCAGTTCAAGCGCGGCGGCACCGAGGTGGAACCCGGCCTGGCGACCTCCTGGGAGGTGGCCAAGGACGGCCTGGTGTACACCTTCCACCTGCGTGACGGGGTGAAGTTCCACACCACCGATTACTTCACGCCAACGCGCACTTTCAATGCCGATGACGTGCTGTTCACCTTCGAACGCCTGCTCAACCCCGAGCAGCCGTTCCGCAAGGCGTACCCGTCGGAGTCGCCGTACTTCAACGACATGGACCTCAACACCACCATCAAGTCGGTCACCAAGACCGACGACCACACCGTGGTGTTCACCCTCAACCACATCGACGCGGCCTTCGTGCAGAACCTGGCCATGAGCTTCGCCTCGATCCAGTCCGCCGAATACGCCAACCAGCTGTTGAGGGAAGGCAAGCCTGCCGACATCAACCAGAAACCCATCGGCACCGGCCCGTTCGTGTTCAAGCGCTACCAGAAGGACGCGCAGATCCGCTACGTGGGCAACAAGGACTACTGGAAGCCTGAGGATGTGAAGCTCGACAACCTGATTTTCTCCATCACCCCGGACGCCGCCGTGCGCCTGCAGAAGCTCAAGCGCAACGAGTGCCAGGTGAGCGGCTACCCGCGCCCCGAAGACATCGAAGTGGCCAAGCAGGACCCTGACCTGAAGGTGCAGAGCCAGCCCGGTTTCAACCTGGGTTTCCTGGCCTACAACGTCACCCACGCGCCGCTGGACCAGCTGAAGGTGCGCCAGGCGCTGGACATGGCCATCGACAAGCCGGCCATCATCAAGGCCGTGTACCAGAGCGCCGGCCAGCTGGCGCAGAACGCCCTGCCACCGGCGCAATGGTCCTACGACCCGACCATCAAGGACGCCCCCTACAACCCCGACAAGGCGCGCCAGTTGCTGAAGGAAGCCGGGGTCAAGGAAGGCACCAGCATCAACCTGTGGGCCATGACCGTGCAGCGCGCGTCCAACCCGAACGCGCGCATGTCGGCGCAGATGATCCAGAACGACTGGGCCAAGGTGGGCATCAAGGCCAACATCGTCAGCTATGAGTGGGGCGAGTACATCAAGCGCGCCAAGGCCGGCGAGCATGACGTGATGATCTATGGCTGGACCGGCGACAACGGCGACCCCGACAACTGGCTGGGCGTGCTGTACAGCTGCGCGGCGGTGAAGGGCAGCAACTACGCCAAGTGGTGCGACCCGGCCTACGACAAGCTGATCCAGCAGGCCAAGCTGAGCAGCAACCGCGACGAGCGCATCAAGCTGTACCAGCAGGCCCAGCACATCCTCAAGGCCCAGGTGCCGATCACGCCGATCGCCAACTCCACGGTGTTCCAGCCCATGCGCAAGGAAGTGCAGGACTTCCGCATCAGCCCGTTCGGCCTGACGCCGTTCTATGGCGTGAGTGTGCAACAGTAAATCGTATTGTGGGAGCTGGCTTGCCAGCGAGCTTTTGACTGCCCCGAAAAGCTCGCTGGCAAGCCAGCTCCCACATCTCGACAGGCGCACCATAATGGCGCACAAAGCTGACCAAATGATCAGCTTTAGTGCGCCCCGTGCACCATTTAAAACGTACGCAAACGTTCAAATGGATAGATTTTTATATCCATGCGACATTCTTGTACGCCTGTTCCACACTTTGTCCTTTCCCTGACGCCAAAGTATTGCTTTGGGTATGCCGCCTGCATAAGTATCGGCGGGTAGACCCACAAGGTCCCCTCAATCAAAAAACACAACAACTGAGGCCACCATGCTCAAACACGCGGTCATTCCGTTTCTGATCGGCGCCGGCATGCTTGCCAGCGCTCCTTTTGCCCTGGCAGCACCCACCAGCCTGGTGTTCTGCTCAGAAGGCAGCCCGGCCGGTTTCGACCCGGGCCAGTACACAACCGGTACTGACTTCGACGCTTCGGCCGAGACCATCTTCAACCGCCTGAGCCAGTTCGAGCGTGGCGGCACCGCCGTGGTTCCTGGCCTGGCGACCAGCTGGGACGTGTCCACCGACGGCCTGACCTACACCTTCCACCTGCGCGAAGGGGTCAAGTTCCACACCACCGACTACTTCAAGCCGAGCCGCGAATTCAACGCCGACGACGTGGTGTTCACCTTCACGCGCATGCTCGACAAGGACATGCCGTTCCGCAAGGCCTACCCCACCGAGTTCCCGTACTTCACCGACATGGGGATGAACGACAACATCACCAAGGTGGAGAAAGTCGACGACCACACCGTCAAGTTCACCCTGAAGACCGTGGACGCCGCGTTCATCCAGGACATGGCCATGAGCTTCGCTTCCATCCAGTCCGCCGAGTACGCCGCGCAGCTGCTCAAGGAAGGCAAGCCGCAGGACCTCAACCAGAAGCCGATCGGCACTGGCCCGTTCGTGTTCAGCAAGTACCAGAAAGACGCGCAAATTCGCTTCAAGGGCAACAAGGACTACTGGAAGCCTGAGGATGTGAAGGTCGACAACCTGATCTTCGCCATCACCACCGACGCCTCGGTGCGCATGCAGAAGCTGAAGAAGAACGAGTGCCAGATCACCGCCTACCCGCGCCCCGCCGACATCGACCCGCTCAAGGCCGACCCAAACCTGAAGATGCCTGAACAGGCCGGCTTCAACCTGGGCTACATCGCCTACAACGTGACCCACAAGCCGTTCGACAACCTCAAGTTCCGCCAGGCGCTGGACATGGCCGTGAACAAGCCGCAAATCATCAAGTCGGTGTACCTGGGCGCCGGCCAGCTGGCCGTCAACGCCATGCCGCCGACGCAGTGGTCCTATGACACCACCATCAAGGACCCTGCCTACGACCCGGAAAAAGCCAAGGCCCTGCTCAAGGAAGCCGGCATTCCCGAAGGCACCACCATCAACCTGTGGGCCATGCCCGTACAGCGCCCCTACAACCCCAACGCCAAGCTGATGGCTGAAATGCTGCAGTCGGACTGGGGCAAAATCGGCATCAAGGCCAACATCGTCAGCTACGAGTGGGGCGAGTACATCAAGCGCGCGCACAACGGCGAGATGGACGCCATGCTGATCGGCTGGAGCGGCGACAACGGTGACCCGGACAACTGGCTGGGTACCCTGCTGGGCTGTGATGCCATCAACGGCAACAACTTCGGCAAATGGTGTGACGCCGACTTCGACAAGCTGGTCAAGGCCGCCAAGGCCACCCCAGACCAGGCCAAGCGCACCGAGCTGTACAAGCAGGCCCAGCACCGCGCCAAGGACCAGGTGCCGATCACCCCGATCGCGCACTCCACGGTGTACCAGCCGATGCGCAACAGCGTGGTTGATTTCAAGATCAGCCCATTCGGCCTGAACTCGTTCTACGGCGTGGGCATCGACGAAAGCAAGAAGTAAACGCCCTGTGGGAGCCGGCTTGCCGGCGAGCTTTTGATGGCCCCGAAAAGCTCGCTGGCAAGCCAGCTCCCACCGTTCAAGGTGGGAAATCCCTGAAGACAACGATTACTGCATTTTCACGCAGGGCCTTCGTGCATTTCAGATATTTCCAACAGGTCACAGCGATTTCGCGCATTTACGGTCAAGGCTGGCGCCCCTAGTTTCGAACCTCGGCCCGATCACCCCTCAGGCCGCCTCGATCCAGACAACAAGGAATAGACCGTCATGCGTCAACACCATCTGGTTGCATCCCTGCTCAGCCTGGGCCTTTTGGCCGAGGTGCCGCTCAGTCAGGCCAACAACAAGAGCCTGGTGTTCTGCTCTGAAGGCAGCCCTGCGGGCTTCGATATCGCCCAGTTCA
Organism: Pseudomonas sp. JC1203; assembly: GCF_056175065.1. Classification (NCBI taxonomy): domain Bacteria; kingdom Pseudomonadati; phylum Pseudomonadota; class Gammaproteobacteria; order Pseudomonadales; family Pseudomonadaceae; genus Pseudomonas; species Pseudomonas sp. JC1203. The sequence continues at coordinate 91,266 of NZ_JBWCAM010000021.1, forward strand.
CCGGTGGCACCGACAACGATGCCGCGGAACCGCTGTACAACCGCCTGACCGAATTCGAGCGCGGCGGCACCGCCGTGGTCCCCAGCCTGGCCACGCGCTGGGACGTGGCCGAGGATGGCCTCACCTACACCTTCCACCTGCGTGAAGGCGTGCGCTTCCACAGCAACAAGGCTTTCACCCCCAGCCGCGATTTCAACGCTGACGACGTGCTGTTTACCTTCCAGCGCATGCTCGACCGCGACCACCCGTTCACCCGCGCCTACCCCACAGAGTTCCTGTACTTCGTGTCGATGGGCCTGGACAAGAACCTGGTCAGCGTCAGCAAGACCGACGCCATGACCGTGGTATTCAAGCTGCGCACGGTGGACGCAGCCTTCGTGCAGAACATCGCCATGAGCTTTGCCGCCATCCAGTCCGCCGAGTACGCCGAGCAGCTGCTCAAAGCCGGCAAGCCCAGCGACCTCAACCACAAGCCCATTGGCACCGGGCCCTTCGCCCTGCAGCGCTACCAGAAGGACTCGCAGATACGCTACAAGGCGCACGAGCAGTACTGGGAGCCTAGCCAGGTGAAGGTCGACCAGTTGATCTATGCGATCAACGTCGACTCCTCGGTGCGCGTGCAGAAGCTGCGCAAGAACGAGTGCCAGGTGACCCTCAACCCGCGCCCTGCCGACCTTGCCGCGCTGCGTGCCGACCCCAAGCTGAAGGTCATCGAGACCCCGGGTTACAACCTCGGCTACATCGGCTACAACGTGCAGCACCCGCCGTTCGACCAGCTCAAGGTGCGCCAGGCCATGGACATGGCGGTGAACAAGCAGGCGATCCTGCACGCGGTGTACCAGGAGGCCGGCCAGTTGGCGATGAACGCCATGCCGCCGACCCAATGGTCCTACGACACCAGCATCAAGGACGCCCCGTACAACCCGGACCTGGCGCGCCAGCTGCTCAAGGAAGCCGGGGTCAAGGACGGCCACGAGATCACCCTGTGGGCCATGCCCGTGCAGCGCCCCTACAACCCCAACGCCAAGCTGATGGCCGAGATGCTGCAGTCCGACTGGGCCAAGGTGGGCATCAAGGCGCGCATCGTCAGCTACGAGTGGGGCGAGTACCTAAAGCGCACCAAGAACGGCGAGCACGACGTGGCCCTGATGGGCTGGACCGGCGACAACGGTGACCCCGACAACTGGCTGGGCACCCTGTACAGCTGTGGCGCCATTGGCAGCAACAACATCGCCATGTGGTGCGACCCCACCTTCGACGCCCTGGTGACGAAGGCCAAGACCCTCAACGACCGCGAGGCCCGCAGCGAGCTGTACCGCCAGGCCCAGCAGCGCCTCAAGCAGGAAGTGCCGATCACGCCGATCGCCCACTCCACGGTCAATCAGCCCATCAGCGCCAAGGTGCAGGACTTCAAGGTCAGCCCGTTCGGCCGCAACACCTTCACCGGAGTCTCGCTGATCGACTGACCTCCAGTGCAGCGATGCGCACGCCCAGGCGTGCTGCCATCAACGCCGGCAAACCGCGGCCAGTTGAACGAGGCCAAACGTTTGCAAACGTAGTTGTACCCAAAGTTGACCGAGCACCTGAATGTGCCCGGCATAAAAAAAAGAAAAACCAAGGAGCTTCACCCATGAACATTACAAGAAAAGCACTGCTGGCCCTGTCCATCGGCGGCCTGTCCGCCCTGGCCAATGCCGATGACGCCAGCCAGGCGTTCACGCCCACCACGCTCAAGGACAGCAGCGCCCAGGCCGACGCCAAGGGCTTTGTCGAAGACCAGAGCCTGTCAGGCTCGACGCGCAACTGGTATGCCCGCGAACAGTCCAAGCGCGGGCCCCTGTTCAGCCACAGCAAGGACGGTACCCGGGAGCCCATGAACAACCGCACCAACTGGCTGCAGAGCACCACGGTGAACTACACCTCGGGCTTTACCCAGGGCACCGTCGGCTTCGGCGTGGAAGCGGCGCTGTACAACGTGGTGGCGCTGGAGCGCGGCAGCGCGCGCAACGGCGGTTCGAACAACCGCACCCTGGCCGACAGCGACGGCGACACCATTGGCCAGTGGAGCAAGCTGGGCCTGGGCAACGTCAAGGCGCGGGTGTCCAACACCACCCTGACCCTGGGCCGCCAGGCCATGGACACGCCCATGGTCGCCACCATCGGCAACCGTGCGCTGCCATCCAGCTTCCAGGGCGTGAGCATCGACAGCAAGGAATTCAACAACCTGTCGTTCCAGGCCGGCACCTTCGACCGCGTGTCGCCGCGTACCGAGCAGAGCCTGAGCAAGTTCCGCAGCGAATACAGCGCTACCGGCGTGGAAACCGACCGGGTGACCACCGCAGGCATCAACTACCAGCCGTTCGAAAGCGTCACCACCACCCTGTTCGCCACCCAGGTGGAAGACTTCTGGAACCAGTACTACTTCGGCGGCACCCACGTGTTGGGTGACAGCGCCGTGGTCAGCCTGACCACCGGCCTGAACTACTACAAGACCCGTGACACCGGCGCCCGCAAGATGGGGCAGATCGACAACGACGCCGGCAGCCTGTCGCTGACCGCCACCCACCAGGCCCACAGCCTGACGTTCGCCTACCAGCAGATCAACGGCAACGAGTACTTCGACTACCTGCACGAAACCAACGGCATCTTCCTGGCCAACTCCCTGCTGTCGGACTTCAACGGCCCGAACGAGAAGTCGTTCCAAGTGGCCTACGGCCTGAACATGGCGCAGTACGGCGTGCCGGGCCTCAAGTTCAACGTCTACACCGCCCGCGGCTGGGGCATCGACGGCACCCACTACACCGGCACCGCCTATGACGTGAAGAACATGGACGGCGAACACCACTACGAATACGGCGTGGGTACTTCCTACGTGATTCAGAGCGGCGCCTTGAAAGACACCAGCGTGCGGGCGACCTACACCGCCCACCGCGCCAGTGCCAACCAGGCTGATGGCAGCCTGGACGAACTGCGGATCGTTACCACGATTCCGTTCAACATCCTGTAACCAACCTGGCCTGCGCGCGGTGCGATCCACCGCCGCAGGCTAATCTGGCTATTGATCACAGAGGGACTACATGAAAGCGCTACCCCTTCGCGCCGCAATCGCGGCAGCTCTGTTCAGCGTTGCCGTCGGCATTTCCGCCAAACCCCTGGTGGTCTGTACCGAGGCCAGCCCGGAAGGGTTCGACATTGTGCAGTACACGGCGGCCACCACGGCCGACGCCTCATCGGAGACCCTCTTCAACCGCCTGGCCAGCTTCAAGCCCGGCACCACCGACGTCGAGCCGGACCTGGCGCAGAGCTGGGACATCAGCCCCGACGGCAAGACCTACACCTTTCACCTGCGCCAGGGCGTGAAGTTCCAGACCACCGACTACTTCAAGCCCAGCCGCGAATTCAATGCCGATGACGTGCTATGGAGCTTCGAGCGCCAGCTCGACCCCAAGCATCCCTGGCACGACAAGGCGCCCATGGGCTTCCCCTATTTCGAAGCCATGGGCATGAAAGACCTGATAGACAGCATCGACAAGGTTGACGACTACACTGTTCGTTTCAACCTCAAGCGTCCCGAGTCACCCTTCCTGCGGGACATGGCCATGGGCTTCGCGTCGATCTACTCCGCCGAATACGGCGACCAGCTGCTGAAAGCCGGCAAGACCGGTGATATCAACAGCAAGCCCATCGGCACCGGGCCGTTCATCCTCACGCGCTACAACAAGGATGCGATGGTGCGCTACAAGGCCAACCCCGACTACTACAAGGGCGTGGCCCCCAGCGAAGCACTGGTGTTCGCCATCACCACCGACAGCAACGTACGCCTGCAGAAACTGCGCGCCAACGAATGCCAGATCGCCGTTTACCCCAAGCCTGACGATATCCCCAGCGTGAAGGCCGACCCCAACCTGCGGGTGGACGAGATGGAAGCGTTGATGACCAGCTACGTGGCCATCAACACCTCGCACAAATACCTGGGTGACATTCGCGTGCGCCAGGCCATCGCCATGGCGCTGGACAAGCCCACCCTGGTCAAGACCCTGTTCGGCGAAGGCAACGCAACGGCTGGCACCGGCCCCTACCCGCCGACGTTGCTGGGCTTCGACAAGAGCATCACCGACCTGCCCCACGACCTGGACAAGGCCCGCGCCCTGCTCAAGGAAGCCGGGGTGCCGGAGGGCACGCGCTTCACCGTGTTCGCCCGCAACGGCGGCGGCCCCACCAACCCCAACCCGACCCTGGCGGCCCAGTTATTGCAAGCAGACCTTGCCAAGATTGGCCTCAACCTCGATATTCGTGTGTTCGAATGGGGGGAAATGGTCAAGCGCATCAAACAGGGCGAACATGACCTGGCGTTCTACGGCTGGGCCGGCGACAACGGCGACCCGGACAACTTCCTCAGCCCCAACCTGAGTTGCGACGCCGCCAAGAGCGGCGAGAACGCCGCCCGCTGGTGCAACAAGGAGTTCGACGGGTTCCTCGCTAAGGCGCGTGCCAGCAGCGACCCGGCCGAACGCGAGCAGGCCTACAAGCAGGCCCAGGTTATTTTCGCCAAGGACATTCCGTGGCTTAGCCTGGCCTACCCACGCTTGTTTACCGCCGTGCGCAAGAACGTCGAGGGTTATCACATTAGCCCCCTGACCAATAACAACTTCGCTACCACCCTGGTGAAGTAACAAGAAAAACGCCCGCCCGCGTCCCCACCGGGGCAGTGGGCGGGAACTGCCTAACCGGCTGACGAGGTACCACTCAAGATGTTTAGTTTTATAGCCCGCCGCGTGGGGTTGTTGATCCCCACCTTCTTCGGCATCACGTTGCTGACGTTCGCACTGATACGCCTGATACCCGGCGACCCCGTGGAAGTGATGATGGGCGAACGCCGTGTCGACCCTGAAATGCATGCCCAGGCGATGGAACGCCTGGGCCTGAACAAACCCCTCTATGCACAGTACCTGGACTACATCGGCAACCTGGCGCATGGCAACCTGGGCGAATCGCTGCGTACCCGCGAAAGCGTCTGGCACGAATTCCTGCAACTGTTCCCCGCCACCCTGGAACTGTCGATTGCCGCGCTGATCTTCGCCGGCATCCTCGGGCTGCTGGCGGGGGTGATCGCCGCGCTCAAGCGGGGCTCGCTGTTCGACCATGGGGTGATGGGCATTTCCCTGGCCGGCTACTCCATGCCCATTTTCTGGTGGGGCCTGATCCTCATCATGTTCTTCTCGGTGAGCCTGGGCTGGACGCCGGTGTCCGGGCGCATCGACCTGCTGTATGACATCGAGCCGAAAACCGGCTTCATGCTCATCGACACCCTGCTCAGCGACGAACCAGGGTCGTTCGTCGACGCCCTGCGCCACCTGATTCTGCCCGCCATCGTGCTGGGCACCATCCCGCTGGCGGTGATCGCCCGCATGACCCGTTCCTCCATGCTCGAAGTGCTGCGCGAAGACTATGTGCGCACCGCCCGTGCCAAGGGCCTGTCGCCTGCCCGCGTGGTGTTCGTGCACGGCCTGCGCAACGCGCTGATCCCGGTGCTGACCGTGTTCGGCCTGCAAGTGGGCACCCTGCTGGCCGGCGCCGTGCTGACCGAAACCATCTTCTCGTGGCCGGGCATCGGCAAATGGCTGATCGAAGCCATTGGCGCCCGCGACTACCCGGTGGTGCAGAACGGCATCCTGTTGATCGCCTGCCTGGTGATCCTGGTCAACTTCGTCGTGGACATCCTCTACGGCCTGGCCAACCCACGCATCCGTCACCAGCGCTGAGGCCCGGACAATGACTACTGAAAACACCGCGGTCCCCGTTGACCAAAGCCTGCTGTACCCCTCGCCCTACAAAGAGTTCTGGCAAGCGTTCGCCAAGAACAAGGGCGCCGTCGCCGGCCTGGCGTTCATGCTGCTGATCGTCTTCTGCGCGATTTTCGCGCCGTGGGTGGCGCCGCACGACCCCAGCGAGCAGTTCCGCGACGCGTTGCTGACCCCGCCCGTGTGGCTGGCCGGCGGCCAGTGGCAATACCTGCTGGGCACCGACGAACTGGGCCGTGACCTGCTGTCGCGGCTTATCCACGGCTCGCGCCTGTCGCTGCTGATCGGCCTGTCGTCGGTGGTGATGTCGCTGATCCCGGGCATCATCATGGGCCTGCTGGCCGGGTTCTTCCCGCGCATCATGGGCCCCACCATCATGCGCCTGATGGACGTGATGCTGGCCCTGCCCTCGCTGCTGCTGGCCGTAGCCATCGTCGCCATCCTCGGCCCTGGCCTGATCAACACCGTGATCGCCATTGCCGTGGTCTCGCTGCCTTCCTACGTGCGCCTGACCCGCGCCGCCGTGATGGGCGAGCTGAACCGCGACTACGTCACCGCCGCGCGCCTGGCCGGTGCCGGCCTGCTGCGCCTGATGTTCGTCACCGTGCTGCCCAACTGCATGGCGCCGCTGATCGTGCAGGCCACCCTGAGCTTCAGCTCGGCCATCCTCGACGCCGCGGCGCTGGGCTTCCTGGGCCTGGGCGTACAGCCGCCAACCCCCGAGTGGGGCACCATGCTGGCCTCGGCCCGCGACTACATCGAACGTGCCTGGTGGGTAGTGAGCCTGCCTGGTTTGACCATTTTGCTCAGCGTGCTGGCAATCAACCTGATGGGCGACGGGCTGCGCGATGCGCTGGACCCCAAACTCAAGAATGCCGCCTGAGGGGACGACCATGTCACTGTTGCATATCAAGAATCTGAACGTGCGCTTTGGCGATGCCAAGGCCGTGCCGGTGGTCGATGGCCTCGACCTGTCGGTGGACAAGGGTGAAGTGTTGGCGATCGTCGGCGAATCGGGCTCGGGTAAATCCGTGACCATGATGGCGCTGATGGGCCTGATCGATCACCCCGGCATCATCACCGCCGACGCGCTGAATTTCGACGGCCGCGACATGCTCAAGCTCAGCGCGCGCCAACGCCGGCAAGTGGTGGGCAAGGACCTGGCGATGATTTTCCAGGACCCCATGACCGCGCTGAACCCCAGCTACACCGTGGGCTTCCAGATTCAGGAAGTGCTGCGCCAGCACCTGGGCATGAACAACAAGCAGGCGCGCCAGCGTGCCCTTGAGCTGCTGAAGAAGGTGGAAATCCCCGGCGCCGAAAGCCGCCTGGACGCCTACCCGCACCAGCTGTCGGGCGGCATGAGCCAGCGCGTGGCCATCGCCATGGCCATCGCCGGCGAGCCGAAGCTGCTGATCGCCGACGAACCCACCACCGCCCTGGATGTGACCATCCAGGCGCAGATCATGGAGCTGCTGCTGAACCTGCAGAAAGAGCAGAACATGGCGCTGATCCTGATTACCCACGACCTTGCCGTGGTAGCCGAAACGGCCCAGCGCGTCTGCGTGATGTACGCAGGCCAGGCCGTGGAAGTGGGCCAGGTGCCGCAGCTGTTCGACATCCCCGCGCACCCTTACAGCGAAGCGTTGCTGGCGGCCATTCCCGAGCACAGCGAAGGCGCCGAGCGCCTGGCCACGCTGCCCGGCATCGTCCCCGGCCGCTATGACCGCCCGCAGGGCTGCCTGCTGTCGCCACGCTGCCCCTACGCCCAGGACAACTGCCGCACCCAGCGCCCGGCGCTGGACCCCAAGGCCCATAGCCTGGCCCGTTGCTTCTACCCGCTGAACCAGGAGGTGGCTTGATGGCCGTCGTACTTACTGCCCGCGACCTCACCCGTCACTACGAAGTCTCGCGCGGCCTGTTCAAGGGCCATGCCCTGGTGCGCGCCCTCAACGGCGTGTCGTTCGAGCTTGAAGCCGGCAAGACCCTGGCCGTGGTTGGCGAGTCGGGTTGTGGCAAGTCCACCCTGGCCCGCGCGCTGACGCTGATCGAGGAGCCCTCGTCCGGTTCGCTGAAAATCGCCGGCCAGGAAGTGCATGGCGCCAGCAAGGCCGAGCGCAAGCAACTGCGCAAGGACGTGCAGATGGTGTTCCAGAGCCCGTATGCCTCGCTGAACCCACGGCAGAAAATCGGTGACCAACTGGGCGAACCGCTGCTGATCAACACCAACCTGAGCAAGGCCGAGCGCCGCGAGAAAGTGCAGGCGATGATGCAACAGGTGGGCCTGCGCCCCGAGCATTACCAGCGCTACCCGCACATGTTCTCCGGCGGCCAGCGCCAGCGTATCGCCCTGGCCCGCGCCATGATGCTGCAACCCAAGGTGCTGGTGGCGGACGAGCCGACCTCGGCGCTGGACGTGTCGATCCAGGCACAGGTGCTGAACCTGTTCATGGACCTGCAGCAGCAGTTCAACACCGCCTACGTGTTCATCTCGCACAACCTGGCGGTGGTGCGCCACGTGGCCGATGACGTGCTGGTGATGTACCTCGGCCGCCCGGCGGAAATGGGCCCCAAGGAAGACATCTACAAGCGCCCGCTGCACCCCTACACCCAGGCCCTGCTGTCCGCCACCCCGACCATCAAGCCGGACCCGGCCAAGCCGAAAATCAAGATTGTCGGCGAGCTGCCCAACCCGCTCAACCCACCGTCCGGCTGCGCCTTCCACAAGCGCTGCCCGTACGCCACCGAGCGCTGCGCCAGCGAGATACCGGAGCTGCGCCAGGTTGATACCCGCCAGGTGGCCTGCCACTATGCGGAGCAGTTCCTGAACTGATGCAATGACGCGGCCTGCGGCCGCTGCTACGAACCCGTAGCAGTGGCCGCAGGCCGCGCCCGCATCCACCACCGGTGCCTGCATGCCAACCGACACCCTCACCACCGTCACCCGCTACCACTTGTGCTGGAAGCACCGCGACCTGGACGGCGTCATGGCGCTGTACCACCCCGCTATCCAGTACCACGATTTCTTCCAGAACCGCACCCTGGCCCTGGCCGAGCTGCGCGACTACGTGCAGGCAAGCATGCCGCGCAACGCCGACGAGGCGCTGGAACACAGCGACCGCATCCGCGTGGACGGCGACACCGCCTTCATCCAGTACACCCTGACCCTGCGCGGCGGCGCCCAACTGGTGTCGTTCCATGCCAGCGAAGCCATCACCGTGCGTGACGGGCTGATCTGGCGGGTCAACGAATACGCGGCGCTGGTGCGCGAGCCGGTCGCCGACACCCCGCGCCCGGCCACCTCGCGGCTGGGCCTGTCGCCGCGCCAGCTGGGCATCATGGCCGACGACCTGCAGCACTATTTCGACCAGCGCCAGCCCTACCTGGACCCCGAGCTGGACCTGCAGGAAGTGGCCCGCGTGTGCGGCTACACCCGCAACCAGATGTCCTACCTGCTCAACCAGGTGCTGGGCCAGACCTTCTACGCCTACGTCAACCAGGCGCGCCTCAAGCACCTGCTGCAGGCCCTGGAAGCCAACCCCGAGGCACGTATCGACGCCCTGGCCTTTGCCGCCGGTTTCAATTCGCTGTCGGCGTTCTACAAGTGCTTCCGCCAGCACACCGGGCTGTCGCCCACCGCCTACATGAAACAACGCAAGCTTGTACCATCGCCTGCCTGTGTGGGAGCTGGCTTGCCAGCGAGCGTTTAGGGCCCCAACATCTCGCTGGCAAGCCAGCTCCCACAAGGGGGTGGTGTGCCATCTGCCGCAAGGTGGCTTATGCTGTACCCGCCCCCAACCGCA